>JALPYG010000001.1 GCA_023271215.1 Dehalococcoidia bacterium
TGAACAGGGATTAGACAAGCCGAGAGGTATTTTTGTGTGCAGTATGTCGGATTTATTTGGCATAGGCATTCCTTTAGAATGGACTGAGGCAATACTAAATGCGATGGATAATAAACATGATCGTTTCTATATCCTGACAAAACAGCCCCAGAACCTGATCAAATTCTCGCCGTTTCCGGATAATTGTTTTGTTGGTTTTACCGCTACGACAAATGAGCAGATTCAATATGGCTTGGCCCATATCGCCGATGTAGAAGCGAGGGTTAAATATATCAGTTTTGAACCTCTGCTGGAAAAAGTGTCGCTCCTTGCACCGGAGATGGTTGATTGGGTAATCATCGGTGGACAATCGGGGCCAAGTAGGTTTCACCCCCCTGAAGAATGGATTCAGGAAATAGAGGATGCCTGCGATAAGTGTGGCATACCTGTTTTTGAGAAGAATAACTTGAGACCATCCGGGGCACTTAGACAGGAAATGGCGGAGGCAAATCATGGGAAATAGTTTTATGCGAAAGTCATTGCCATCTGGGAAGCATGGATTCAGGTATTCCCACAAAGGGTATTGTAGTGTATGTGGTCAACAGGGTCCTACGGTATACTGGGATGACACGATAGGCAGACATTATTTTGCTCTATGCTCCGACTGCTGCCAAATTATAATGGCAATCCATGAGAGTAAGGACCTTTGAGGAGGCAAACGATGAGTAGGCCAATCTATAATTGCATCCATTGCTGGGAAGATTGTGATTGGGCGGGGATAGAGAGGCTAGTATGGAGCGAAGACGAATGCGAATTAGGAATTATCTACGAAAATGATGAGGTTGACGAGACGAGATGAGAAAACGCACCTCTCGCAAGTGGCCGATTCCGAACGACCAATGGGCGATTGTTCGGGGGGAGTTGCGAAGGGTTGTTGCACGTGCCACAACCCCTAAACCGGATCATCCTTGCGGGGCCTGTGATTCTAGCAATTGGTGGCAGAGGAAAGATGGCGGATGGGTTTGCGGTCGATGTTATCCCCGGCCGTGGTAGTGAAGTAGAGAGGAGGCAGCGTTGAGTTTCGTCCAGTCTCGCTGGGCAATGCAAAGGTGAGGTCAAGTGAAGTGTGGTTGTACAGAGTACTGTAGAGCAAAGGCGGAGCAGAGTGGTGTGAAGTGCGGTCCAGCGCAGTTCAGTGGAGTAACGCGCGGCAGGGGTAACATTGCGTTGGGTCGCGTTTTGTAGCGCAAAGGCGAAGCAGGGCAGAGTCGTGCACGGTGTGGCGCTGAGTGTTGTACTGCAAGGGCAAGGTAACGTGTGGCTGTGTTTTGTTCAGTTGTGTGGGGTGAAGTGAAGTAAAGGCGGTGTTAAGCAGTGTGGACCAGCGCGGAGGTAACGCAAAGTGCGGTGGTGTGGGGCGTCGCAAAGGCAATGTAGCGTGGAGTTGTGTTTTGCTCGGTGGTGTCGGGTGAAGCGAAGTGAAGGCAGTGTGGTGTCTGGTGAAGCGAGGTGAAGGCAGCGTTGAGTTTCGTCCAGTCTCGCTGGGCAATGCAAAGGCGGGGTATAGTGAAGTGTAGTTAAGTGATGTAGAGCAAAGGCGGTGTTAAGCAGTGTGGACCAGCGCGGAGGTAGCGCTGAGCGCGGTGACGTGGTGTCGAGTGAAGCAAAGTAAAGGCGGTGCTGTGTTTAGTTGAGTCCTGTAAGGTATTGTGACATGCTGTAAGGTAAAGGCAGTGTTGAGTTGCGTGTGGTTTTGCTCGGCAATGTAAAGGCGGGGTATAGTGAAGTGTAGTTAAGTGATGTAGAGCAAAGGCGGTGTCAAGCAGTGTAACGCAAAGGCACAGCAAGGTAGGGTGAGGTGACGTTGCGTAATGTAAAGCAAAGGTGTGGTGTTGTATGGTGCAGCAAGGGCGAGGCTTGGCATGGCATAGCGAAGTAAAACAAAGGAGGTAAGCAAGAATGTACCGTAGGTATCAAGTGGAACTTGAGACCATAACCGAGCTTCTGGGCACGCAACCAGTCCAAGAGATTCGGCAAGAGCATCTCCCTACTAGGGAGGATGAGGAGGTGTTTGAAGGTGCGGGTGAGGAGAAAGAGCGCCCCACAACCTTCTATGTCCACGACGGTAAAATTTGTCTCATGGACTACCAAGTGAAAGGGTGGTTCAAGGAGGCCTTTGGCGAGTTTCCTCAGTTCACGGGGATTAAGGGGCGTACTAAGGAATGGGCCAGTGCAACCACCGTGAAGGGGCGAATTGACAAATGGTTGTTCATCTCCCCTCGGTATATTCCTTTTGTGCGGGGTGGCAGGGAGATAACGAAACCCGAAAGTGTCCTGTCTAGGATCGTGAGAGGCATGGGGGTGGGCGGAGTGCCTCGTGTTGTCCCCGTTAATTCGGACTCTCTCGATCCAGGGGTGAGGATAGCATTCCAGATCAAGATAAGGGAAAACTGCCCCATAGACATGGAAGCCCTCAAAGGAGTCCTCCCCTATGGAGAGGAGTTCGGGCTTCTTGGTTGGAGAAGCGCTGGCTTCGGGAGCTTCAAAGTGATAAGCATTCAAGAGGTCTGAACACTACGCCCTTGCTGCACCTTTGTCTTAATTGGAAAGAGAGCGATGAAGCGGATCTGCAAAGATAAGAAAGAGGACGAGTTCTATCTTTTTACTCCTGAAGAAAAAGAGGAGCTGGTAAAGATTGTGCATTTAGGCGAAAAGGCGCTCAAATTGTATGAGCTGACTCGGGAGTTGATGGAGAGAGCAAAGGTAGCCGGCGAGATTGGAAATCGGCAGGAGTTTATGGATATGTATAAAAAGGCACTTGAATGCCGCTTGCTTGCTACTAACACTGCTCTTGAAGGTGTAGAGAAACAGATTGAGTTTTATAGAGGCATTGCTCGGGTTGAGGGGTGGGAGATATCCTCAGAAGAGGCGATGGTTGAGGATAAGGATGGCAGTAACCAAGCCTAAGTGCCGCATTTGTGGCAAAGAGATTAAACCCTTTGCCCAGTTCTGGCTCAGGGAACCGGACAGGTACAACACCGAAGGGTTTGCAGTTGAGCGAGGCAGGGCCATGCCGTTCTGCAGCTTAGGCTGCGTGTTTGGCTGGAGTGGGAAGATGCTGCGAGAGCAAAAGAAGGCAAGGGATAGGAAAGACCTGGAACTGGCTGAAGCTGGCGAGGAGGAGGCAAATTGTGGATGATCTTAGTTCAAAACTAAGGAAAGATTTAGAAAGTATCTTGGGCGATGAGGTTGAGCAATCTAAGACTAAGAGAGAGGGGTTGGACGAAACTTTGGTTGCGGAATTATTTGACGAAGCTTTTGCATGCGGGGTTCCACTTGAAAAAGACAGGTCACAGCTTATGTTTGTGTTTAACATGTTGATAGAGAATCTTTCAATCCGTGATGCATTGGTACTAGCATTTGGTTTGGGAAGGGGGTATCAAAAAAGGATGTCGCAAATGGAGAAGGAAAATGGCAAATCTGGCGGGGATAGCTAACGATGGGGAAAGCTGTGCTATAGACGAACACGAGGTCAAGCGGCTGTATCTCGAAGAAAAACTGCCCATAAACCAGATTGCTAACACTCTCGGGGTACCGCGCTACGCTGACAAAATCAAAGGCATTTTAGCAGCACAGGGGATCGAAATCCTCTGCTGGTGTGGACTCCCGCGGAGAGGGCATACCCGGTGCGACGGATGCGGCATCCTGGTTGGGCCCAAGCATATCACGAAGACTGTTCAGCAATATGAGGGCAAGGGTTATTGCGATAGCTGTTTCGAAAGGCGAGTGAGAGGAGCGCCACCCGAGGGCTGGGATCGATTTTTAGGGATGACTGAAGATGATGATGACGACGAGGAGGAGGAATATATCGAGCTTGCCAACCTCGGCATGGAGGACTACGCGCGTAGACTGTGGGGAATCGAGCAGGAGGAGCATGAAAAATGGTAAATACATTTATCCACGTAACAGTCCACAACGATTTAGGTGACTTCGATTATTTTGCCAGAGGGTTTTGCAGTGTGTGTGGGAAGGAGAAGCCTGTCGTCAATTGGACAGATAAGCTGGGCACACGCAGCTTTGCATTGTGTCAGGGCTGTGCCGAGGCGATTGTGGTAATACATCAGAGGCAAAACCGGTGAATACGAAAAGTGGCGCAAGAAGAGGAGCCAAAATGAACAAGCGGGATTTGACGCCGGCCGAGAAGCTGTGGATAGAGGTTTTCGGACCTCGCGGCCTGCCTGAACTGGATGACAGGAAGGTAGCAGAAATCCTTGACAGCCTTCCTGACCGTGAGCGACTGGTGGTATACATGCGCTTTGGAGAGAAGGGGCATGGGCAGTCTTTCAGCAGTATTGGAAAGAAGCTCTCCCTATCGAAGGAGACGGTGCGGTTAAACTTGAAACAGGCCATACGTCATCTCCGGCACCCCAGCCGGCGCAAGGCGTGGGAGGAGGCGCGGAGATGAGAGGCCGGGATTGGTATACTGACTTCATGAACCGGACTTTTGAGGAACTCATGGAGCGCCTCGCTAAGGATTGTGAGAAGGTTTTTGGTGAATTTGATGCGTCAAGGATCATGGGGCAGCCCGGTCTGGCATTGAATAAAGGAGCGGCCTATCATATGCTTGGTCTAGAGGAATCGGCCTCGGACGAGGAGGTAAAAAAACGGTACCTGAGCCTTGTCAAGCGGCTGCACCCAGATGTGGCCGGCAGGGAAACGGAGCACCTGTTCAAGCTCGTCCATGTGGCCTATGAGCAGATTTCGAAGGAAAGAGGCTGGAAATGATAAACCTAACAGAGAATGACAAAGAGGGACTACAGAGGATACTTGAATACGAGAACGCCACTGACCGAGATCCAGAGCATTTCTCTCAATTTGGCTGGAGCTGGGACACGGTCAGGGTTTGGCCGGCTACGCTTAACCGGCTAATCCAGATGGGATTACTGGAGGTTGTCTCGCACAGTAACAGCTATCGGGGAATGAAGTTGACCCCGGAGGGCTATGCCATTGCCCAGAGCTTAGGTAACCCACAGGCTGCCGAGGATGAAGTCCCAGCGATTCCCGATAGCCTGCCGGAGGATATCTTCCAGGACATCGTAGGCCACGAGAAGATCAAGAAATTGCTGAGAGCTGTTGTCCTCGCTGCAAAGCCGGTGCACGTGCTTCTCTCGGGACCGCCGGCGCTGGCAAAGAGTTTATTCCTCCTAGAGTTGGAGAGGGTGTTGGGCAGTCGTGCTCACTGGGCACTGGGGTCGGCGGTATCTAAAGCCGGCCTCCAGGAGATGCTTTTGGAATTCCGGCCTTACGTCTTGCTCATCGACGAGCTCGATAAGATGGACGGCAGGGATCAGGCCGCCCTCTTGTCGGTGATGGAAGGGGGGGGAGTGAGCAGGACGAAGGTGGGACGGATGGCCGATGAGAAGATTGAATGCCGAGTGGTGGCAACGGTTAATGTCCTGGGGAAGCTTCCCCCGGAGCTGACTTCCAGATTTGCTGTCAAGCAAGTTCGCCCTTACACCTCAGAGGAGTTCAAGAAGGTGGTCGAAGGGGTGCTGCAGAGGCGTGAGGGAATGGAAGAGTCAGTAGCGCTGAGCATAGCTCAGAAGCTGGATGGACGGATCCAGGATGTGCGAGATGCTATCAGGGTGGCTCGTCTGGTGCCTCAGGTTGGGTTAGAGGAGGCAATAATGCTGCTCCTAGGTTGATTTGCCGCTGGAATAGGCTTAAACTAAATACAGGGGATACAGGGGGGTAACCGGGGGCATGGCCGAAGAGAGTAAGGGAGAAAATGCCTTGCCATAGCTACTGGTGCCATAGTTACTCACCATAGTTACTTGTAGAGGGGGGAATAGAAATGTTTACTTGCAGCATATGTGGTAAAAAGTTTAAGACCATGCAGGCTCTTGGTGGACATATGTCCCATGCCCACGTGCACGACAAGACCAAGAACCAACCCCCGGCTGAGCCTTCTCCTCCTCCTAGTCAGCCAACCGATCAGGTTCGTGAGGATGGGAATGTGCCCGAGAACAACGCCTCAGAGCTTGGTAAAGCTGTTTCGGGGGAGCCACCCCAGCCCACGGATAAGGAGCTCGGTGTCATGGACAGTATCCGGGAGCTACGGAACCGCGGCTACAGCCCCAAGCAAGTGAGGGAACAGTTTGAATATCCCCGTCAAACCGTGGACCGGGTATTTGCCGAATATATCCCGCCAGAGGGAAAAGTGGATGAGACAAGATCGAATCAGGATAAAAAGCGGGAGACAATGCCAGCGGTCTACAAGAAGGACGAGCGCACGAACCCAGAAGTGCTACTGCGGGGATTGGCAGATGGTGACCACGAGGCTGAACTGGAATTCCGGGGAATGATGAAGTTGAGAGCGGCGATGCTTATGGTCATGGACTTGATGAGTATTCAGAGGACAGCCGCAGAGGCTGATGCGCTCAGGATCAAACCAATCCTAGATTTGATGAAAGAGACTAGGCTGGAGCAAGACGCCGCCGCTGCCAGGGCCAAAGAATCCAGCAAAGACATAGCGGATCGTGCCGCCTATGAAGGGGCGAGAATACTGGCGGAGCAGGTGGTACCGGAGGTGCGGACGCTGATGGAGAAGCAGAAACCTGCTCCGGCTGGGAAGACTATACACGATCGCATGTTCGGTCCGATAGCCGATATGATGGGCCAGCAAATGGGGAACATGTTCAGCGGCATGTTTGGGATAAGTTCCGCTGGGCAGCAGCCCCAAGTTCCACCAGGTTGGGAATACGAAGAGGTGAAAGGAGAGTAAGTAATGGAGTTTCCACAGATGGGTGTCTCGGCCGAAGACATGGAGCGAGCAAAACAGATAGGAGGATATTACACCGTGGTGATCCGGAAGTGCCATAAGGACAACAAATTCGAGGTGCAATTTAACCCCCGGACCGCTGAGGCTGCGGCGAATATCCCTCAACTCATCGACAACATGGTCCTGCAATTAGGTATCCAGATGAATACCTTTTTTGGGATTCAAGGAAAGATCGAGAACGTGAAATAGACGGTCAAAACGTAGCTAATTGTGGGGATAACGGTCGAAATTTAGCTATGGTCATGGCAATTGCCATGGCAAGTTGACAAACTTTCGTAGCTGTGCTAGTGTAAGATAAACATTTAAGAGAGACCAAAAAAGGGCGGGACAGCAACCTTCGACTGAGAGGTTGAGGGCTGTCCCGCCCTTTCCTTTTGGTCGAGGTTGCTCTTCCGGGAATATGTGGAATATCTATTTCGGCCGACTGCTTATGCTTATGTTTGCTATGAGGCTCGTTGCTGAGCCTCGCAATGGCCGTTCAAATCCGCAGCCTCCGACTGAAGAAAGGACATCAAAAGGGGAAACATCTGAAGGGATGTTCCCCCTTTTGTTTGCACAGAGGCGAGAGTGGGCGAAGAAAGCAGTAGAGGGATATATAAGAGCGCAGGATAAGAAGTGGCTGAACTGGGAAGAATCTATGTTCGTCCTATCAGGGTCGGCCCGCCAGCCGGCAAAGAACAAAAACTAAGTAAGGAGGAAGAACATGGCTTATGCTACTTTTGAGGATCTGAAGCGAGGGGTCATTGATAGATTCACCGCGAACACCACCGCTGAGAGGTTCAAGAGAGGGCTGAACCGGGTAGCTGCTCCAGGAATGGAGGCTTGTCCGGACACGGCCGAGCTCTATGACGAGCGGACGGACAGGGATGCGGCAGAGTTGCTGGTAGAACGCTGGTCAACCAGCCGGCTGTTCAGGAGGAGATAACGACTGATGCCTTGGTCTTCTCCTGCCATAGTGGCGGCTGTGGTTGAGGAGAAGCCAGCGGAATACCAAAAGGCTTTATAAAAGCCAGAATAAGGAGGTAAGCAAATGTTTGGAGCGCAGCAGGTCCACGGCCCGACTCCCCAAGGCGGTTTCGGCTCAGCACAGGTTACCGGCCCCTCCCCGATGCAGATTGGGGGACCACCGGCCTACCTCCCGATGCAGGCCGTCCCCGTCGGATTCGACATGAACGCTATGATGAACATGATCATGATGATCATGATGATGGGCATAATGGTGGGCATGATGAAGCCGATGCTGGAAGGGGTGAGATAGACAATCTCAAATAAGAATTGAAGGAGGTTAGTTCAATGTTCGGAACACAGCAAACAAGGGTTATGCCACAGCAACCCGGGTGGGGGTGGCCTACCGGAGCGATACATGTCCTTCCGGCGCAAGCCCCGGGCGGATTCGACATGAACGCTATGATGAACATGATCATGATGATCGTGATGATGGGCATAATGGTGGGCATGATGAAGCCGATGATGGAACGCGTAAAATAAAGCATGCCCCTGCGGAAGCAGGGGACGGAGGCGATTCAATGAAGAATCAAAAGAATGACGGATTGCATGGACCACGGCCGACTGGACCAAGGCCATACGGTCCGCAGCAGGTTATTATTCAGCCGCCCAAGGGGTATGTCCCGCCGCTCCGGAATGAGCTTCAGCCAATCGGAGTGTATAGCATCGACACCGGCTTCTGGGTCGGCCTGCCAATCGAGGCCTTTACCGAGGCCTTAGTTGTCGCCGAGAGCAAACACGCTGTCGATCGAATTGACGAGCGCGACAAAGTAGAGGCGAAGATTACGACCGCATCGGAAGTCGGCACTAGGAGGACGGCCTCATTTGAGGTTAGGGATGGTGAGGTCGCCTTCCTCAACCGCATCGTGGTGACAAGCCCGGCTGAATCCGGCCCTGCCGTCGGGGACATCGTTAGGGTCAATTTCCGCATCTCGAGGTGGGAACATCCCGACGCCCGGATCGGAGAGACGGTAAACGAGGATGGTCGCTCCTACTGGTCTGAGAGTAAGGGTACCTTGGCCGCAGACACTTACACTGTCGACCTGCCTGCTCAGGGCGAGCTTGGCGAGGAGCTGAGGCTGGTTGGCCCAGCCAGGGTTACCCTGGTAGCTGAGCTCGTCGGGGCCGTCGCCGGCGCCGACCTCACCGCTACCCTGACGCCATACGGTCGCAAGGCGAGACGTCTCGTCGAGTAAGCTGTCAAAAGCCGAATAAGGGGATTCTATGACCGGCGGTATGAGGAGGGAAGCTCTGACTTCTATCCTTGTAAGCAATCCTCGTGTGGACGGCGTGGCTCTGAATGTCGACGGCGCGGTCACCCCCCCGGCCTGCGGCCGGGGGTAGGCCTGCCAGAGCGGCCATTGCCGGCAACACCTTCGTTGTGGTAGGCCCGGGACAACGGTGGCGGGAGGCTTCGAGCCTCTTTGGGGGCGATGAAGCTTGATATGAAATAGGTTAGAGTTTCATACAGGTGAACTCTATTGCCTGCAAGGGGGCTAAAGCTGTCGTGGCTTTAAGCCCCCTTTATGTTTATAGCTATCGGGCTGGATAGCTTGAAAGCATAGGAACTTTAATGTGAGAGATAAGAGATGCCGAACAGAATGCTGACGCCGGAGACCAAGGCTTATCTCTTGGGCTCATTTGCCAGTATCGACGACCTCAATTCCTTTATACCGCTTGAGGAGAGTATGCCTGAGCCAAGCCTCATGTTGATGGAGCTCGACTTTACCGAGCCTCCCTCAAGTGAAACCCTTGCCGGGCTCAATCAAGCACTCCTTGAGGCGGGTGTGGATCCCTGGCCGGGTTACGGCCAGATCGTCTTTGCCGATCCAGCAAGCGAGCAGGTAACCTTGGCCTGGACCAAGGGGACGGCATGGATGCCGATCATCATCGGGATACTCGCCTTGACTGTCTTCCCGATATTGCTCGGCGGGCTCATCTGGCTGATCATCCCCGAGCCGGTAAAGCAGATGATAAATATGGTAGTGATGTTACTGGTGATGATGCTGATGATGAGGATGCTAGCGCCGATGCTCGCCCCTGCCAAAGAGAAGCCCAAAGAAGTTGAGGGAGGGAGGAGATAATGAATGGGTACCCACCGCAGCACTACTATTATTACCCGGCGGAATATCAGCCCCTGTTATTTTCGCAACTCATCGGATTTCTGGTCAATGCGGTTATAGTGATTGGGTTGGCCTCGACGGCGATCACCATGGTTAGAAAGGTGCTGGCGGGTGAAGAGGTGGAACCGCCTTTCCGATCGCCTTTCTGGGAGAAGTAAGTATGGCCGTAGATTTGGCAGGTGCCCTGGGTGACGTCTTCTGGGATTTACCTCCCTGGATCACTTATATGCCTGGTTCCGACATCGGCTGCGTTATCTTTGTGGCCAACCCGACCGATGTGGTAAGAGAATACGCCCTGATGTCTTATCTGTCATCGGAGGGGGCGGTAATCAGCGAGGAATCGGTCACCGTCTTCGGGCATTCATGGTTCAAGGTTGATCCGGGCGGTTTTGTCAGGCTGCACGGCGCATTTCGCTTTGAGAATACCAATGTCACGCTGACTCTCTCGCTCATCGAAAGGGAAAGCGATGAGGAAACCGATGCGGTTTCCACCTTTCTGGCCCAGCCGGCTGCCCCTCTCTGGCCGCAATGGCCCGAGGGGCCGGGTGTTCAGGAACCTGGGATTTTGCCCGATGGGGGTTTCATGGAGCTCCTTATGATCATGATTACGATGGGAATGGTCTTCCGAATGGCAAGAACCCCAAAAGAGGAAGAGGAGCGAAAGTTGCTTCCGGCAGGGAGGGGTGAATAATGGGCGGTGGATTCTATATCGAAGGCCGCAGAGGGGGTCAGGACACTCAAGAGTTGACCATTATCCGTAACAAGATTGCCGATCTCCACCATGAGGTTACTAATCTTCAGGCGTCCGTCAGCGCGATCGATACCCGGGTAGTTGCTATCGAGAGCATTTTAACCAGTGTCCAGGGCGAAGTTACTCTTATTCAGGATAAGGTTACCGATCTTCAAACAGCTGTCAGTGCGGTTGATACCCGGGTAGTTACTATCGAGAGCATTTTAACCAGTGTCCAGGGCGAAGTTACTCTTATTCAGGATAAGGTTACCGATCTTCAAACAGCCGTCAGTGCGGTTGATACCCGGGTAGTCACCCTTGAGAGCACTTTAGCCGGTATCCAGAGCGAAGTTACTCTTATCCACGGTATGGTTACCGATCTTCAAGCAGCCGTCAGCGCGGTTGATACTAAGATAAGTGCCATTGAGAGTTCTCTGGCCGCTGTTACCAGCCATATTGATTTCTGGAGCACCCAAGTACCGAAGATTGTTATCACCAGCATAGCGGGTAATCCGGGTTTTCCCGGGATAAGTGTCTCTGGCTTGCCGTTAGGAGTGGGGATCGTTCGGGTAGTTGCCATGCTCAAGATAAGGGCACTTAAAAACACCTCCGGGATCGACAATTTCCTCAAGCAGGATGCTGCCATAGCGGTGATGCTCGCTGGCGGGAGCTGGGGAGTCGACGACACGCCTGCCATAAACTTGGTCAGGGATCAGTGGCATGTGATAGGAGGGGTTAAGGAAAGTGGTGATGTCATGATCGGGAATAACGATGTCAAAGGTGTGGTGAGTGGTGACGGTGTTTACCTGCTCCGTGGCAATAACATGGCTGCCTCGGGGGATAATCTGGAGCTCTACGACGTGCAGACGGGGCTGCGGGTGTACTTCAGGAAGCCGTAATAAACAGGAAAGGAGGAAGTTGTAATGAGAGCGCTACTTATCGAAGTTGATTTTGAGACGGGGAAGAGAGCTGGGGGTATAGACCCCAGAGACCCCAATTTGCGCTGTCGTGGCTGGCAAAATCTGGACAGCGAGCCAGGACTTGAAATCCGACTGGTCGAGGATGATAGGGACCTGTCCCAGTATGCCGGCGTGCCTGGAGTAACGGTTCTGGAAGGAAAGGATGCAATCAATGCAGCAATCCAGGCAAACTTTCCTCCGGGATATAATGTCGTAGATAAAGAGCTGTTACTGGCACATTTGAAAGAGAGGGGTATTTCTCTTGATCTCTTTGCAGGGCAGAGCCTTGATGACAGGGCAGAAGAGCTGTTTCGGCAAGGGTTTGCGGGGATTGTGGAGGTAAAGCCACAGCTCTTATAAATGCGGTTTATGGAGTGTCAATCTGGTAGTCAATAGATAGGTGGAGTTGTATAACTATGTCTTTTGGTAGCGTCATCAGGTCTGCTGGTGCACCATACCCTCACCATTCTGGTGTGGGTATAGGTGGTGATGCAAATAGAATCTGGCATATACAATACAATGCTCACATGCGTGTTTGCCGAGTCTATGAGCTTTCGACTGTCGATTTTTCGGTACTTCAGGCTGCTAACTATGACGGGCTTTGGGCTGTGGGAGGAATAGGCGGTGATGCCAGTAGGGTTTGGGCGGGTGCCTGGCGTCGTGGTAGTCGACATCTGCGTGTAATGGAGTTATCGGCTTCTACATTAGGGCATATAAGAGCGGCGTACGGGTGGAGGAACCTTTCCAGTCGGGGCATTGGTGGTGATGCAAATGTAATCTGGCACATATGGCAGAATATGGTCGGAGGCGGATTTTATCTGGCAGAACGTTCAGTCGATAATCTGTCAGTAATAAGATCAGTTGGCTGTCCATGGTGGACTGCTGTAGGGGGTAACACCAAGGTTATCTGGGCTGGCGCACTTCATGAGCTGTCAACAGTCGATTTTTCGACCATAAGAGCAGCTGGCTCTCCTGGGGGGTCTGGTGTGGGTGGTGATGAGAAGACAATCTGGTCCTGTTCAGGGAGTCAGGTCTTTGAGATCAATGCGGCAGTGCTCCTGGAGCCGATAGTTACTACCAATCCTGCTACAGAAATTAGAAGAACCAGCGCTAGGGCCCACGGAGAGATAACCGACGTAGGCGCTGAAATGGCCAATGAGCGGGGCTTTGAGTGGGGAACCACCCCTGGCTTGTACCCCAACAGTGTAACTGAGACGGGGACTTTTGGAGTAGGGCCCTACTCTTTGACCTTAACCGGGCTTCCCAGCATTGTCACAATCTATTATCGTGCCAAGGCGCGCAATCCCGTAGATTGGGGATACGGCGACGAACTGACCTTCTTTACCGTAGACCCACCTGCAGTCACTACTCGATCTATTGCAGACCTCACCCCAACCAGCGCTACCGGTAGAGGGTTCATAACCGACACAGGTGGAATAAACTGCGATGAACGGGGTTTCGACTGGGGGATCTCTCCCGGCGTGTATATCAATACTGTAACCGAGGCCGGCTCTTTTGAAGCTGGTGCCTATTCTCTGAGCTTAATCGGGCTTCCCGTTGACACCATAATCTATTATCGCGCCAGGGCACACAACCCTAGTGGATGGTCGTATGGTAATGAGGTGTCCTTCACCACCGGGTTGGTAGAAGTACCTACAGTGGAGACTCTCGAGGTCACGGACATTACTCACGTCAGCGCTGTTGCCAGTGGAAAAATACTCTCCACCGGTGGGGAGGATTGTGAGGAATATGGATTTGAGTGGGGTGTTTCACCTAACCTAACAGACAGCATGACCGGCATTGGAGCTTGGAAAGAACTGACGTTCAGTGAGGTCTTACGTGATCTTCTCCCGGGGACTACATATGTCTTCCGTGCCAAGGCCCGCAATTCTGCAGGATGGGGTTTTGGCCCTTTGCTATCGTTTACCACTATAGGCCGTCCTGCGGTTCTTACCCGGGCCGTCACAGGGATTACACCGACCAGTGCTAGAATCCACGCGTTTATAGCCGACACCGGAGGTCCTGGATGGCGTGTTCTCGAGCGGGGTTTTGAGTGGGGGTTTTCTCCTGGCGTATATATTGACAGTTTAACCGAGGAAGGGACTTTTGGAGCAGGTCGCTACTCTTTATCTTTAACTGGGCTTCCTAGTTTCGTTACGGTCTACGTCCGTGCCAAGGTCCGTAATGTAGTTGGGTGGGCATATGGGGGTACGATACAGTTCATTACTGTGCACGTGCCAGTGTTGAGCACCTTACCGCCCACACAGGTTGGGCCAACCAGCGCTATAGCTCGGGGAAGGATAATTGATATAGGCTACGATTCCCCCACCGAGCGTGGTTTTGATTGGGGGACCGAGCCGGGTGCGCTGATTAACAGCGTGACCGAAACTGGGAGTTTTGGGGCAGGACCTTTCTCCTTGCCTTTGACGGGGCTACCTGAGGATTCTTGGATCTATTACCGAGCCAAGGCAAAGAACGCTGCGGGCTGGGGATATGGTGGCGTTGCCCCGCCGGAACCGGGAGAAGAGCCTCCTCCCGGTGAGGCAGGCGATGTGGAGAGCTTCCACACAGCAATTCTTCCTACAGTGGTTACTCATCCTGCCAGTGAGATTGCCGGAACTACTGCTATGGGTAATGGAGCAATAACTCACTCAGGCTTTGTTTACTGCACTGAATGGGGCTTTGAATGGGGGATTGAGCCAGAAGTGTATCCGAATAGTGTAACTGCAACAGGGGATTTTGAAGTAGGACTCTTCTCCAGATTCCTAACCGGCCTCCCCGACGACACCACTATCTATTATCGAGCTAAGGCGCATAACAGTGCTGGGTGGGGTTACGGGTCTGAGGAGTTTTTTGTCACTGAGAAGATAGTACCTCCTGAAGTAAACACCTATGATGCTGTAGACATTAGAGCATTTACCGTCATCGGACGGGGAGAGATAACCCACTGGGGCTGGGAGACTTGCACCGAGAGAGGATTTGAATGGGGGACATCTCCCGGCGTGTATCCCAATATTGTGACTGACAGCGGTTCTTTTGAAGAAGGAGGTTATTCCAGGATCATAACCGGGCTTCCCACGGACACTACAATCTATTACCGTGCTAGGGCCCGTAACAGCGCTGGGTTGGGTTACGGTATGGAGAGAACCTTCAAAACTCGCTTACTGATTCTTCCCTCGGTTATGACCTACGACGCTACACATGTTACCGAAGTCGAGGCTATGGGTCAAGGATTTATCATTGATGACGGTGGAGAGGATTGTGTGGAGCGTGGTTTTGAATGGGGGGAATCTTCAGGCGTTTATCCTAACGACGTAACCCAGACAGGTGCTTTTAGAACAGGGCACTACTCTCTACTTTTAGCCAATCTTCCCAGCTTCGTCACAATCTATTACCGTGCCAAAGCCCGCAATTCCCTAGGTCGGGTATACGGTGATGAAAAGACTTTCGTAACCCAACACTACCCCGCGGTTACCACAGGTTCTGCTCTAAACATCACAAAGAACAGCGCTGCAGGCACTGGTAGGATAGTGGACATAGGCCATTACCTCTGTGACGAGCGGGGATTTGAATGGGGTACTGAGCCCGGGGTGTATCCGAATAGTGTAACCGAGACAGGGACTTTCGGCGTGACCCCCAGGCGTGAGCATTACACCCTGGCGTTAACCAATCTCCCCAGCTTTGTTAGAATCTATTACCGCGCCAAGGCACGTAATCTTACTGGATGGGGATATGGGCAGGAGGTATCATTCATTACAGTATACCCTCCCGTAGTTTCCACCCGGAGACCCACCTGGATACACGGAACTGTTGCTACAGGCCATGGGAATATATCGGATGTCGGTCATGAACTTGCCAGCGAGCGGGGGTTTGAGTGGGGGACTGAACCCGGTGTATACCCCAATAGTGTAACCGAGACTGGCTCTTTCGGTGTGAACGAATGGCATCAAACTTACACCTTGGTGTTAACTGGTCTTCCTGTTAACACTGTAATCTACTATCGAGCTAAGGCTCGTAACAGTGCTGGGTGGGGATATGGAAATGAGGTAGCTTTTTGGAGCACGCGTCTCCCCGTAGTGGCAACTATTGGCCCAGCACGGACCCGTGAAGAGCGTCGATGGATGACGTGGATTGCTGCAACCAAAGCCCGTGTCTGGGGGCGAATAGTCTATACAGGTAGTGGAAGATGGGTTGGGGGGAGGCTGGTGGATTGGGAGAAATGCACTGTGCGGGGATTCGAATGGGGCACTGAACCCGGCGTGTATCCCAATAGTGTAATTGAAAAAGGGAATTTTGGTAGCAATAGGCGTTTCCCTTTCCGGTACGAGCTTCTGCTCACTGGTCTTCCCCCAGATACCAAAATCTACTTCCGGGCCAAGGCTAAAAACTCAGTCGGGTGGGATTATGGTGATGAGAGAACTTTCTCCACTGCGCATGCCCCTGCAGTAGTTACTCATAGCGCTACAGGCATCAGAGCAACCAGCTTCACCGGTCAGGGAGAGATAACCGATACCGGCAGTGATTGGGAGAGATGCAGTGAGCGGGGTTTTGAGTGGGGGTTTTCTCCTGGCGCATACGTTGACAGTTTAACCGAGACCGGCACCTTTGAAAAGGGGCCTTATTCTCGACTCTTAACCGGACTTCCTAGTAACACTACGATTTATTACCGTGCGAGGACCCGCAACACCGTGGGGTGGGCCTACGGTAACGAAAGGTCCTTTGTCACTCTGGAATTATTCCTACCTACTGTGAAGACTGGAGTTGTTCAAGAAACAGAGACCGTATACGTTACCGACATCACTGGTACCACGGCTGTTGCCCACGGGACCATAGTAGATGACGGCAATGAATACTGTGATGAGCGAGGCTTCGATTGGGGAACCTCTCCCGGCGTGTACACGAACAGCGTAACGGAGACGGGGGTTCTCGCCTTTGGCAGCGGGCCTTACTCCCTGACTTTGACCGGGCTTCCTGATGGTACCACCATCTTCTTCCGAGCCAAAGCGCGCAATTCCCTTGATTGGGGCTACGGCGAGGAGACGTCTTTTACTACTCCCAAGATAGTGATCCCCACAGTGAGCACAGGAGATGCCACAGACATCGATGGAACCCGTGGTCTTATTCACGGAGCAATAACTCATACAGGCTGGGAGACTTGTACTAAGCGAGGTTTTGATTGGGGATTCTCTCCCGGTGTCTACCCTAACAGTGAGATTGAGACTGGGGCTTTTGGAACAGGGGCTTTCATGGCATGGTTAACAGGGCTTCCCTATAATACCGCAGTCTATTATCGCGCCAAGGCACGTAACTCCATCGGATGGGGTTACGGTTCTGAGAAAACCTTTAATACCGCACACGTCCCTACAGTAACAACCCAGGATGCCACAGACGTCACGCGAAACAGTGCCACTGGCCACGGAAACATAACCGATGTGGGCAGGATGACCTGCGACCGACGTGGTTTCGATTGGGGACTGCACTCTGGTTTGTATATAAAGCGTACACTCAGCCTGGGGACCTTCGACGTAGGGGCCTATACCCGTACATTGCACGACCTCCCTACTGGTGCTAGGATCTATTATCGGGCCATAGCTCGCAATCCTGTAGGGTGGAGTTATGGTAATGAATTGTTCTTCTTCACCCTGGGATTAGAACCCCCCACGGTAATTACCAAGAAGGCTGTAGACATCACCACAAACAGCGCTCTAGCCTTTGGAGAGGTAGTTGACACCGGTGGAGAGGATTGTGATAAGTGGGGCTTTGAGTGGGGAACCACCCCTGGCTTGTATCCCAACAGTGTAACCGAGACAGGGATTTTTAAGGGAGGAATCTTTTTGAAGGCTTTAACAGGGCTTCCTGATAATACTACGATTTATTTCCGTGCCAAGGCTCGTAACCCTGCCGCAAACCCTACCGGATGGGGTTATGGGAGTGAGTTAAGTTTTACTACTCTGTCTGCGGCCGCACCCTTGGTCGGCGGCCTCCCGGCTGTCAGGGCGGCGGAGATGATCCTGGTATGAGGTAACAGGAGGTGCGATGAGATATTCGGTGATTTCCAAAGGACTGTCTCTATCCCAGATGGAAACAGAGGTTCTGAAGGCCGGCGGCAAAAGTGTAAAGAAGGCGGCCCTTGTGGACGAACTCTTCTGTGAGCTGGACGAACCATCCGCCGAGAAGCTGTCTACTATTCCAGGGCTGAAGGTAAGGCCGGTGAGGGTTATAACACCGACCTCACTGATAGCGGACCCGGTATTACCCGTGGGGATGCCGGCGGCGCAGCAGATAATGACCGTCTCCGATGTTTTCCAGACGATGCGCTCTTACTTTATGCCACCGCTCAGCGGCATGGGACTCACCGTGGCTGTGCTCGACAGCGGAATAAGAAAGACGCATGAATCCCTCAAAAGGAAAATCGTCTATGAATTCAACGCTACTGAAGCCCCAGGCCACGACGATATCTACGGACACGGCACCGGGGTCGCTTACCTCATCGCCGGCGGCACGGGTGGGGTCAATGGGAGGGGCGGCGTCTCCCCCGGCGCTTCGATAATAAACATCAAGGTGCTCGATGATGAGGGAATTGGCACCGAGGAGACGGTGGTTATGGGGATTGATAAGGTGTGCCAACTGGCCCAAGATGCCCGCGAGGCCGGCCGGTGGCCCACCGACGAGATGTATCCTAACATAATCAATGTCAGTATCGGAGCGGAGGACACCGGTGAAGTGGACGACCCAATGCGAATCGCCTGCCGGAAGGCCATCGAGGATTACGGCATCGATGTAATCGCCGCTGCAGGGAATGCCGGGCCGAGGAGGACTACAATGATGTTACCCGCCGCTGAGCCGGAAGTAATCGCCGTTGGGGGCGTCATAACCGGAGATCTCCAGATATGGGAGAGATCATCGAGAGGTCCCACGGTGCTGGGGGATACCAAGCCCGACTTCGTCTTCTGGGCGACTTCGCTGGAGGTTGCAAGTCACAGGGGCGACGACCGGTACGATGAGAAGTCAGGGACTAGCTTTGCCGCACCGATGGTCTCCGGACTGGCAGGACTCCTCTGGGAGACCGGCAGAAGAAGCTACGGGGAGGCCTGGACTTTCCGGTGGACGAGGGCCAGGGAGTTTGCCCCATTCTTCAGTATTAAACCAGCCGATGCCCCGATGATGAAGGGCAACACTTACGGCTACGGCATGCCGGCTATGGGAACGATGGTGGGGATGATCGACAGACCTGAGCCAGTGTTTGATGTAACAAGGATGCTCCCCATGATCATGATGATGGGAATGATAGGGGTAATCGGTCGAAGATGATGAGGAAGAAACCCATGACTTCAACATTGGCAATCCCACAGTTACAGGTGCTTGGTGAGGTCACCGGTAACATACTCATCACGGTGCCGATAACGAACAAGGGCCGTGCCTGTGATGCGGTGGTGAATCTCTACATCTTTGAGGGGTCCTGGCTGCCTGGGGCTGGTGATCTCCTGGCAAGTTACTCACAGACTGTTTCGTTCCTTGAAGGGGAACAGAAGGGGGTGGTGTTCGCTCATACAGTGATACAGACCGACGCGAGCCGCCGGGACGTTGGCGTTGAGGTGGTGGTCGGCGACTCGGTTAAGGCCTCTGCCCAATTTGATGATGTTTATCATGTGCCTACTGGGCCGGGGTTGATCGATAACATGATGATGATTATGATGATGGCGGTTATGATGACGGTAGTTCAAATAGGTGAATAAACAAATGGAGGTAAAAAATGAGTGGGGTAGTGGCTCCTGCACTCGTCCTACCCTGGACGAGAATAAGAACAAATGGAGGTAAAAAATGAGTGGGGTAGTGGCTCCTGCACTCGTCCTAGTCTGGACGAGAATAAGAACAAATGGAGGTGAAAAATGAATACACTAGTGCCACAGCAGGTCTGGATTCCAGCACCCCCTCCGGTCCGACTCCCTCCCCCGGATGTCTGGATTCCTGTGATTCCTGAACGCCCCCGGATTCAGGCATGGACACCGCTCGGCTGGGTCCCACTGGCAACGGGGCCGACGTTTCCTCCCGGGACAAGAATCAAGATAGAGGTCCCTATAACCAACAACAGCAACGAGAGTTTCAGCACTCGTATAAGGGTGGGGATCTTCGAGGGGAGTATACTCCCGGGGCGCGGGGACCGTATAGCAACGATCGACTCATCGTGGCAGACGCTAACTGTCGGGCAAACGCGGGACTTTTCCGTGACACACACTACCAGACTGAGAGAAGGTGTAGAGCGCCGGGACGTCAATATAGAGGTGCAGTACCTGGATGCCGGCAGGGTGACCTCGGGTGGAGAACGGGAGTGGGATGATCTCTTCTGGGTCGAGGAAAAGATCGAGTTTGTGATAGGTGAACCAACAGTCACGGCGGCGTAAAAGACAGCCCGGATGGGTAATGCAGAACAGAACATTCCCGATTGGGGCGCATCTGCTCGGTCCGCAGAGTCCGCAGGGCGCTGACTGACTCGTGACAGCAGTGGCCTCAATCGGGGACAATAGCCTTGAGGGGGAAGAGTCATGAGTGATGAGCTTCGCATCGAAGGGCAGGGGGGGTCGCCTCCTCCGGAGGGGGACATAGGGACACTGCTGGCAAAACTTGAAGAGGCCTTCAGTCCCAGGATCAGCCACGGGAAGGCCACCGGCACACTGGTGGTGGCTCTTGATCTTAGAGGCCTTGCTGGAAGGACAGACCTAGAGGTCTGGCTCAAGAGCTCCGGGGCAGCTGACTTTTTCTTGGAGGGCTCGGTGGACGGTAAAAACTGGAGGTCCATTGAGATAATCTCGCTTACCGCAGCGGGGGAGAGGCACGAGGGCTACCGGAACGCTTATCCCGTGGTGAGGGTGTGGACCACGGCGGGGAACGAGAATGAGATTGAACTCTGTGCTTCGAGGTGAAAAATGTCCTACAGATGGAGGAGGTGAGAGCTATGACGGATACGTGGACGAGATAGAGATTGTTACTGCAGGACGAAAACAAGAAGGAGGAACAAAAAATGCCATTCAGAATTTCCCTGACGCCTGCTGACATTACGGATGTGTTGATCGCCCTGGGTTACACGAGCGACAGAGCGGTCAAACTAGACATGCTTGATGCCAGTGTTGCCAGTAGGGCCCCGAGTGGTGAGGTTGATGCGACACTAACCACCCGCGGGTTGAGTGAAACTGGGTTGGCCAAGCTGGACAACATCTCAGCACAGGTAAGAGCTGTAGGCGACGTTGCCGCTGCCGCTAACAATGCCGGACTTACCGTGTCGCTGGACACGGACTTCAGAACGGTGGTTGAAGTCAAGTATAGCTGTGGAGCTGCTGCTGACTTCGTTCTTGAAGCCTCCGATGATGGCAACACTTGGTTTACAGCAGATACCTTTAGCGAGCCTGCTGCCGTGGCCGTCGGTTCCGAGAGGGTTAGGGGCTACAACTCAGCGCGAAGGCACGTTAGGTTGACCTCGCCAACTACTGGTATCGACCTTGCGTTTGAGCTGGTAGCAGTGTTATAGCCAAAAGGCGGGGTGCTTCCAGAAAGGAGGCACCCCGCGAGGAAGGAAGAGAAACACTACTCGGAGGGCAGGAGTGGATCGATGGCAGAGACTAAGATCAAGTGGCTCGAAGTCATCGACGATATGGAGGCTGAGATACTGCTCACCACCATCGATGCTGCCCAACGCCTGTGGGAGGATGAGCCTCCTGTGAAGTGGTGGCACTTAGGGTTCACTAAGGAGGATCTACAAGAACTCAGGACCAAGCTGGTGGAGTTCCGGCTGCGTGTGCGCGGAGTTGATCGGAGGTGAACGATGATTTGGATTGCTTTGGCGGCATTTCTCGGCGGGATAGCAACAGCTACTCTTGGGTGGCTGGGAAGCAACGAGAGCTTCAATACTAGGAAATTCTCATCTAGTGCCATAAGGGCATTCACCGCCGCTCTCGTGTTCGCTATCGGCCATGAGGCACTCTATGGAATTGGCGTAATTGGTGTGGCTATTGCCTTCTTAGCCGGCGCCGGTGTCGAGGTCGGGGGGCACCGACTGGCAGGAGCCTTGAAGAAGGGAAAAGATGGAACCAAAATACGAAATCACAATTGCCAAGTGTAGCCTCTGTAGCGAAACAAAAAAGGCAGCCGTCTTTCAAATGAGATGGTGGGTGTTCACCGTCAGTAGGGCCATCTGCCAGACCTGCATTTCAAAGATGTTCCAGGGATTCCGGAGGGAGAAATGACTGAGTTATCCATCATACTGGGGTCCGGTCTGGTAGTAGCCTTTATCGGGGCGGTCTACGCCTATGGCAAACTGACCCAGAAGATCGAACACATAGGTACAACAACCGATAAGCTAACCCTAAAGTTCGATA
Organism: Dehalococcoidia bacterium; assembly: GCA_023271215.1. GTDB lineage: Bacteria > Chloroflexota > Dehalococcoidia > SZUA-161 > SpSt-899 > BS503. The sequence goes on from JALPYG010000001.1 coordinate 22,008, forward strand.
ACCACTTGAAGCACGAAACCAACGTGGTGCAAACAGATCTATCCAATCTCAAGACCGAGATCGCCCTATTAAACGCGCAGATGGAAAACCTCACTAAAGTGATTGAGTTGATCCGGAAAGACAGATCATGAAAACGTATCTTGAACCCTTTGAAATAGACCTCCTGGAAAAGGCTGCCACCTGTGTCAGGGACCAGTTGTTGATCAGACTTCTAGCCAGATTAGGCTGTCGCATCAGTGAGGCCCTGGCCCTGGAGGTAAAGGACATAGATTTTACTCGCGGCCAAGTGAGGATCGAGCACCTCAAGAGCTGCCCTCTTCTTCTCTGCCCTCACTGTGACGGTCGCCTGGGGAAGAGTCATGCCTTCTGCCCCAAGTGCGGGGCGAAGGTGGAGCAGGCGGTTATCAGAGTCAAGGAGCACATCAGGGTGCGTACCCTTCCCATAGACGGCAGTACCTTGAACATGTTGCGCGACTACATCGACCGTGGTGGGGCGATTCCTAAAAACGGTAAGGTACCTATTTTTGGAATTACCCGTACCCACGGATGGAAGATTGTCAAGGAGTGCGCCGAGAGAGCCGGATTAGGAAAATTGATTAACCCTGAAACAGACAGGGAGCACAATATCTCGCCTCACCGGCTGAGGGATGCCTTTGCGATCAAGGCAATCAAGGTGGATGACTCAGGCGATGGACTGCGTCTCCTACAGGAACACCTTGGGCACGCCAGCTTTAATACGACCGCCAAATATCGCAAGATTAGCGGTCAGGAAAGTAGAGAGTGGTACGACAAACTGTGGAATTAACGGAGGTGAAACGTGAGTGGAACAGCAATAGTAACCATCGGCCCAAAGCAGTGGGAGGTGTATCTTGCCACCACCTATGAGGAGATCATCCAGGGCCTCGGGGAAGTCATCGGCATCCCACCACAAACGGGGATGCTCTTTGACCTGGGTTACGACCAGGTCATCACCGTCACCACGGTGCCTATGCTTTTCCCACTGGATATAGTCTTTATTTCAAGCGACCTGCGAGTGGTAGACATAGCGAGAAATGTCCCTCCGGGGAATCTGGTAGTCTCAGACGAATTTGCTAGGTATTTCCTGGAAGTCAACGCCGGCGAGGCCTCCGGGGTGCAAATAGGGGACGAGGTTCACGTCCATGTTCTGGTTTATCCTGCTGAGATAAGAATTCCTCCTCCTCCTCCCTCCATGGATGATATCATTAACTTCGGCATGACCGCCATGGCGATGCTGTTTGCTGGGAACATAGCCGTGTCGGTGATTGAGAGTGCCCTCGCGCCGCCTGAGAAGGAGAAGGAGCTTCTCCCCGGGCGAAAGCTACTCCCTCCAGGGAAATTGCCTCTACTTCCCCGCACTAAGGGCAGCCGCGAGCGCGACCCTTGGTTTGGTAAACAGGCAGTCGAGATCCAAGATATAACTGGCGAAGAGTTAAAAGCTATTATCAAATCTGGTGAGCATCCTCTTGGTCTTTATATCGGGCCTAGGTACTTTATTCCGACAATAGAGCCTGGAAGGATTGTTGGCTACCTCCAAGTGGTGCCAGGCATCCCACGGCGCCGACTCCGTGTGCATGATACTATGCCTCGTCTACCTGATCCCACACCTGGGAAGACAAAACTGGAGCAATTGCAAGGGGGAGCCTTAAAGTTGTACCGCACAATCATTGACAGATGGCCCGAGGGACCTCCTGATCCTTGGCCAGAGGAATTCGAACAAATAATGGACCGTCTCGCCAAACTGGCAGATGAGATAATCGCAGAAAGGAAAAGGCGAGGGCTTCCGCTTATTCCCCTGACTCGCGATCCCTCGAACAAAGAGCTAACGGGGAAGTGGTTCGATCGGGGGGTGGAGGCAGGAAAGACCGATGGCTGGATGACGCTGGAAGACACGGTGGGGGAGACGCTGGAAGACCATCCGAAGATAAGAGACGCAGCCGAGTTGGTCTGGACCGACATTGAACTATGGGAGGAAACCGATCACTTCCAGATACTATATGGTGCGAAGATAATGGAAGACGCTGGCGGGGACATAGATCTCTATTCCGACTTGAAGGCAGAGTTCTGGGAGGGTTACCTCACCGGCAGGAAAGAAATAGGATTCGACATCTACAAGATAGCCGCGGAACTGATACGGCAAAGGGAACGCGGTCTGGAAAAACCCGAGGACCCATTGCCGAAGGTCGAGGGGAAGCACCTGCCAAAGACAGCAGATAAGCGGCGCAGGACTGGGAATATAGGGAAAAAACTTCGGCCTACTAGGGATGACGTAGCCGTGAGAGCTTGGTCGGAGCGTGACCGACTGGGTATCTGGATCGTTGATAATCGCACCGATGAGACGATTGCTGAGTGGTGGGACGAAGCTGCTCGTGAAATGTTTGAGGCCGGGTTCTTTAAGCCAGGTGTTCCTCAGCACTCATGGGAAGAGCCAAGCCGGGAATTCGTGGACAGCGTCCTAGACTACGCTGAAGACATGGGGTGGCTGGCTAAGGACAATCCTTTCAAGTTCTCACCCCGGACCGCAGCGGGGGGAAGGAAGATAAGAGCTCGCTCCATCACCCTGCGAAGACTTGAGGGGGATCGACAGAGAGACGATTTCTCATCCCACACGCTAACACCTCTTGATGATAAGAGCGTCTGGGAGAGAGCCAATAGCCTGCTTCGTAAATGGTCAGAGACCGCGCCCCGCAGAGGAGAAGGCTACCATAAGGTAAGTTTTATCGTCACCTATGAAGACGGTGAAACATACCAAGGGCGATTCGACCTGAAACACTACACTGTCGAATACCCCGACTTGGCCAAGCACATATATCACTTCGTTGCCTTCTATGCTGGGAGATACCGCCCACCGCACATGACAGAGGAGCAATACAAGGAGTTTCTGGAGGATCGGATTGTGGTCGAGATCAGAACAGACTTTATAAACTTCTTGGATAATTATGAGATAGGTAATGGTTCCCCAAAAGGAAACCCGGGGGAGGTCAGCCCGCGTCTCATTGGCCGAATCAGGCGCCCGGAGACCCCGGAGAGGCTGGAGTTCTTTGCCGACAGTAGAGACCACATCGAGGACAGCATCAAGGGTAACGGCCTCCATCCTCAGCTTGAAGCCGTCTTCTTGGAAAGCATCGCGCGGGCCAAGGGAGAAAAGATAGCCAAGAAGATAATGGGGGACTAAAGCCGCGTCAAATACTGTCGCCTAGAGGAATGACATGACAGGATACATTTCTTACCGATCACCAAACGAAGATTGGCTCAACGCTATGTCTCGATTCATGGGCTTTGCGGTGGTAGGTGCATTTGCGGCCAGCATCGCCAAAACCATGATCGAGGATACGTCCCCTGAGCCTACGCCTGAAGAGGCTCATAATAATCCTAATCCCGAACCAATACTTATTCCCTTTGCAGAGGCTCCCAAGTGGGTAAGAAAAGAGTGGCAGTGGTTATATGGACGAACAAGACCACGGGTTGAACTATATCGTACAGAAGTCGCTAGAATTACTCCACCAACCTTTGAATATGCAGTAAGAAATATTGTAGCACACAAAAAAGGCCAAATAATGAGACGATATGTCCCCAGTTATGATACTTTGTTAGCTTCGACGCGGGAAGATCGAACACTATACTTTGGCGGGGGTGTGAAGCTCAAACCGGGTGAAGCAATTGCGGTCATGGATTATTGGGGAGACAGATTTCAAGGGATTAAACTTTATATTCACCCAGCGGATTATGAGCCACCAAAATTGATTAAACCTGATTTAACAGAAAGGCAGATGAAAATTTTAGCTACTATAAGCGCCTACAAACCAAGATATCGCAGAGAAGTACTTAAAGCTGCTAAGGTAACCCAGGATGAACTTGACGAATTGCGTAAAATGGGACTAATTGATGCTAGAGGAGCTATCACTATCACAGGCCGTAATATTGTAGGTGCGGAGGACCCTTGGGGAATGATTGATCTTTACTAGAGAAAATGACATGACAGGATATATTTCCTACCGATCACCAGACGGAGATTGGCTCAACGCTATGTCTCGATTCATGGGCTTTGCGATGGTAGGTGCATTTGCGGTCAGCGTCTCCAAAAGCGTGATCGAGGGAATGACCCTCAAGGAGGAGAAATTCCTTCCAGCAACAGTCGAATCGGCAGAGGGAAAAACACTACGGTTTGCCACCGAGACAAGGGCAATTACCGGAACTACCTTAAAGAGATGGCAACGCCAAGGCAGGGCGTATCTGCTGCAACCCGGTGGTTTTTATGGAGCTGAAGGACTAAAACCCAAGTTATGGGTTGTAGACAATACCATCTATCAATTAGACCCAATAATAGGCTACCATTGGACATTCCTCCCGGCAAGGAAGGAAGATTTGGCTCAGAAGACAATAGAGCGGTTAGCCAAGGAGCAAAGACTTCCCCCGGCAGTGTCAGGAGGTGGCTCTGGAGAAGTGGTAGATATACTCAAGGAGGCAGCATACAGATAAGATGGTTACCGCAGCCACTGTAACAGCACCAAGAACCATCTCAATGGAAGAATTCCGCCGGGAATGGGAGCCGAAGGGGTGGAGACTTATTATCATCGGTCCCACCTCCACTTGGCGCCAAGAGTGGGGGATGTGGGAAGCCATCAGGGACATTGTCCAGAACTCATGTCCACACGATATGCCTCTTCTGATTTTGCAAAACCAGAGAGTTAAGTTTGTGCCCATTGGGGAATTTGTGGAAATGCATTTGGAAGATGAAAGGCAGGGCACCGTTAAAGACGAGGTTTATGCCTTATCCTTCAAGAATCACAAAAGCCGGGGATATAAGCTGAGATGGCAAAGGATTCACAAAGTCTATCGCCATCATTATCAAGGAGATATGGTTGAGGTATCTCTCACCAATGGCCTAAAGGTAAGGGTTACCTGCGGGCACAGCTTATTCCGGAGAGACCTCAAGAAGGGCAGGATGTGGCTATGCTCTGTTCCCACTGATCGGTTGCACAAAACAGACTATATTGCCATTCCTTTTGCTAAATTGCTTGATTTCCCCGCCGCGGATGAAGTTGACTTGCTGGAGTTTCTTGAGCAGGAAAAAGATTCCCTTAGAGTTCGAGGTATGTGTGATACCCTAGAATCCGTAGGTGTGGAAGTCAGTAAAGACGGCCGGAGCCGGGATTCGATCCCGCTCTGGACGATACCTGTTCCTCTACCGAAGGATACCTTACTTGGATACCACCATGCTTCCCATCCTGTTCGTAGAACTCTTCCCCTTGAACCACTGGCCTATCTACTCGGACTTTACCTTGCAGAAGGTTCAATTGTGAATCACAGGAAGAAGGGCGACAAAGCTGTGTGCTTTTCCTTAGGTACACATGAGCATGAAGTCCTAGAGAAAGTGAAGAGGTGCGCCGAGCAAATTGGGGTAGGGGTCTCAGTTCAGCACCCACACGAAACAGCCATAAACACTGTCCTTAAATGTCATGTTCTTGCCCTTGTTTTTGAAAGGCTTTTTGGGAAGACTCGAGCAAATACCAAAGCCATCCCGGATTTTATTTTTAATCTCCCACATAAATTCCAGACGAAATTCCTCGAAGGATACTTTGACGGCGACGGCTATGATCAAGGAGACAGAATAATTATAACCACCGCATCAAAGAAAATAGCCCAAGGTCTCCAGTATCTCCTTCTTCTTAATGGTATTCCCTTCAGCATCGAAGAGCAAGAAGGTAAAGAAAGGGTTATTGGCAAAAATAGAACCTTCTCTGGACCAGCAAATTACCTCTATATTCGCAAGTCGGGTCTTAACGGTAATGTCTCAAAGAGCCCTATTGCACGACAAAGGTGTGGTGACCTTAGCTTCGTCGGTGTGAAAGAGATTAAGCCTGTCGAGTATAAGCATCCGTGGGTCTATGATATAGGTGTTCCAGGGTGCGAGAACTTCGTCGGCGGGGAGAGTCCAGTCATACTACATAACTCCCTCGACGAGGCTGAAAAATATACCTGGGGCTTTGATGAAGAGGGTCTGTGGATCAAGGACCGGGGACAGGGCGTCCAGGTTGCCGACTTCCTCTTGGGTCCTCCCAGAACCAAGCCGCCTCATGCCAGGGGAAGATTTGGCGAAGGGATGAAGATCGCCGCCCTGGTGATGCTCCGCGAGGGATATGCCATCAGGATAGATACCGTGGGTCGGTCGGTGTGGATGATCTTCCTGGAGCAGGAAATAAACGGTACTGCCGAGGTCCTGGCGGCTATGTGGCGGCCCAATGGCTTGGACAGGGGAACTCGTTTCCACATCATCGGCTACTTCGGGGATGACTACAAGTGGAACTTCGCTGTAAATATCCCCAGGAAGTTCATTGCTCATGAGGGCCCCAGCCGGCTCCACGAACCCATCAGACGTTTCAACCAACTGATACTTTCCCCCAGTGGTAAGATCTACGCCCGGGATATCTACATGAGGGACATCAAGAGTCCCTACTCCTACAACCTCTGGAGCTTTGAAATGGCTCCCGATCGCCATGGCCCAAAACATGAATCCGACATGTGGGTCGACATGGGTCGCCTCTGGGCTACCTGCAAGCGCAAAGAACCCCTGCAGGTCTTGCTTCGGATGGTATCTATGCCTCCTGTTCTTGCAACTGATGAGTCTGTCAATCTCTCCATGAGTCCCTGGGACATGGGCCCCGAGCCGGTTTCCGGGAAGCGTTATACCGAAATCATGGAAGACAACAAGAAGGTGTGGCAGGATGCATGGAAAGAGGCTCACGGCGAGAATGCTGTCCTCAGACAGTCGGATCGCTGGGACACTATGGTGACCCACCTAGGATACAAGTCGGTTAGTGTTTTCTACGGTGTTACTGATGCCCTTTCTAAGGTTATCTTGACTGATGAAGCTCTCATTCGGGACTCGCAGAAAAGGCTGGCTGAGGTTGAGATTATTCCTGATGAGGAGCTCACTGAACGCCAGCGTGCTCACCTCAGGCTGGCGCGCAAAATAGCCGAGGCGACCCTAGTGCGTGAGCTTACCGGTGTCCACGCTGCCATAATACCCCCGGCAAGCGATCGGATGCGCACCGCGGGTCTCTACAGCTCAGCGGCTGAGACAATATACATCGCTGCTGACCAGCTCAACACGGCTCGGGCAACTGTGGATGTCCTGATCCACGAGATGGCTCATCATACCAGCGGGAGAGAAGACGGCGATCCACTTCACAATGCACAGATGACGGTCCTGGGATCTCGGGTGGTGCAGTTGACAGCAGAGGGGCGCTTTGACGAGGAGTTGAAGAAGGCGGTGTGGTATTAAGAATTCAAAACCTGGAGCAGGCGTTGAGCGATGGGGCAAGACAGTGTGAAGAGACCCCATGGGCATAATGAGGATAGCGATGATGGCAGGGATTCTGCTAATAAAGAAACCGGAGGAATAAGATGCCTATTCAACAACAATTGGCAGAGATCACCTCGATTGAGGTCCCGCCGGAGATTCAGGTGGGAAAGGTCCTCCCCATCAGGGTGCAGGGCACGATAGGCATTCCTCTTGTGGGGTATCTATTTGCGGGTCTTCTTGAGCCACCGGCGTATAACACCTACAGGAGCTTCAGATCTACCCCGATACTTACCTTTTTGCCACCAAGTTTCGACATTGTCATGGAACTTGATGTGCAGATGGACAACGTCCTAGGGGTAAATCAGCTTCGAGTCGATCTGGTAAGCGGGCAGACGATTGCCACAAGAAGGGTTGAGATTTTAGTCAAAGCACCTGAGGTGACGCCCACTCCACCGGATATCATGGGCCCGATGATGGGCATAATAGGGATAGCACTGGTGGCCGGGTTAATGGCTCGGATGATAAAACCAGAGGAATAGGGTCAAGGGAGGGAGGAAATGCCTACAGTCGCAGAACAGTTGGCGAGCGTTTGGGACTATATTAGTGGTGCGGGAACTCTCGTAGAAGACCACGCGATTGCAGTCTGGAGAGAAGGCAGATTCCACCTGTATTCGACATTCGTACCTATCGACGAAATTGGATACTTTCGCTTTAGTGAAGCACCCTGGCTCTACGCTACCCAGGATTGCGTACTGACTTATAAAGGGATGACGACGCCGCTCTACACAGGATGGAACAACATCGCGTGGTTAGTAGACGAAGAGCCGCCGGCGACGTGGATGGATATGCTCATGCCAATAATCATGATAGGGATGATGGGATACGTGATGTGGCCGATGATTAAAGGGCTTTTCAAGAAGGATAAATAACTATGGTAATGGACCTGCGCCCAAAGCGTGGTGGATTCCTTCGTCCATTTTTCTTGGGCATATTCATCCGCGATTACCTGTTGGGCAAGGGGCCCTTCGGGTCCGAAATGGTTGACCCTGATCGCGGTGCAGCTCAAGATGATATCCGAGCAGCCTATAAAGATGCACTTTTCAGAGAGTATGCCACACGGGCTGTGGGTGAAGAACAAGCCGATCGCATAGAACGCGGAGAGGAACCCTTTACTGAGGAGGAATGGCGCGAACGCTGGTTAACCCACCTAGAGCGTATCCCGCAGAGGCTCACTAGAATGAGATCCCATTCCTTCTATCGCTACTTCCACCACCTGAAGCAACTGGGATGGGTAGAACTAACCGGGGAAGAGGAGTCGTCATTTCGGGGCGGCATAGTAACCCCTGAACCTTGGGGTAAACCCGGGGCAATAGTGATAAAAACCGATGAACTAGTTCCTGGAAGGGGAACAATACTAACAGAAGTCCCGAAACCACGACGCCTTTTCCGCCTGACTGCTAAAGGAAAGGCTGCCACAGAGGACGAATGGCGGGATCCCCTCCAAGCCCTTCATAATTATCCTACCTGGCGACGGCAAGGCCAACCGCCACCGAAGAACTGAACTCCTCCCCCATGAGGGATAGCATCCCTAGTCCGACGGCCCTTCCGAAAGGAAGGGCCGTTTCTTTTTATCCTCAACAGACTATCCCCTAGTGGGGGAAGGATTGAACTTATTAGTTCCTCAAGTCGAACAAAAGGACTTTTTGTTTGATAATAAACTTGGAAGCTGAAGCTGAAAGGCGTGAAACAAGCGACTGGACAGCTTAACCTTAACAACTGAATAATGAAGCCGAAGCCCGAACACTTGCCCAGTCTGAAGCATAAAATATCCCGTAGCCAGGGACAAGCTGACTACGGGAAATCTAACAAAGGCAGGAACGCACAATGTTAGACTGTGGTAAGCATAGCACAGAGGGCACAGCAAGGCAAGAGCTAACCTATAAGCGACAGCGGGGATGTTGGTATTGGCGATGCCAGATATGCGGGCGAAGTGGTCAAGCACGCATACCAGACAAGGCGCAAGACCACTACCAGCATAACCCTGGTAACCCTGCGCTAGTGATATGCGGGCGATGCACGGAATACCGTTTTGACCCTGCTAGGGTGACATTAACATTAAATAATAAGCGAAACGGTAAGCACAAGAACGGAAAGAACGGAAAGCCGATAAAGGATAGCCAAGACTGCGACCCCGATAGCGAAAATAGCGAAGCCCTAGACGCACCTTGGGGCGATTATATGGCGATTGCCAAGCGATTTCAGCACAAGGCGATTTACCAGGACAGGGAAGACTTAAAGCATAATATCATGCTTTGTCTGGCCGAAGCCCACGCCAATAACGGGCACAACAAGCCGACCAGTCAAGCCTTGATGCACCGTATAGCAAGTCATACCGTGGCTAGGTATTGGCGAGAACGATACCAGCACGCTAACGGGGTAAATTGCCATAATTGCGCTAAAGACCAGCGACAAGAGTGTAAAGATAGCGATCTATATTCTAGTTGCCCTAAAGCCATACGGGTTGAAAGCCTATCGAGGCCGATAACCGATGAAGATGGCAATATAACTGAGCTAGGCCAGCTCATAGCCGATGATCGGGCGATCGATATCCTAGACTGGATAGAGGTAAACACTTGGCAATTAGGCTATCCTCAAAGACTGGTAAACATAGCCGATAAGATACAGCGGGGCGAAGCTCTATCGGATAAAGATAGGCAGTATCTAAGCCGATATAGGCGCAAGGCACAGGGCAAGTTATTTTAATAAGATGTCACGTTTCCCCTCAAAATCGCAATATATGTAGTGGAAGCACCGATTATGCTAGCGTGTCGCAGATAATCGGTAGCTTACTACTGAGCTAGCTGGTAGCTTGCCCACTACCAGCAACGCTAAGAGGGGGGTGAGTCTTGGAACAACTGAATATCGAGGGCAAGCGTTCGGGTGACGGCTTCGTGGCGCATAAGGCTACACTGGTAAACGCTCTATCAAGAGCGATAGCCGACAGGGTGATGTTAAATGATGTTACCCTAGGGCGCAAGGGGCTTCTCGGATACCTAAGAGCCCTAGGCGGTAGTAACATTGTCAAGGTTACCCCCGCCAACGGTAGTGCTAGCGGGTCGCAGACTATCTTTAATAAGGGGCTTAAGGTTGTCTGTGGGGCTAATACCAGTTACCTAGCCGACGGGGACTGGATAGGTGAGAAGACTCCGATAACATTCTGCCAAGTGAGGGTGTGCCCATCTAACTCAGTTATCCCCAACATCGGGGCTACCGAGCTAGCGGAGGCGTTGAATCGGGTGATACCGTTTAGCGCTAAAGATGATACCCGTCCAGTCTTACAATGTGTCAAGCTCATCGCCGAAAATGGCAAGCTGGCCTTAGTTAGCACCGATGGCTTTCGCTTGGCAGTAGTCAACCTTGACTGTCACGATGCCCAAGGGCAAGCGCTAGTAAACGCCGATGACCTCAAGGGTATTGCAGGGGCGTTAAAGCGGGCGAAGCGGGCAAGGATTGAGCTTACCGATGAGGGGCTTACCATCGACACTGAGCTAATTCGCTATAAGTGGGCTAACTCCGATGGTAACTATCCCGACTTTGAAAAGCTCATTCCTGCTGAGGAAGATTTTACCTGCTTCACTAGCTTTGATTCTGTCGAAGCTATCAAGGCGGTTAGCTCTCTCAAGTCCTTAGCCGATGGCAAGGAATATGCCATTGATCTAGTGATAGGTGATGGTAAGTTAGTTATGGCTAATCCCGACGCTAAGGGGCAAGCTGAGCTAGCGGCTAACACCGAGGGGCAGGGCAGAATAAGGCTAAACGGCCTATACCTTGCGCAAGCCTTGCGGGCTTGTAGTGGTATGGTAGATTTTAAGCTGTCAAGCCCAACTGCTCCAATGCTTTTTAGCGTTGATGGTTACCAGTTGGCAGTTATGCCAATGCAGATTCCGCCAGAAGCTGAAGCTAAAGAGGCAGAGGAAACAAAGGCAGAGACAAAGCCCACCGAAGCGGTAGCTGAAGCGGTAGCTGAAGCCGAAGCGGTAACGGGGCAAGCCGACCAAGAAGCCGAAACGGTAGCGGAGCAAGCCGACCAGGGCGACCAGGTAGCCGAAGCGGTAGCCGAAGCCGAGGCGGTAGCCGAGCAAGCCGACCATGAAGCCAAGCCGAAGCGCAAGCGGAAAGACAGGGAAGCCGTAGCCGTAGCCTAAGAACGCTTGAACTCACAAAACAAAAAGCCACGCACAAAGGGGAGTCTTTGCGAGGGGACTCCCTTTTTGTGCGTTTTTTTGTAAAGAGGGGTATTCGTTCCCCAGCGTGGGAGCGGATACCCCTTTCTTTGTCTCCGCCCAGAGTTGGGCAAACCGGGCAAGGCAATAGGGGTGGCCGCCCCCAGAACTCGCCCAGAATCGGATTCTGGAGCTTCAGTTATTGTCCCGTATGCCCAGCCCGAAGCTGGGGAAGGGGAGGTCTGCCCAAATCTAAAGGGAAATAACCATAAAAGGCTAATCAATCCAGCCCGACCCTGGGCAGTCAGGAAGGGGGAAATCCGCCTGGAAAGGAACAGAAAATGGAATCAAAGGGTTATCCATGGCCGGCGTCAGCGCTTACGGCGCTTGAGATGAGGATCCTCTTTGACCTCAAAGAAGAGACTGGGATCCCGATAACCAGGCTCCTCTGTGAAGCGGTGCTAGAACTAAAGACGTACGATCAGGAATACATCGACAGATTGAACAACAAAAGAAAAGCAAGTGAGGGATAGCCCGACCTTGGGCAAGATGGGAAAGGGAAGGTCTGCGAAAAACAAGGGGTAAAGCAAATGGATAAAAGGCAAACCAGGCGATGGCTTAAAGCCCTAGAGATTGCAGAGAATCTCTTTGAGGATGAAGGTTACTCCAGCAACTACCTAGAGGAGATTAAGGACTTCATTCTCACAAGCAGGGAAGGTCTATCCGAACCTGAAGGGAAAGGAGATGCCCATGCCAGCTAAAGACTTGACTGGCAAGACAGTCTATGAGTTAGACTCCGAGGACTTTGAAAAGCTCTTTTGCAGGGGATGTAAAGAGAACGGCGGCTGTCCCAAAGACCCCAGGACAATGAGCGTGTGTCAAGTCATGATTGACAGCGGGATATGGTATCAAGTCAACCGATAAATCAGAAGAAGCAATAAGCCCGACCCTGGGCAAGTCGGGAGGGGGAAAGTTTGCCCGGAAAGGAGGTGATTTGAAATGGGACTCGATATCTCAACCTTCACCACATCGCCCATTGAAGAGCCGGAATCCCTGGCAGCCTATGAGTTCGCTCAAGCTCTGGCAGGGGAATGCTCTTGTATCGGTGAAGGTATGGCCTTCGGGTGGTTTACCAGAATAGAGGTTATGTGGGTGTTAGATGCCCACACTATATCGAAACGTCTGATCCGCGAGGAGAGGGTTCAAATCCAGGACTGGATAAACAGCCTTCCCTGGGATGAGCATGACTGCATTCGGCTTTACTTCAACTGGTAAGCGCTAAACATAAGGGATAGCCCGACCCTGGGCAAGTCGGGAACGGGAAGGTCTGCCCGGAAAGGAGATAAAAATGGACGCTAGATTGAGGCAGGAGATTGAGGAGTTATTAGCCAAAGCTACCTTACGAGAATTCTGCACCGACCTGCAGCCCTACTTTAACCGGATTATGCCTCTCAATGATGAGGCAGAGGATGCCTTGACCGCTATCTTTCGGGGTTACCTGGCATCATCCTCATCACCCGTCAGGGCAATGTGGAAAGCCTTTATTGTAGGACAGGCCTGGCAAAGGGTAGTGGATGAAGCTGAGCTGGCAAGCAGGGAGTAGAGAGATTAGCGCAAGGAAGGGGCGGGATCGGTAGGGGAACTGCCCTAAAAATCAAGACAGAAAGGAGGTGAAACCATGCCTATCAGATGGAGTGCCCTCAAGGTGAGTGAGGCTATGGATAGGGTGGAACACCAGATCAACCTGGCCGAGGTGTTTCTTCCCGAGGCCAGGTCAATAGCAAGCCAGGTCAGGCAAGTCGACAACCTGCCGGGCTACCTGGATGACCGCCTTCGCCGGCTGATCTATGCGATTGAGCGGCTAGACGAGGTTAAGGCGTCCATAGAAGCCATCCGCAAGGCTATCCCCGACGGAGCGATAGAGGCGGAGCGAAAGCGTCTACGGCGTGGCAGCCAGCAATCGCTGATCCCTGGACCTGACCAGGGACAGGTCTAAGAGTTGCTTGGTTTGAAAGGATAGGTCTGCCCAAAATCTGAGAGAAAGGGGGTGATAGAAGTGACAAGCCAGTTGAGCCTGTTTGAAGAGGTTGAGGTGATGGGAGAGGTTGAGAAGCCGACGCCGGTAAGGGCGGGGAACCGAGTTGTTGAAATCCCCCTCCGCAAGAGGCGCAGGGAGGCTCTAAAGAAGCTGGTGGAGCTACTCCGTCAGCTTGAGGGGAAGGACATCTACATCGGTGCCCACTTTGGCCCACAGAACCACTTCTGGGTAAGGAATCTGAAGTTGGGGCGGTTAAGGGTAGGGAATCTATTGAGTAATGATGGCCTGCCGTCCGTCGTAGTCCTCTGGGGTAACCGAGAGGGGAGCATCCGGATATTCACCGACCAGGTGGTCAATCTCCGGCAGCAGGAATACCAGGGTTACACTCAGTGGCTGCTCGACTTCTGGAATGGATTCGGTGCGTATCCCATTGATCCTTACCGACCCAGAGGCTATGTAAGCCTGGAGATTGTCAGGTTTAAGGACTAACCAAAGTCTGACCTTCAGAGTTAAGCCCGGCCTTGGGCAAGCTGGGAAAGGGAAAATCTGCCCGGAAGGAGAAGGCCGAGGAATTTTGAAGGGGTAACTCTGCCCAAAATCTGAAAGAAAGGAGGTCAACAAAGGATATAATGATATAATGAAAGGAGGAGAGATGAGTATAAATCTAGAAGATAAGTTGAATGAGGCTGAGCGTAAAGCTCACGATGCGCTCAGCCGCTACAAGTTCATAATGTTTGGGTATTGGGCGAGTATATGGACGCATCTCAACGACGTTGGAGAGTTCAAAAGGCCAAATCCCTTCCGGGGGTATATCGCCTTGGCTCGACAATTAAAGGAGGAGAAATGATGTAAAGAAGAACTAGCAGAGACCAAAAAAACAAGAAAGAGGAAGGAGGAGAGATGACAGTGTAAAAGAATTAGCCAAAGGCCAATCAAGAGGCCAATCAAGCAAAAAGAGAAAGGAGGAAGAGAAATGAAAACCAAGAGAACTAAACTAACCAAGCAAATGTACCTCGATGCTTTGGCGCGCGATGACGAAACTCTCGCCCTCATACGGCGCAATCGCCCCGAGGGGGAGGGGATGCTCGATACTCCTGAAAAGCGTGCCTGCTTCCGCGTGGGCTTTGACGCTGGACCAGGAGCCCAGACCGGGCGCTTCAGCCATCCTGACACGGAGAAGGAGCGCTTTCACGGGTGGCGGGCCCTCCATCCCAAGAAGGCGACCCCGAATGACGCCTTCTACGCTCAGCTGGGAGCGAATCTGGCTGAAGCGTGGGAATAGAGTGGGGAATTGGGGGCCGAGCGGTTCAAATCCGCCGGCCCGAGAAGCGCATGATGGGGCTATAGGGGAATCAAATGGGGCTGGTTAACCGGTACTCACGGCCTCATAAGCCGGTTAGGGGCCTCCGGGTGAACAAAAGGCGCCAGCCAGCCCGACCCTGGGCAAGTCGGGAAGGGGGAAGTCTGCCCGAAAGGAGGTGAGATGAGAACAAGGGACTAGTCAGAGACCAAGAGCAACAAAAAGGAAAAGGAGGAGAGATGTATAAAAACACATTCGATCAACTAATCGAGACAGGACAAGAGCTGAGCGAAAAACAGGCGCAAGCGAGGGAAAGCTATGATGAGTTAATGAAGAAACTGAACGAGCGTTTGAAAAGCATCACTGTAGAGGGTCCGACTCTGTACTACACAGTTCACGAGTGGGACGAACGAATATATGGCGGCACGCTCAAACACCGTAAGGCCCAACTTGCCCTCCATTTCTGGGAAGAGGGTGCTTATCTGGAGCTCGAGGAGATGTGGGAAGATGAATGTTACCAGTGGCAAACTGACACCCTGATCCACCCCTCTCTTGAGGTTATGCTATCAGTCAGCGAAAACCTTGACAAGGCACTAGACTACTTTTTAGAAAAGATGCAGCAGTGGGGCACCGATCACGACCAAGCTATTGCGGTGCTGGCTGAGCTGGCTGCGAAACTACAGTAGACCCGATGCCCACCGGTTAGGGGCCTCCGGACAAAAGGCCCCGAAAGGAGTAGAGATGGAAGCACGGGATTAACCAGAAACCAGAAGCAAGAACAACAAGAGGAGAATCTAGAAATGAAAACCAAATTCAAGCGGTATACATACCACTGCCCAGAGTTGCTTCCTGTGGAGAACACAGAGGAGTGGATCGAGGCTGAGGTGTACCAAGCAGCGGGTTTCGACCCTAAAGACGAAGAGGTTTGGGTAGGCCGACTGATCTCCGACTGGGAAGGGCACCCAAAAGGGGCACTTGTCCTAAGTGGGTTAACCAGTAGTGGCCACCCCTTTGCGGTAGAGTGCTGATTGTATACCGGTTTCGGGGTCTCCGGCCAAAAGGCCCCACCTAAAAGGGGAACTACACCCAAAATCAAGACAGAAAGGAGGTGAAATCATGCCTATCAGATGGAGTGCCCTCAAGGTAAGTGAGGCTATGGACCAAGCAGAACATCAGGTTAACCTAGCCAAGGTGTTTCTTGCTGAGGCCAAGTCAATAGCAAAGAAGGCTAAGGGCATAGACAACCTTCCCGGATATATTGACCACGAGCTGAGTCGATTCATCTGGGAACTGGAGGGGGCAATCGGAGGTGGTTCAGCCGAGCCAGTAGGACGACTGAAGGCAACCATAGAAGCCGTTCGCAAGGCTATCCCCGACGGAGCGATAGAGGCGGAGCGAAAACGTCTACGGCATGGCAGTCAGCAATCGCTGATTTAAGAATCGCTCGGTTCCAACGGATAGCTCTGCCCAAAATCTGAGAGAAAGGAGAGGAACATGACAAGTATCTTTTTCATCGGGCACAATGGGGAACGAGTTGTGGATTCCATGACGACGCTCAAACAGATAGAGGAAGTCAAAAAACTGGAATGCACAATGGAACATGAGGGTGAGCGAATCAGATGGGATATGCTTGATGACCCTACAGAACCTCGATCGCTGTTTCAAGCTATTGTAGCTGATCGCAGGTTGCGAGTCGATCAGAACACGCTGATGGCTGATCGGCCACCAATCGCCGTTGTGACTGCTGTCGCTGGCAAAGCAGTGCGCATGGAGTTCTATGAAGGCCACGATGCGCTTCGCCTGACCCACGATTTGCGCACCAAGGAGTTGCAGGGAAAGCCAGTGCCTCGCTGGCTGACATCTGACCCGCAAGCTTATAACCCATACCGGTTCCTGCAATCAATTGGGTTCCCTGTACCTGATGAGTTGATTGAAGCTAAGGATAATGAGCAGAAAACAACTTGAGACATGACAGCTTGCCTAGTTTGAAAGGATAGGTCTGCCCAAAATCTCAAGTAAAGGAGGTCAACAATTGAATACAACCAAGACAATCGAGAAAGGCATCTCCGAGTTAGTGGGTGTCTTCACTGATCCTATCATTGCGTATCCCAGCCCATGGAGGGAAGATATCCCCCAGTGGATCAAGGATCAAATAAAGATGGAACGCCTCGTGATGAACATGAAGGTTCTCAGGGGAGAACAGCCAACCGGGACCGATGCCGAAGCCCTGGCCTACCTTATCCCGGCCAGCCTCGAGCACCCGATCGGTAGAGACTGGACGGATATCTACATGTATCTGGTTACCACAGTATCTATCAGGGCTGGTAAAGAGCTACCGGAGAATATCCGAGTGGAGACCCTCAGCGAATACCTCATGCGAAAGCTCAATCACCTCAAGTCCTGGCTGTATCAGCAGCGAGTGAAGGCAAGGCTGGAGCGAGAGCGAGGCGAGAGGCGAAAAATGAAAGAGGAAGAGATAGCGCGGAAAAGGACAGAACAGTTGGCGCTATTCGAGTTCTAGTTTGCCAAACTTGGGGAATCAGGGGCCGGGGGTTCAACTCCCCCGGCCCCCTTTTTTTGTCCAAGATAACAAAACAGGCTTTTGTTCTATTAAGCCGTACTTCTTCTAAGAGTGCGGTCCCTCTCTACGTGCCTTCGTCTCTCCATCTTGCACGAACCTCAGTCCGCCGATGTTTTTGTCAATGAAAAAGGCGCCAGTCTGACGGTATATTCTCTCTTCCTTCCCAAAAAGCTACCGTAAATTGAAAAGCTGAAGGCCGAGGCTAAACCTGAGTCAATATCTGTGCAAATTTGCAAACCCGCCAGGTTTTTCCCAAAAACTCACCTATTACCCATCGGTACAACCTTCCAGTGTCTCTAAACGCTTCCCAGCCCAGTCCTCAACCTGATTGAGCCGGTGATCACCCAGGGAAAGGATGTGGGTCAACCAGATCGCGCTCGTCCAGCCCAGGCTCATCCCGTGCCAGTTGCCATGCGTAGGAAAGCATTGATCCAACGTGGGCTGAACGCCCATCCTTTCCATTTGCGCCAACAAAACAGGAATGTCTTCCACCAGTTCGTCGGTTATGGTAAGATCCTCGTTCATAATACCTACATCTTACCATCATTTCCTATCTTTGTCAGATTTCGAGCGAACCATGGGACGTCTGTCTTAACAGTTCTCTCAATAACCGCTAGAGAAATTAATGAATTATACCAAGTCTCATAGATAAGGCATTTTGTGGCCTGTTTATCGCACCAGTCGTTCCTGTTCCTGTAGAATGGACAATCATCACTCGCCGGACACAGTCTTGAATCCTCCTTTCATTAAATCTCCTTTCCATGATCTTCTCATTTCACTTAATCGCTCTTCGTCTAACGGCTACTCAGCGAAACATGCAAGATTATTAAACTTCATCAATCCACCTTATCCCTAATCGCTCTAGAGTTGGCTTTACGGACCTTTCACAAATGGTTCCCCAATCCTCGGCTTCTATTCCCCTGCAACAAGAAAAGAGGTCTATTTTTAAGGGGATATTTCCATATTTAGATTCAAACGTGATCGCCCCTTCGATTGACCATTCATTCTTAGAATTTGGCAACTCTATTATCCTGTCTGCTATCACTGAGAATTCCTCTTCACGATGCCTTATTTCTTTAGCCAATGTCCAAAGGGAAAAATCGATGATAGGATTAAAGAAGATCGTAATAGAAAGCTCCCCCAAAGCCTTTAGCTTCCCCTCACTTGTGTGAGGACGAGTTAGGTTACTGGCCCATTCATCACCTTTCTCCCACCTCATAAGTTGTAGAGGAATATTTTTGTAAAGGAATATACAATCGATACACTTAATATGGACATCATCAAAACCTCTACTATATAGCAATAGAGTGAAAGCCAAAGGGGGAAATGAGTGCCCCGAGGGTCCTGTCCGAAGCTCTCCCTTCACCCTTTCAATTGCGATCTTTTCTTGCAAAGCATCTCTTGCCCTTTTCTTAATCTTTTCTATAGGGATCCCAAATAATGGTTTAATTATTGGTCCCACCATAGGATTGACAAGCAAAGCACCAAGATCCATCTAAACTTTCCTCTCAACCAAGGATATCTTTACTTTGGTTCCTCCTTTGTTTCCGTTGCTGTCTCTATCAACAGAATAGAGAAACCCGATTCTTTTATCAAGGTCTTTCAATCCCAACGCCGCCTATGCCTTGTGGAAATGCCATGATTGACGCTCCTAGGGAAAACCTGATGAACAGACAGGCTGCCCGCAGGTTTACCCTTGACAAGTTGAGGGGTAAACCCCATCCGCTTGGAAAAGTCTTCGACTTTCCCACAATCATTTGGATAACTGCTCCGCAGTTACCCACATCCCACAAGGTCGATTATTACTGATTCAATAGGTCAAAGAGCTAAAATCATACAAACTTGGGATAAAGCCGATAATTGAGTACAATGCCGTGCCTAGTTTTCAGCCCGGCCACACATTTTTGCCTCAACAAGGATGGAAATCATCTGGCCCATCCTTAATCACAGCATACTTGAGTCCAGGCCCTCTGCTCCGAATCGTGTGGCACATCCCTATCGGTACATGAATGACGGTAGCCCTATTCAAGGATTCAATCACTTGGACATTATTCTCCGACCCTTGGCGAGTCACAAAATCAAACTCGGCGTCGCAGACGATCGTCCACTCGTTGGTCGTAAGGGGGTTGTGAATAGGAAAACCATGGTAGGGTGCTAACTGGTGCATTTGATAATACTTACCCCTTTTAGTCTGCAACTCCCGCATCAGGAGAGACACAGCCTCTTCAAGTGAATGACAGTTCTCGAACTCTCGGATCGTATGCCACGCCTTCATAACTCTTTGCCTCCATGTCCACCTCCGTTTATGGGAAGAAAGTGTCAGCGGGATCATACGGAGGTGAGTTTATGGCCAATAGCTGGAGTGTCGTCCGGCCAGAGTTCTTAATCGTATGGACACATCCTGGTGGAATGAGTACAGCATAACCCTGAGAGACGCTGTAGGCATTTTCCCCGATGGTAACTTCGCCTTGGCCTTCGAGAATGAAGTAGATCTCTTCAGTCTGCCGGTGCAAGTGAAGTTGCGCTGCCCGGCCTTCGTCTATGTTCACTTGTGCAAGATTTAGCCTTTGAGCATCCGTATTCTTCCTATCGATGAGCTCCCACACAAGGCCGCAATACCCTTGTATCGCGGCTATCTCCTTTGCAGCAACAACTTTGGGCTTAGGCCCAGTGGCCACTCGGTATACCCCTCCTCTCAGGTTTGGGCACTCTCCAAATAGTCCATAGTTTTGCCATATTGTTCTTGGCTGATCTTTCCTGAATCGACATAGAACTTGAGCACTTCCTTCAGCTTGAAAGCAGTATGGCAACCATAACCACGTTTCTTGAGTTCTTCAACGCCACCTTGTTCTCGATCCATAAGAACCGCTACATCACCTACCTTGAGACCATTCTCTTCAAGAACAGCAATCGCTTCTAGTTTGCTATCTGCCTGCGTAATTAGGTCATCAATCAAGAGGGCAACCTGTCCTTTCTTGAAAGCTCCATCAACTGGGCGTTTCATACCATGGCCCTTCTCTTCCCTTCGCGGTGAAATCATGGGGACTCTTGTCAAATGAGACAGGACAGCCACAATTGGTGTTGCTGCTGTCGGGATATCAGCGTAGACATCGAACTTAAGTCCTTCGGTTAGCTCCTCACAAACCTCGACCGCAGAATCCATGACGTCAGGAAACGACCTCAGTAATCGCAAGTCAATGTAAATGGGAGACAACGGAGCGTCCGGCTTTTTCTCGTGCAATTTCAGCTTGAACGCCCCGAACTTGATGGCACCTATATCAAACAGTTGTAGTGCAAGCTTTTTCTTTCTATCTGTTAGCACTTTGCAGCCCCCTTCCGTTAGAATTTGATGTCAGAACTCACGGTTTCGCCAATGCTGCTGCAATTTCTTCTGCAACCCGTCTGGCCGCATCCACAGGCGTGCCGATTTGAGCTGGTGGCTTAGTTATGGGTCGCCCAATAACCACGTATGAAGCTCCATTTTTGATTGCCTCGCCCGGCGTCATTATTCTCTTTTGGTCTTGGGTAGCAGCCCAGGAAGGTCGGACGCCGGGCGTTACAATCAAGATTTGCCTTGAAGCATGACTGCGGATAGCTATGATTTCCTGAGGTGAGGCGATTACGCCATCCAGCCCTGCCTTTTCAGCGAGCTTAGTCAAGTGAACAACTTGCGACTCGATGTCCCCAGGAATCTGCAACTGCTCCTTCATAGTTGCTTGGTCAATACTGGTAAGGATAGTAACGCCAAGAACCAATGGCCGCTCTACCTGCAATTTACGCGCTTCTTCCGTAGCTGCTTCGAGAGCAAGTTTCATCATTTCAACTCCACCCATTGCGTGAACATTAAACATTCGTACTGCTAACCTTGTCACGCCTCTTGATGCCCCAGCAACCGTGTTGGGAATATCATTAAACTTTCCGTCGTAGAAAACTTTCCCCCCCAGCTCAGCTACCTTTTGCACTATCCCGACACCTTCCCATGTGAGCAATTCCAGGCCTATTTTGAAGAGACCAACGTGCCCCTTCAGTGTTCGAACCAGTTCTAGCGCCTCCAGTTCAGTTGGCACATCCAGCGCCACAATAATCCGCTCATGAGTTGAGTCCAGCATACCAAGGCCTCCTTCTAATCTTTCAGTGAGGCTGAATTTTGCGCCAACGCGCTGCGACGCTCTTTTTCTGACTCAAGTCGTCGACATCCTGGGGATCTATGCTCTTTTTGACAGGAAGCTCCTGACGCGCCAGGGCAATAGTATTCAAATAGAGCTCCGTGAGTACCAAATCTATTACCTCGTTTGGGATACCCTGGGCCCCCACAAAGTTAATAGGGAATCCATCTCCAAGAAGTAGAATCTTCTTGTCTTGTTGCATCAGTACATATTCAGTACCCACGACCTCTTTATCTACGGCTTTCGATACAGACCGCTTCGATAGAGTCTTCAGAATATCAGGGCTAATTTCCTCTTGGTCTGATGAGACACTGACCAGCACGCTATCGGCCTGCAAGCGCCGTATCTCATCCGCGTGGATTGAGGTGTTCCCAGTAGCACCAAGTATTAGCCAGCATTTCTCTGCTAATCTGGAAAGGCTCTCCTCATCTATGCAACCAGCAATTCGAGCCGCGGCTAGTCTCTGAGGGTCTCTATCATAGACGTGAACAACCATTGGAATCTTCCTCAGTTTCTCTGCAAGAGGGCGTCCTATGTTTCCGTAACCGATCACACCGGCGTGTTGACCGCAGAAGTTTTTGTTCGGTAGCATTCGCCTGATGTTCTGAATGGCAGCGTCAGCGACATGCGGCGATTCCATCTCCCTTTTGATGGTGCTCTCCGCGACATCCCGATAGGGGATCCGCATATGCATATTCATCTCCGCCAGCCGAGTCCTCACCCTTTCAACCCCCTTGGTGGTCTGTTCTACTACACCCCTGAATAGTTTAATGTCACCGAGATACTGTTTGTGTATAAGAGGGGTAAGATAGCCGCCATCCTCAACGATTATGATTTGCTTCTTCTCAGTTTTCTTGGCGGTCGAAACTACAAGGTCTAGCGCTTGCTCCACCTGATTCAGCGGGGAAAGCGCGTACCCCAGCCCCTTGAGCTGTCTTTCTACCTCTATGCCGTGCTTGTATGGATACAACTTATAAATCAGGTGTACATTGTGCGGGCCGACCTGCACTCTCTTCATCGCCAATAGAAAGCCGTATAGGTCTTCCACAAGGTGCAGAATGAAAAGAAATCGAAAGTTGGAAAGGTCGGTACCCAATCGCTTCTCTTCTTTGGAATACTCGTCCAGAAGTTGCAAAGTCTCCATTGGTGCCAACTGATCAAGCGTGTTGGCGGCACCTGCCCCTTTGCTTGGGAGCGAGGACGCCTCGCCTCTGCCCACGTCCCATTGAACTTCCAGTACTCTTTCTTGAACAGTGGCTTTCGCGGCTACGTATTCTTCGCAAGTATAGGCCAGCTCTTGTGCAGTTTTCGCTAGCTCCTCTGCAATGTAGAGGCCACCCGGGCCAACCCCCGCCGCCCTGGTCAAGAACTGCTGCTTTTGTTCCAGTTCTTGCCGGCGCATCGGGCCAGCCTGGCGATGCCTACCCAGGCACATGCTGATGTGCAGTGGAAGCACAGTGGTAGGTTGAACTCGTTCGCTTGTCTCTTGCAGCACACGAATCGCAGCGGTGAAACCTTTTTTTGAATCATCAAAGACTACCAGCTTCCCGTTGCCTTCCTCCACACAAACTTTACCTCCAGATTCCTCGATAGTAGCTGGGAGTTCGTCAGTGCAATACTTGCTTACCCTATGTATCTCAAGGGGGGACAGAGAAGGGAAACTGGCACGCAATTCATCCGTGCGGATATACATGAATACAGAGCCTTCAATTTGGGCCCATGGCTCGGCAAGATTGTTCAGATTTACAACCCTTAATGGGTCGACCTCCAAAGTTGATTCGGGTGCGGGCAATTCGCTCTTAAAAACTCGGCATATATCCTCGTAAAGCCTGCCGAGAGGGGCTAGTAACGAGCGCAAGAAAGCAAAACTCAGAGATTCGTCACTGATCGAAAAGGGTGCTAGCAATTCCTCTGATGTTACCAGACCCGCGGATGCTTCTCTTACTCTAGCGAGATAATAGTCTAGTTTATTCTTCTTTTCATGTTCGTCTCGTCTATCAGAAATATTGAATTCCTCAACCCTGGAGAATATATATTTGGTCATCGTGGTGACGGCTTTCATTAATTGGCCCAGGCGCTTCAGGAACAGTAGTCGGGGGGATAGACTGTCTTGTGGAGCTATGCGGCTTAACATCCTGCTCCCAAGCTTCAACAGCACGATGTCGTCCTGGTCCTTTATCATCTGATCCAGTTCTCTTCTCGTATCTGCGACCCTCTCATATCGTGTTACTTTGCCAACAATCTCGCCAGTGTCGCCGATAGCCTGTAAGACCATCACTTCGGCCCAGGTTATTGTCTTATCGAAGCCTTCTGCCTTGCGACCATTAAACCTCCTGTTGCAGAGGTCAAGAAAACGCCGGAACGCGCGTTCCCACAACACAAGATTATGATGAGCATATTTGTAAGTGCTTTCTTCGTCAAAACAGGCCGACAGAGTTAATAGATTGTCCACAGCAGGTCGCTTTGCCCCAGCCTCCAATCTGTTAAAAATCGCCGAATAAACCTGCAAGTATC
This sequence comes from Dehalococcoidia bacterium, assembly GCA_023271215.1. Classification (GTDB taxonomy): domain Bacteria; phylum Chloroflexota; class Dehalococcoidia; order SZUA-161; family SpSt-899; genus BS503. The sequence continues at coordinate 46,154 of JALPYG010000001.1, forward strand.
CGTCAATATTTGCAAGCTCATTTTCATCATAGTAGTCAGAAACCACTTTCTGCCAGCCTTTGCTGGGTATCCAACGTTCTCGGCGTCGGCCTGCGGGCGGTTTCGACTTTATGAATGCTTCTCCATCGCCGACCAGTTCATACAGATTTCCACCACGTTCTATGGCGCTCGTGGAACTGGGAATCCGCGGCAATGGCCCGAATGGGCCAGCAGATGCCTCCCAAGAGGCCCATTCTCGCCTTTCCGACTTTTTCAGCCAATCAAGGATTAGGCAAGCCATTACCTTGCAGGCCAGGAATGGCTCGACTCCGTCCTTTTGTGTTGGGCAATACTTCATCAACCGGTCTAGGAGAAAAGACACGAGGAATTTGTCTCGCCTAAAACGATCTATGGCTGGATCCAGTGCTCTGGAGTCTTCGTGGCCCACCTGCTCCGGGGGGGTTCCTGGTGCTGGTTCCCCTGGGCCGTAAGCCCTTCTAAACTTAAATATCCTGTCACTTAGTCTGGTCTTCAGGTTAACAGGCACGATTAGAGTCCTGTCTAGCCCCAAATCTAATGCAAAGCTAACTTCCCATGGCATGAGATCCCCTTCTACTCGTTGGCAGATCTCTGAGAATGTCAGCCCTTGCTTCTCCCGCTCGTGCTCTTGCACAAGCAGGTTTGTGACTGGCAGAATGTGCCGCACCGCTTCCAACTGCCTGCTTGCTATTAGATCTTGGGAAAAGAATGAATCAAGTGTTTTGTCCTGCTTATCAAACATTCTGCGCTGATGTGCAATGCTCGGATGCAGCTTCACAACCTTACTTAAGTATTGTATTATGCACTCGGCAAGCGTCTTGCCCAACTCAGGCCCGTAGGAATATTCCAAATCCTCGCGGTTAATGAACGGGTCGACGAGCGATACTTGGAATACGCTGCCTTTACTATTCATACGGCTTAGTAGCTGTTCCAGCATCATTTGGCTAAGATTTAGCGAGAGGTCTCTATAGCAGGCTTGGGCTTTTTGCTCTTCTGAAAGCAGGTCATACTTAAGTCCCATCTCTCTCAAATTGATTGGAAGGTGGCTATCTCGCTCATCATTATCGAAATAAGTGTCAATACTAAATGTGGCTTCTGGCATGGTCAAACCTAAGACTCCGAAGCTATCGGTTCCTAAGTCGTAATAGAACCTGAACTTGATCACGCCATCCTCAAAGTTAAGCACAATAGGAAGATCAGCCATCTCGGTATCCAGCGCGACAAAGTTCGGGCAATCGAGTGTAATGGTGACGATTCCGTTCTCTTCTGCAATAGACGGAACAACGAAAACAGTTCCTAGCTCGGCTAGGAATTCAAGGAATTCTTTTAGCCCCCTGGGTTTCTTCTTGCCACTAAAGGCAAGGAATATGGTGAAATGATCTGTATCCTGAGTCCGCCCTCTCAACAACAGATGTTCAGTGAGTTCTGCACAGGCCTTAGTAAAGTCATGACCAGCTAGACTCATCCATATTCGAGCCGTCTGATCCTGAGGCACTGGCTTTACAGGAATAAACGACTGGCGGTCGACAAATGCGAAGGTGCGAACTGTAGCCCCCCGGTCTTCAAGATATTTTCGTTTTTCATAAAGTTTATGTCCATGCTGCTTAGAATCATCCACCAGCGCAATATATTTGCCGCTTATCTCCACATCGGGCATTAGTTCAAGCGCCTGGAAGTTGCAGACAATACCCTCATGACCTGATAGTGAGTGTACCAACTCGGCAAACCATAATTGGCCTCTACGTTCCAACGAAGCTAGAATATCGGGCTTGGTTTCACATATCTCCTGTGCATACTCGCGGGAAGCCGGTCCGTATTTTGCCTCCCAGGCCGACCTTCTGTTCGCCATTGAACCGGCAACTGATACCCTAGCTAGTTGTGAGGCGTTCTGAGCTAGCCACTTGTCAATAGCGTCCTTTGAGAACCGCCATTGGTTGCCGATCTTAGTTGCCTTTATCTCAGCCCTTTGAATCATTCGATAAACGGTCATATGCGATAAGCGAAGATACCATGCCACCTCATCTAGAGTAAGTAAGCGATCCTCCATGTTTTCCTCCTGACACTGTTGTTAATTATAGTTAATCATTGACAAGAAGTCAAGTCTCTCTTTTGCGTCTTTATGGCATCGATCAGATAGGGGATTAGCAATAGGCTATTTCTTCAACCTGACCCGGACGAGCCGGAACCAAAAAGTTTTCCATTTTGGGCAAGACTTCAGATTTTGGGGCCTAACAAAACGCCCTTTTGTTCAATGAGACAACAAACCAGTAAGTTACCCGACTCAACTCAGATCTGACACAGTGAAACAGGTTACCGAGAAGGTGAGAACCATAATAAAGCGACAATCGTCGGTGGCCCAGGGGGTGGTCAACTTGGATGAAGAACACCTGGGTCAATAACAGGGCCGACCAGGAATCGGCATCGCTGAATGTTTATTTCAGCGCAGTCGGCCACCTGATGATTCCTCATATTTCTTGAGGTCATCTGTAGTGGAGATAGCGAATAGCGGAATCCCCGTCCGTGTGCATGCCAGTGTTAGCCCTCTGGTCGTCTTCTCAGTTCAAGTTCCCAGTAAACAACATCTGGGAGTGGATTGCTATAATATCGGTCGATCCTTTTGAAGTCCAGGGACTCGTATAGCCTCATCGCTTCGGTAAGGATATGAAGTGTGTCAAGCCGCATTCGACTATAGCCGATCCGGGCAGCTTCTTCGATTATTCTCTGGGCGAGCAGCTTGCCGAGACCACGTCCCCTGTGTTGAGGTCTGACAAAGAGCCGTTTCATCTCGCAGACATCGTCTTCCAACTCCTTGACGGCAACGCACCCCATCACATCTTGTCCCTCTACAGCCATTAGGAGCGCTCCTTTTGGGGGAGCGTATTTGCCAGGAAGTCTGACGAGTTCTTCCTCAAAATTCTGGAAGCATAAGTCGACGTTGAGGAACTTCTCGTACTCGCGGAATAGTTGACGTATTTCAGCTAATTCCTCCGCTGTCTTTGCATGGATGATTTCCACCGTAATCCTCTTGCGCTAACGTCTGCGCATAACCTGCGCCCCGCCGAATCATTGCCTAAAGCTTACTTCCGACCGGAGACACCCCACCGATAAAAAGCGACGATTGGGCGTCAGGTTAATGCGCATTGTTAGGCCGTTTGCCCAGTAACTACAGTCACCTGCTCCTCCAGGGTTTCAATGCGTAGAAGTCGAAGCAGGCTTGACGAGTCGTCCAACCGCGACCGTCAAACGCTCTTGCGTCTCTTCATCGAACCACTGTGCCACAATTTCGTCCATATGGCTTTTATCCAGGCTTTGCATGCTTTCAGCGACAGCCCCACGTAGATAGCGTTTAAGGCGCTGATATCCTGCAGGAGGCTTGCTGCCCAAAAGGTGCGCCTTTTCGAGTGCTCGGTCTAGAATAGCATCCGGCTCGACGACCTCGTCAACCAACCCAATAGCGAGAGCTTGCTGAGGGGAATGGGTCTCCCCGCCCAGCAACACCTTGTTGGCCAAATGGCCGCCGAGGACGTACCGGACCATCTCCACGGTTCCCGCAGGCGCCGCTAGGCCGATGTCGATTTCCATCAGCCCAATCTTGAAGGGTCCGTCGACCATGAGGCGGTAGTCGCCGGCCAGCGCCATGATGCATCCCCCAGCGAGAGCATGACCGTTTAAAGCGTACACCTCCGGTTTGGGATATACGAACTTGCGGTGAAGGAGGGCAGTCATTTCTTCGAAGAAGTGGCGTACCTCAGAACGGGAATATCCCATAAGCGTTGGCAGGTCAACGCCGGGAGAGAACATGGTCTTGTGAGAGGATGTCACCACAAGACCACGAATCGCATCATCCTGCTCGATAAAAAATGCCTACATCTTCAATACGCTCGAGCTTCATGCTTACACCTCCTTTCATCTCTTACTATGACGTCTTCGTCCACACACTTTAACGGCATAACGACCAAGCTCAGCCGCCGCTAACAGTATGGGGCACTATGCTAGAAAATGCAACAAGATCGTTTGCGAAGCAGGGCCTTGGTAATTAAACGACGCTGTTAGCGGTCGGCTTCCGGCTAGAGCCAGCGGTTTCCCGACCAGCCCCCCCACAGACCCGGACGTGAGCAATTAACTCATCCGGTTCCTCGGTAACTAGAGCCTCGGCACAACTCTAGCGCATAACTTTGCTGCCCTGCAGGCTTCTCAGATGTAATAGACGATTTTGGGCTTGGGAAGCAGGTAGCTCAATTGCATCCGCTCGGATTTTTCCCACGATATGGCGCTCTTGTGACTGCGTCTGCTCAGCCAGTACCGCCACGTTTTCTCGGCGTGCTCGAAGACTACCTCCAGCATTCGATAGTTACCCCTGATGCCGTAGTATTGAAAGTGTCCTCGTAGCTTTTGGCTCAGTTCCTTGAACTGCTCTTTCAGCGGCATGTGGCGATTTCGTTCGCACCACCGCCATATCGCCTTCATCGTGCGTCGCATTCGTTTCCTGGCCGTCTCCCGCTTGATGACCCAATATCCCCGGCGTGACTTGGCCCAGTAGTGGGTGAATCCGAGAAAGTCAAATGTGCCGTTCCCACTCGCCCCCTCTTTCCTAGAGTTTGGCTTCCCGAACCGCACCAGCGCCGTCTTCTCAGGATGAATGGTCAGCCCGTAGCAGGCAAACCGCTTCGGTAGCACTTCCATCACCCGTCGGGCGTCTTCTTCCCGCTCGCATCCGATAATAAGGTCATCGGCAAAACGAATCAGAAAGCTTCGGCCTTTCAACCTGGGCTTTATCTGTTGCTCATACCATTCATCCAGTACCTGATGCAGAAATATATTCGCTAACATCGGGGAAATTACCCCACCTTGCGGTGTGCCTTTTTCTGGGTGGGTTAACGTTTCCCCTTCCAGCTCCCCTTCCAGCACGCCAGCGTTGAGGAATTTCCCGATGAGGCGAATTATCCCCCCATCATTGACCCGCCGCTTGATAATCTCTCGCAGCT
>JALPYG010000010.1 GCA_023271215.1 Dehalococcoidia bacterium
TGATTTCCATCCACCTTGAGGGGACCTTTGGGCGCCTCCGTTACCCTTTAGGAGGCGACCGCCCCAGTCAAACTACCCACCTGACACTGTCTCCTTGCTTGATCAAGGGTTAGAACCAAAACTTAACAAGAGTGGTATTTCACTGGCGGCTCCACCCCAACTAACGCCGGGGTTTCACAGCCTCCCACCTATCCTACACAGGCTAAGCCTCGATCCAATGCCAAGCTATAGTAAAGCTCCACGGGGTCTTTTTGTCCTGTCGCGGGTAGCCCGCATCTTCACGGGCACTTCAATTTCGCCGAGTCCCTCGTTGAGACAGCGCCCAAGCCGTTACGCCTTTCGTGCAGGTCGGAACTTCACGTTAATCCTCTGTTACCAGAGGCGCAGACTATATCTTTATCTCCAACCGTGGATACTTCTTCTTCCCACCCGAGTTAACTTTTAGAGCCAACTTCGCCACTTCTCTAAATCCTCTCTCAGTGAGATGCTCTTGCTTCATCATCAGTTCGCAGACTTCTGCAAACTTTCAAAATCCTTTCGCTTGCTTGAGATCAAGGGAAACTCCTTAAAGTGAGGGGTCACTCTTTCCACTAGATCCCGAATGCTGCGCACCTCATACTTGAGAGTCTTGTCCGATCTATCAGGTCGAATCGTGCCACAACTGAAATATCTTCTAAATTCATGGAGAATCTCAGCTCGGTCTCGATTCTGACTCACGGAGAAGCTCGGACGAATGTCCCATCCAAAACGATGTCTTTTGCTCTTGTTAAAGCTTATGCAAAAACATCCTTCTCCATCAGCATAGCCTGATAAATAGTAACCCAGGTTCATCTTTCATTTCCTCGGCAGAGATACCGGCGTATTATAGTAGCCTTAGATTTGGCCTTTCCATGAAGACCATTGACTACTATCTCAGCTTTCGCTTCAGTCGTTACGGGGCCCGCCTATGGCGGGCTTCCCACGGTATTACCCATCCTGTATTCACCGCTCCTTGTAGGCGGCACCGGATTAGGGCTTCACCGTTATAAGCCGGTACGGGCAATTCACTTACCCGACAAGGGGCTTCGCTACCTTAGGACCGTTATAGTTACGGCCGTCGCTAACCGGGGCTTAAGTTCAGAGCTTCGACTTCGATAATCTCTGTCTAACCCCTCCCCTTAACCTTCCGGCGCTGGACAGGCGTCAGCCTCTATACTTGAGCTTACGCTTTGGCAGAGACCTGTGTTTTTGTTAAACAGTCGCCTGGGCCTTTTCTCTGCAACCCCCAAGAGCTCCAGGAGCTAGTCCTTTCACCCCCAGGGGCACCCCTTCTCCCTAAGTTACGGGGTTAGATTGCCGAGTTCCTTAACGAGGGTTCTCTCGATCACCTTAGGGTTCTTACCCCAGCCTACCAGTGTCGGTTTGCGGTACGGGCGCTCGCCTTCAAGAAACGAGGTTTTTCTAGACAGTCAGGTTCGGCCGAATCGCCTTGGGTTGCCCCGCAACTTCCCCCTCTCCTCAGCTTATAGCAAGGGGGGATTTTCCTCCCCTCGCACCTACAATCAGGGACGCACCATGTCCAATAGGCACGCTCGGCTTACCTTCCTGTACTCCCCGAGCCTTAACGAAGACGGGCGGTGCTGGAATATTAACCAGCTATCCATCGCCTACGCCTCTCGGCCTCGGCTTAGGCCCGACTAACCCTACGCGGATTAACCTTCCGTAGGAAACCTTAGGCTTTCGGTGGGCGTGTTTCTCGCACGCCTTACGCTACTCATGCCGACATTCTCACTTCCCTCCGCTCCACCCTAACTCACGTTAGAGCTTCGTCGCTGAAGGGAATGCTCCCCTACCACTCTGAGTATACACTCAAAGTTCATAGCTTCGGTGGCAGGCTTGAGCCCCGTTACATCTTCGGCGCGGCGCTACTCGACCAGTGAGCTATTACGCACTCTTTAAATGGTGGCTGCTTCTAAGCCAACATCCTGGCTGTTTATGCAACTCCACATCCTTTACCACTTAGCCTGCACTTGGGGACCTTAGCTGATGATCTGGGCTGTTTCCCTTTCGACGATGGAATTTATCTCCCACCGTCTCACTCCCGAGCTAAAATGCTTCGCCATTCGCAGTTTGGTTGAGTTTGGTAAGCTTCTCGCCCCCTAGCTCATCCAGAGCTCTACCTGCGAAGCTCATCACTCGAGGCTGCACCTAAATGCATTTCGGGGAGAACCAGCTAGCTCCGGGTTCGTTTGGCATTTCACCTCTACCCACAACTCATCCCACAATTTTGCCACATTGACGGGTTCGAGCCTCCATTTCGACGTTATCGAAACTTCACTCTGGCCATGGGTAGCTCACCCGGCTTCGGGTCTAATCCATGCAACTGAGGTCGCCCTATTAGGACTCGCTTTCGCTGCGGCTCCGCAAGTCAACTTGCTTAACCTTGCTACATAGATTAACTCGCCGGCTCATTCTTCAATAGGCACGCCATCACCCCGACCGAAGTCAGGGCTCTGACCGTTTGTAGGCACGCAGTTTCAGATCTATTTCACTCCCCTCACGGGGTTCTTTTCACCTTTCCCTCACGGTACTTGTTCACTATCGGTCGCCAAGAGTATTTAGCCTTGGAGTGTGGTCACCCCAGCTTCCCACAGGATTCCACGTGTCCCGTGGTACTCAAGGACATAGCTGAGAGCCTCCCCCTTTCGTCTACGGGACTTTCACCCTCTACGATGGCTCATTCCAGAGACCTTCGACTAGGGTTACGGTTTGTAACTCTCCGTTCCTTCTTGGGTCAGAACATGCTACGCCTTACAACCCCCTGATGACATAGGTCCCAAGACCACTGAGTCATCAAGGTTTGGGCTTCTCCCCTTTCGCTCGCCGCTACTCAGGGAATAATCTCTTTTCCTCGGGGTACTAAGATGTTTCAGTTCCCCCAGTTCCCTCTATCTGGTCTATGTGTTCAACCAGAAGTATCCAGGTTTTGCCTGGATGAGTTGCCTCATTCGGGAATCCCCGGTTTGGCTTACTTGGCAGCTAACCGAGGCTTATCGCAGCCTAGCCACGCCCTTCTTCGGCTCTTGGCGCCAAGGCATCCCCCGCGTGCCCTTAGTAGCTTTTGCACAGGAACAAACAGAAACTCTATTCACTTTTTAAAGTACAAACCAGCCGATCCTTAACCGCTGGATAGTGGAAGGAAGTCATGTTATGCTTTGGTATGCGAAGGTTTTAGCCTTCGACCGACCTGGAAATCTCGAGGCTTAAGCCCCTCAGACTCCCTAGAAAGGAGGTGATCCAGCCACACCTTCCGGTACAGCTACCTTGTTTCGACTTCGCCCCAGTCACTAACCCCACCTTCGGCGACTACTCCCCCTAAGCAAGCTCAGGGGTTAGCGCATCGACTTCAGGTGTTGCCAGCTTCCATGGCGTGACGGGCGGTGTGTACAAAGCCCGAGAACGTATTCACCGCAGTATGCTGACCTGCGGTTACTAGCAACTCCAACTTCATGGAGGCGAGTTTCAGCCTCCAATCTGAACTGAGGATGGTTTTTAGGGATCAGCTCCGGATCGCTCCTTGGCTTCCCGTTGTACCACCCATTGTAGCGTGTGTGTAGCCCAAGGCGTAAGAGCCATGCTGACTTGACGTCATCCCCGCCTTCCTCCCCGTTTTGCGGGGCAGTCTCCTGTGAGAGTGTAACACAGAACAAGGGTTGCGCTCGTTACGGGACTTAACCCGACATCTCACGACACGAGCTGACGACAGCCATGCAGCACCTGTGCCAGTTCCTGACTTTACAGGTCGTTACCCTTTCGGGCTTCTACTCCAGGCATGTCAAGCCTTGGTAAGGTTCTTCGCGTATCATCGAATTAAACCACACGCTCCGCTGCTTGTGCGGGCCCCCGTCAATTCCTTTGAATTTTAGCCTTGCGGCCGTAATCCCCAGGCGGGACACTTAACGCGTTAGCTTCGGCACGGAGAGGGTCGATACCCCCCATACCTAGTGTCCATCGGTTGCGGCGTGGACTACCAGGGTATCTAATCCTGTTTGCTCCCCACGCTTTCGCGCCTCAGCGTCAGGTATAGCCCAGGAGATCGCCTTCGCCACTGGTGTTCCTCTCGATATCTACGCATTTCACCGCTCCACCGAGAATTCCATCTCCCCCTGCTACCCTCAAGTTGAGCAGTTTCCTTTGACCCCTCCCGGTTAAGCCGGGAGATTTCACAAAAGACTTACCCAACCGCCTACACGCCCTTTACGCCCAGTAAATCCGGATAACGCTCGCCTCTCACGTATCACCGCGGCTGCTGGCACGTGATTAGCCGAGGCTTATTCCCTGGGTACCGTCAGTACTTCTTCCCCAAGAAAAGGGCTTTACAACCCGAAGGCCTTCTTCACCCACGCGGCGTTGCTGCGTCAGGCTTTCGCCCATTGCGCAATATTCCCTGCTGCTGCCTCCCGTAGGAGTCTGGGCCGTATCTCAGTCCCAATGTGGCTGATCATCCTCTCAAACCAGCTACCCGTCATCGGCTTGGTGGGCCGTTACCCTCACCAACTACCTGATAGGCCGCAAGCCCCTCCTCAAGCACCCGAAGGCTTTGGTGTTTGGGCCTTACCCCAGACACATTATGCGGTATTAGCTCCGATTTCTCGGGGTTATCCCCCACTCAAGGGCAGGTTGCTTACGTGTTACTCACCCGTCCGCCACTAAGAATAAAACCGAAGTCCTATTCCCCGTTCGACTTGCATGCATTAGGCACGCCGCCAGCGTTCATCCTGAGCCAGGATCAAGCTCGCCATCTAAAGAACCTTCCTTCCACTATCCAGTTGTTAAGGTGCTGGGTGACTGCTGTGGTTTCCCTAAGCTACTTATTATATCACGCTAAACAACTGATGTCAAGCGCAAGGTCACCTAGTTTCCCACGCTATTTATTGTAGCACGCCAGGTAACCGATGTCAAGCGCAAGTCACGCGGTTGCTGAGGTTGCCAGGTTCACGGTTCAAGGTTCACGGTTGTCTGCCGGCTAGCGTGTAGGGGGATAGTTAGGTAGCGTGTAGTCTCCTCCTCCCCTATACGCTATGCGCTACACGCTAACTCTGAACCCCGGAACTTTGAACCTGAGTAATTTCAACCAGTCTAAGACCAGGGTTGACGTCCATGTCCCACCCGGAAGTCTTGCCTTTCTTCAGTCTGAAATAGCCGCAGGCAGCGATCATGGCGGCGTTATCGGTGCAGAGAATCGGGCTGGGAATGAGAACCGGCAGTGATGAGCGTCGAATCATTGCCTGGCGAAGCTCGTCGTTGGCCGCCACCCCTCCGGCAAGCAGAATCTGCTTTACGTTGCATCTCCTGGCCGCCCCGACCGTCTTGGCAACCAGGACATCCACCACCGCCTCCTGAAAACCGGCGGCTATCTCTACAACCATCTGAGAAGACGTCGCCGATTCGCCTGTAATCCCCAGATCGCGTGCCATTTGGAACACCGCTGTCTTGAGTCCGCTGAAGCTGAAATCATCGCTCCCTTTGAGCCAGGCTCGCGGCAAGCGGTAGGGACTTTGAGCCCCTTTTGCGGCTTGCTCGATGACCGGCCCCCCCGGATACCCCAGCCCCAGTATCCTCGCCACCTTATCGAAGGCTTCCCCAGCGGCATCATCTCGCGTTCTGCCCAGTTGCCGGTAGTGGCCGTGGCCCTCCATGAGAACGAGGTCGGTATGCCCACCGGAGACGATGAGGCAGAGAAGCGGGAATTCAGGGAGGCCGTTCTTCCCCTCCTCCTCGATCCAGTTGGCATAGATGTGTCCCTCCAGGTGATTCACCCCGATAAGGGGCAGGTCGCAGGCCAGGGCGAGTGATTTGGCCAGATTCACCCCCACCAGAAGTGAGCCGGCGAGACCCGGCCCGTTGGTGACGGCGATTGCGGCGATGTCCTTGAAATCCGCCCCCGCTTCGGCAAGCGCCCGTTGGAGAATGGGAATGGCACTCAGCAGGTGTTGCCGCGAGGCGACTTCGGGAACTATCCCGCCATACCGCGCATGGATTTCCACCTGCGAGGCGACGATGTTGGACAGGATTCTGGTGCCACCCTCGACCACCGCGGCGGCGGTCTCATCGCAGGATGTTTCAATCCCGAGTATCCTCATCTCTAAGGTAACGATCCCCTTCACCATTAAACTTGCCCGGCAGCATACCCATGATAACATTTTTGATTCCATTCTGCTATAATCAGTATCATCTTTGATCATGAAAACAAGAAAACCCATAAGCCGCGTGAGTATCGAGTACCGAGTTTCGAGTACCTCATAACTCATTACTCTAAACTCTAAACTCAGAAGTAAGGAGGGTTCAACATGGTCACTTCTGAGAGAATTCGGGTTCAGACCGGGGGCAACTGCGAGATAGTTGATATAACCGACCAGGTGTCCCATGCGGTGAAAGAAAGCGGCCTCAGAGCCGGCACGGTCACCGTATTTGTGTCCGGCTCCACCGCCGGGGTCACCACAGTGGAGTACGAACCCGGCCTCATCGCCGACCTGCAAACTGCCTTCGAGAGACTCTTCCCGCAGGGGCTGGATTATCAGCATAATAGTCGTTGGGGAGATGGAAACGGCCATTCCCATGTGAGGGCTTCGCTGTTGGGGTCATCTATGATGGTTCCGTTCGCTGAGGGCCGGCCGGTTCTGGGTACCTGGCAGCAGGTGGTGCTGATCGATTTCGACAATCGTCCCCGAACGAGGGAGGTTATCTTGCAGATCGTGGGCGAGTGAGGGGAGGGTGTATATCACCTTGACTTCGATTGGAGCATGCTCCATACTATGGATATAAGCAAGGGGGAGGCATGCCTTGTAGCGAGGCTGAAGACTGAAGACTGAAGACTGAAGGCTTCCAGGAAACTTCAGCCTTCAGCCTTCGACCTTCGACCTTCAGCCTAAGGAGTGGCATGATGGTAAGCACTAAAGTCAAATTCACCTACGATGACTATCGCACCGCACCGGAGGACGAGCGCTACGAATTATTGGAGGGGGAATTAGTTATGGTTCCGGCACCAGGTTTTGCACACCAGCGCATTTCGAGCAACATTGAGTTCATCCTGCAGCGATTTGTTAGGCAACATGATCTAGGGATCATTCTGAGCGCTCCTTTCGATGTAGTTCTGAGTGAGGAGAGGGTATTCCAGCCGGACGTGCTTTTCGTCTCTCGGGAACGCCTTTCGATCATCAATCCGGAGAACATCCGCGGCGCCGCCCCCGACCTGGTGGTGGAGATACTTTCCCCGGCAACGGCGGAGCGAGACCGGTTCTACAAGCGCGCCGTCTATGCCCGGTACGGGGTGAAGGAGTACTGGATCGTGGATCCCGAAGCCGGTACCATTGAGGTGACGAAGTTGGGGGAGAAGGACCTGGAGACGGTAAAGGTCTATGGGAAACACGAGTCGCTCAAATCCCCCCTCCTGGAGGGTCTCACGATTCAGATGGATGAGGTTTTTTAGACCGCGGGGGCGCCGAGAGCACGGAGATACGGAGATAAGGGAAGTCAGTAGTCAGCAGGAGATCTACGATGGAGCCAAGCTATCGCTACCGGGCGGAGGTTGGTAGGGTGGTAGATGGGGATACTAGGATCGAGGCCAGGACTTATGTCGAGAAAAGGCTTGCGCAAAATGGCAACCGGATGCTGGTGGAGACGGGAAAGAGGGGGAAATGGCGCAGGCGGTTCGCGTTCGCTAGGTTGGGGTTGCCGTGGGAGATCTAGAGATCCACTGTAATCCCCTGGGCCCAGCTGTCGGCAGGGTAACCCCCCCACCGACCCCGGCTATCCTGTCCCCGAGCTCTCCACCATCATCCTGTTCTCCACGGGACTGCTGCTGCTCGGCGGGTACGTCTGGCTCAAAAGGAGAAGGGCGTGTCTCCAGCTACAGTCTTGAGCCGCCCTGCCCGGGAGTTCAGGCCAAGCGATGTAAATGGAAGTAGGGGCGAGCTTCCATAAAGAACGTTTTCCGTTTATAATAGATGCGTGTTGTTATTTGGCCACATGGGGATCAGTTTAGGCCTGGCGCTGGGAGCGGAGAAGGCCCTCCGCAGGCGAGCACTATTCCTCTGCAGAAGCGAGCAGGTAAGAGAGGTGGCCAATCCATCCCCGCCGGCACCTCGGCCCTCACGGCTAGCCACGGCAGCCGCCCTGATAGACTACCGACTGGTGCTGCTGGGATCCATGCTGCCGGACATCATTGATAAGCCGGTGGGAATATACTTCCTCGGCGATACCTTCAGCAACGGTCGCATATTCGGCCATTCTCTGCTATTCTTTCTCATTATCCTTCTTGCTGGACTCTATAGCTATCTTCGATCCGGCAGGTTGGGCATTCTCGTCTTATCCCTCTGCACCGGCTTTCATCTCGTTCTAGACCAGATGTGGATCGAGCCCCGAACCCTGTTCTGGCCGCTGTACGGACTGGCTTTCCCCCGATACGATACGACCGGCTGGCTGACAAACCTGATTGAGACCTTGAAGTCGGAGCCGGCAGTGTTTATACCTGAAATCATGGGGGCAGTCATCATGATACTCTTCATGGTGGTATTGCTCCGCAGCAGGAGTCTGCTGAGTTTCCTGAGGAACGGTATGGTGCAGTATTACACGGCATCAGGCGGGTGACTGTGAAATGGACTATTACGACGTCCTGATAATCGGTGGTGGCCCGGTGGGAAGCCGTGTGGCCTGCAAGCTGGCCGGGCTGGGCTACAAAGCAGCGGTTCTTGAGAAGCACGAAGGCATTGGCGATCATGTCTGCTGCACCGGGATTATCAGCCGGGAATGTGGGGAACTATTCGATATCCCCCAAGCTTGTATTCTGGAAGCGGCGAATTCGGCCAGGCTATTTGCGCCGTCAGGAGAGTTTCTAAGTATCCGTAAAGATGAAGTCCAGGCCTATATCCTTGATCGGGCTGCCTTCGATGCGTCCTTAGCGGAAAAGGCTGAAAAACAAGGTGCCGAGTACTTGCTGGCCGCTTGTGCAAAAGATATCTCGATCAGAGACGAGGGGGTCGAGGTGCGGGTCGATCAGCGAGGGGAAGCGCTGACCTTCCGGGGGAAGGTGGCGATTATCGCCAATGGGTTCGCCTCAGGATTGCCGCAGAAACTAGGCCTGGGACAGATAAAGGATTTCATCATCGGAGCTCAGACTGAGGTGGAAACCAATGGAATTAGTGAGATTGAGGTGCACTTCAGTCAGAGGATAGCCCGGGGATTCTTCGCCTGGCTGGTCCCTCTTTCCCAACACCGAGCCCGAGCGGGGCTTTTCTCCCGGGAAAGTCCCGGCAATTGTCTAAGGGACTTCCTGGCGCAGCTTGCAGCACAGGGGAAGATATCCCCTGCTGAGCCTGGAATCATCTACGGTGGAATTCCACTCCGGCCGCTCCCCAGGACCTATGACGAGAGGGTACTAGTGGTGGGCGACGCTGCGGGACAGGTCAAGCCCACCACTGGCGGTGGAATATATTACGGTCTCCTGTGTGCTGACATGGCGGCCGAAGCCATACACGAGGCATTCTCGCTAAACGATTTCTCGAAGAGACAGCTTGCCCAATACGAAAAGCTCTGGAAAGAAAAGCTGGGGCGAGAACTTCAGATTGGTTACTTTGCCCGCCGCCTGTACAACCGGCTCTCGGACAGAGGGATCAACAAGATATTTGATATTGTCAGGGAGAACAACATCCACGATGCCTTGCTTGATTCCCCGCACTTCTCATTTGACCGGCACGGCGAACTCGTATTGGAGGGGCTAAAACATCTTGCGCCCTGGAGACACCTATTTGGCAAAAAAGTCCGTGACTAGTCAGGTTCACGGTTGATGGTTGATGGTTGATGGTCGGTTGCCTGACAGTTCAATCTTGATCGGTGTAACCCTTCGGGGTGACCCCTCAGGGGAACCCTTGAACCGTGAATGCCGGAGGAGAACAGAGAATAGAAGCTTCTGACGTCTGACTTCTGATTTCTGTTCTCTCCCCGGGTTAGGAGAATAAAATGGCTAAACCAACTACCAATGCAGAGAGACTGGTGATGATCTCGGTGCAAGGCAAGGTTGCCTCGCCGACCGCCCGGGGAGACTTCCAGGTGGATCATGAGGGCAAGCCGTTTGTGCTACCGGGCTCAGGGGGGATTGTCTACAATGTGAAGACAGGTGATCCGGTCTATGGCTGGATAGGGGATCACATTGAGCCCGGGGTCTCAACGGTTGCCGATGAGAAGGATCGGCTTTCCAAGATCAATGCCGGCTACAACTTTTGTGCCTGCATTGGGAATGAGGCTATAGTGGTTTCAGACGAGGCCAAGGGCAGCAGGGGAACGGTTACCGGTCACCACGGCGGCGCTGAACACGTGCTCATAGATTTCCCGAACGATGTGTTGGAAAAGCTCACTCTGGAAAGCAAGTTCCTCATCCGTGCCTGCGGCCAGGGATTGGAACTCTTGGATTATCCCCAAATCAAGGTTTACAACCTCGATCCACGGCTTTTCGACAAGATGGCAATTGAGGATATGAGCGGAAAGATTGGAGTGCCTGTGGCGGCGATTGTCCCCGGAAAGCTTATGGGATCAGGCGTCGGCTCCACCAGGATGGCAGCGGGCGACTACGATATCATGACCTCAGATAAGGAAGCCCTAAAGGAGAATGGACTCGAGCGCCTGCGCTTTGGCGATATCGTGGCCATCACCGATCACGACAACACCTACGGTCGCTGCTACCGCAAGGGAGCGATAACCATAGGAGTGGTCATTCACAGCGACTGCCGCTTCGCCGGCCACGGCCCGGGTGTCTGCACTATCATATCATGTGCTACACCACTGATCGAACCAGAGATTCGGGAAGGGGCTAACATCGCTGATATCCTGGGGCTGCGTTGAGGGTTCGTATCGTTTTCTTGACACAGTCCTGTCTTCTGTGATATATTAGCGATGGAATCTTGCCCGAGGCTTTAGCCCCGAGTTGGTGCTAAAGCTTCTTAATGTGAGGTAAGAAGGAGGTTACGAAATGAACATGATCGTTTGTGTCAAGCAGGTGGTTGATCCGGAGACACCGGCGGCGGCTTTCAAGATCGACCCCGAGGCCAAGCGAGCGGTCGCATCCAAGGATAGGCCGTTGGTTATCAGCCCTTTTGATGAGCAAGCGGTGGAAGCCGCCCTGCGGGTCAAAGATGCTCAGGGAGGCAAGGTGACCATCTTAAGCCTGGGGGGTGAATCGGCCAAAGATGTCGTGAAGCACAGCATGGCCATGGGAGCCGATGCGGGGGTTCTGCTGACCGATCCTGCATTTGACGATTCCGATAGCTTTGCCACTGCCGCTGTCCTGGCTGAGGCCATCAAGAAGATAGGGGAATACGACATCGTATTCTGCGGACGGCAAGAGGCGGACTGGGATGCCGGGCAGGTTGGCTCCGGCATCGCTGAATTGCTGGGCATTCCCAGCGTAACGCCAATCAAGAAGATTGAAATTAAAGACGGCAAGGCAGTGGTGGAGCGAGTGGTGGAAGATGGTTATGAGGTGATTGAGGTCTCGCTGCCCGTCCTGGTCACGGTGAGTAACGAACTCGGTGAGCCTCGCTATGCCACCCTCAAGGGTATCATGGCCGCCGCCAAGAAGCAGTTGACCACCTGGAATTCTCAGGATATCGGCGCCGTGCCTGCTAAGAGCAAGATGCTGAAACTATTCATCCCGGTTCATGAGGCCAGGTGCGAATTCATAGAGGGTGAGACCCCGGAGGAAGCGGGTGTCAATCTGGCCGTCAGGCTCAGGGAAGCCAAGTTGCTTTAGAAAGTACTAATCAGGAGGTAGAAGATAATGGCGGAAAACAAAGGAGTCCTGATTGTCGGTGAGCTGTTAGATGGAAAGCTCGCTTCTATAACGGCGGAGCTCCTGGGTATCGGCAGGAAGCTGGCTGATGATCTGGATGAGGGACTTTTGGCAGTGTTTATTGGCAACGGAATCACTGATGTTGCCGGCGAAGCCATCACCCTTGGTGCTGACAAGGTCTATGTCATCGACGATCCCCTGTTCAAAGACTATGTAACCGATTCTTACGTGGGAGCTCTGGAAAAGCTAAGTAACGATCAAGCCCCGGAGATCCTCCTTTTGGGCCAGACCTCTATGGGGCGCGATCTAGCCCCCCGGCTGGCTTTTCGGCTGGGAACCGCGGTTACCCTGGACTGCGTCGATCTGGTCCTTGACCCCGATACCAAGCTTCTGCAGAAGAGCAAACCGGTCTATGGCGGCAATGCCATGGCAGTATACGTCGGCGAGGAAGGTCGCCCCCAGATGGCAACCATCAGGCCGAAGGCCATGGAACCGCTGGAGCAGGACGTCTCACGAAAGGGCGAAGTGATACCTTTCGATCCCGCACTGGACGAGTCCGCTGTTAGAGCAAGAGTGGTGGAGAAGGTCAAAGAGGAGGTGGTCGGGATCAAGCTTGAGGATGCCGATGTCGTCATCTGTGGCGGACGGGGCATAGGCAGCGCCGAGGCCTTCGAGCAGCTTAACGAACTGGCGAAGATGCTCAATGGGGCCGTGGGGGCTACCAGGCCTCCGTGCGACTCCGGATGGGTTCCTGCCCACGTGCAGGTTGGGCTCACCGGCAAGCTCGTTTCCCCGACCCTCTATATCGGGATAGCCCTCTCCGGTTCCAGCCAGCATCAAGCGGGCATGTCAGGTTCGAAGAACATTGTCGCCATAAATAAAGACCCCGAGGCCAATATATTCGGGATTGCCCATTACGGCGTCGTTGGCGACTACAAGAAGCTGTTGCCCGCCTTCCTGGAGAAGTGTAAGGAGCTTCTATCGGGGTAAGTTACTCGTCAGGGCCAGGCGATCAAGAAATTCACCTGATACGGCCGGCTGGATGCCGAGGTCTCTGCACTCATGGACTGAGCGGTGCCAGTCTGAGAAGCGTCGAATTATAGATTGATCCTCCACCGTGATCACCTGCCAGATCGGAAGTAAGGTGATTGACAGTGCCGTTAACGACCATCTGCGGCCGCAGATTCAATTCATCATCATCCCCCAGATCCGCCAGACCTGTCCTTGTCTTATTGCCGTTGCTATCGGAGTAATTTATTATCTTTTCCAATCTTCGTAACCGTTCAGCCGCCCTATGTCACCCTGAACGAAAGTGAAGGGTCTCAGAGATTCTTCGCTACGCTCAGAATGACAGTAAGGTGAACGGTTACTTTCAGACTCCCCTCTGTTTATTCCCCGGTAAAATTGCTAGAATTAGACAAGAGGTAAGTAGAGCTATGCCTGCAAATCTAACCCCCCAGTACTTCGAGGCGGAGAAGCGCTATCGCAGTGCCGAAACGCCGGACGAAAGGATCGCCGCCCTGCAAGAGATGCTCTCTGTGATGCCCAAGCACAAGGGCACGGATGGGCTTCGCGCTGAACTTCGAACCAAGATTGCCAAACTCTCCAAGGAAGCTGCCAAAGCACAGGCCACCGCCAGGCGGGGAGGCATGTATCACATCCCCAGGGAGGGGGCGGGGCAGGTCGTCCTGGTCGGACTACCGAATGTGGGGAAATCTCAATTGGTTTCGGCTGTCACCGAAGCATCGCTGGAGGTTGCCGATTATCCCTTCACCACCAAAGCCCCACAGTTGGGAATGATGAAATTCGAGAACGCGCAAATTCAACTGGTGGATATGCCCCCCATAACAGATCAGGATGCTCGTCCCTGGTTTGCTTCAGTCCTGAGATCGGCAAACGCCATCTTGCTGGTGGTCGACCTGGCGGATGACCCGGTGGGGCAAGCGAACGACACCCTGGCGGAGCTAGAGAAGTTCCGGGTCGGACTGGTCGGGAATCGGAAGGTATCGGACCAGGTGATGTTTCAAAAGAGAGGCATCGTCGTGGGGACTAAGAACGACCTGGACGGTTCAGCGTCGAACTATGCCGATCTGAAGGCGAAATATGGGAATCAAATCGCTGTGATCTCCATCTCCGCCGAGAAGGGTACCGGTCTGGAGGGGTTGCGCAAAGACGCTTTTGATCTGCTGGAGGTCGTCAGGGTTTACACCAAGGCTCCAGGCGAGAGGACCAATATGGCTGATCCTATGATTATGCGAAAGGGGAGCACGGTTGAAGATGCGGCCGAGGGGGTTCACAAGGATTTTCGTAAGGGTCTGAAGTATGCCCTGATCTGGGGCTCAGGCAAGTTCGCCGGGCAGCGGGTGAAGAAAGATCATGTCCTCCAGGACGGTGACATCATAGAACTGCATACCTGACATGCAAGCCTTCCGTGGCCGCAGGCTTCCGGCGTGGGTAGCGGCTCAATGATCAAGGGTGAAACGCAGCCCAATAGTTTGCCCGAGGCGAGCAGCCTGTTCTAAAGGCGCGCCGTCAAAGCTCTATTTCCTTCAAGTCGTCCGCCACCATAAGCTTCGGCTCGGTGATGGATTGAATCTCTTCCACCGTCCAACCGGGAGCAAATTCCCGCAGCACCAATCCCTCTTTCCCCACCTCGATGACGGCCACATCGGTGACAATAAGATCCACGCACCGGGGGGCGGTTAACGGGACAGAACATTGCTTCACGATCTTGGGTTTACCACCCTTGGTAATATGCTCGGTAGCCGCGATCACCCGCTTGGCGTTGAAGGCGAGATCCATCCCTCCCCCGATATTACCCACACCCCTTCCGGGAGTCATCCAGTTAGCCAGGTCGCCTTTCTCTGAGACCTGAATAACCCCCAGGATGGTTGTATCGATATGGCCGCCTCTAATCATGCCGAAGGAATCGGCGTGGTGGAAGAAACACATGCCGGGCAGGGGGGTCACAAATTGTCCGCCGGCATTGATCAAATCAATATCCGCCCTTTCCTCGAATTCCTCCGCGGTGACCACCGGGCCAAATCCCAGGGCCCCGTTCTCCGTATGGTAAATCACTGTTATCCCCTCAGGAATGAAATTGCACACCATGGTGGGTATCCCGATGCCGAGGTTGACTACCGCACCGTCGAATAGCTCTCTGGCTATTCTCATGGCGATGACTTCTCTGGGCAAACGCTCCTTCATATCGCCTCGCTGTCTCTGATCCAGAAGCTTCGATCGAGATGACGCGGGAAGCCTGGATCCTCCTCGATTCTCACTATCCGGTTAACGAATATCCCGGGCGTGACCACAACTTCCGGATCGATCTCTCCGATCTCTACTATTTCATCAACCTCGGCAATGGTTACCCGGGCATTCATTGCCATTATAGGATTGAACTGCCTCATTGTTCCCCGGTAAACGAGATTTCCCATCCTGTCGGACTTATATGCCCTGACGAAGGCATAATCAGCTTTTATGGCATGCTCCAAAAGATGAGGCCGGCCATCGAAGTACCTCACTTCCTTACCCTCGGCGATGACCGTGCCGAAGCCGGTGGGAGTGTAGAAAGCCGGGACTCCTACCGCCCCGCATCTGATACGCTCCGCCAGCGTGCCCTGCGGAACCAGCTCCAGCTCCACCTCGCCGGCGGCAATCTGTTTCTCGGCCGGGCTGGGACGAGTGGGTGAGGGGGAAAGGTAGGTAGTGATCACCTTCCTGACCTGCTTGCTCTCAAACAGGATCTTATGATCATCAAAATCCAGGGTCAGTCCCGTCCCGCCAGCGGTATTAGCAACAATCGTCAGATTTCTGGCTCCCTGTTTCTTGAGAGCGTGGATCAGATAATAGGGAAGCCCTCCCGGACCGGCAAAATTGCCGATCATAATGACCGCCCCATCGGTGATGTCCGCCACCGCCTCTTCGAAGGTTTCCATCACTTTGTTTATCATATCCAGCTCCCTAATTCTGCCTGAGCTGCATAGGGACAGTGGGACAAGGGCCATAATGAAGGCTCATGCCCCTTTCCCCTTCCCTTCCTTCAAGGGCGATGGTCCCAGTTCCTTAAGCCGGTCCACCATCTCTTCAATCGTCCTGGCGAATAACCCTCCCTCTCCACTGGATATCCACTGAAGTCTCAGGCGCTCGTTTTCTAACCCTAATCTGTGCAGCAATATCTTCATTCGCTCTACCATCTTCTCTGCCTTTGTGTTGCCTGAGATGTAGTGGCAGTCGCCGGGGCGGCATCCGGCAATTAGAACGCCGTCAGCACCACCCGCAAGAGCCCTGAGGATATACGTAGGGTCAACCATGCCACTGCACATTACTCTTACGATGCGCACATTAGCCGGGTAATAACTGCGGCTTGTCCCGGCGACATCAGACGCCGCGTAGGAACACCAGTTACAGGCAAAGGCAATAATCAGCGGTTCAAAGTCAGTCATCACCTATACCTCTACCAGGGCATCCACCGTGGACAAGATTTGCTCGTCGGTGAAATGCCGGATAGACATAGCTCCGGTGGGGCAAGCGACCGCGCAGGCCCCACAACCCTGGCAAATAACCTCATTTACCTGGCACACCGGCATCCCCTTCTCATCTTTGACAACCTCAGGGGAGTGAAATTCACATACCTCGGTGCATCGCCCACAACCTATACATGTATCTGCACTGACCGCCGCGACAGCCGCCTCAAGGGTAACACTGCCTTTGCCTATCATGGCCAGGGCTTCTCCTGCCCCGCCAAGGGCCTGGGCAACGGTATCGGAGATGTCCCGCGGGCCACCACAGCAGCCGATAACGAAGATGCCGCTGGTGGGGGTAGCTACCGGGTCGAGCTTGAGGTGCCTTTCCTGAAAGAAGCCGTCCGGCCGGCGGCTGATGTTAAACAGCCTGGCCACCTGCTCAGCATCAGAGCGTGGCTCCAGGGCGATGCATAAGATGACCATATCCACCGGAACCCGGAGCATACTCCCGATCAAGGTATCTTCACAAGTGACAATCAATTTCCCCTTCTCTTCTTCAGCCAGGGCGTGGTCGGTGACCGATGATACCTTCCCCCGGATAAAGTGAATGCCCTTTTCGCAGAGGCGCTTGTAGAATTCCTCATAGCCTTCCCCGAAGCAGCGCATGTCAATATACATTTGATACACCTCGGCGCCCGTATGTTCCCGTATCAGGTAGGCATCCTTCAGGGCATACATACAGCATACCCGGGAGCAGTATTCATGGTAATTCTGATCCCGGCTGCCGACGCAGTGGATGATAGCCACGCTTTCCGGCTTTCTACCGTCCTTCAAGAGTATCTCGCCGCTGGTTGGGCCGGCAGCGCAAGACAGGCGCTCAAACTCGAGGGCGGTGATAACATTATCGTACTTGCCATAGCCATATTCGGAGATGACACCGGGGTCAAAGTCATCATAGCCGGTGGCGACGATAATTGAACCTACCTCTACTTCAATCAGTTCGTCCTTCATGTTATGGTCGATGGCTTCGGGTTCGCACACTTTTTCGCATTCAAGACAATCACAGCATCCCCCGCAGGCCAGACATCGAGCGGCCTCTTCCTGAGCCTGGTCGATAGTATAGCCTCGCTCAACCTCGGTGAAATCCCCGATGCGTTGCGCTGGGGCTAGCTGTGGCATCTCAACCCGCTTCTGGGCAGGATGGAGCTCCTGCAGCTCAGCGATTTCCTGGTCACTAAGTCTTTCCGGAGCCGGGCGCTCCTCGATGTCCAGAATCTCTCCCTTCAAGTAGCTATCTATAGATCTGGCTGCCCTCTTACCGGCGGCGATAGCCTCGATGACCTTCGCCGGTCCGGTAACGACATCGCCGCCAGCAAAAACACGATCTCTAGAGGTGGAGAGGGTATCCGGGGTTACTTGTATGGTATTTCCCCGCCCGAGGGATAAGTCGAACTGGCCAGGAATCTCTGGACGCTGACCTATGGCCAGGATAACAGTACCCGCCGGTACAATGTGCTCTGAACCCTGGATAGTGTCAATATTGACTCCTCCCTCCTCATCAAACTCAAACGACCGCACATCAAGGCACTCTACACCATTGATATGCCCATCATCACTCACAATCCTGGTAACAGTGTGGGAACAGTGGATGATAACACCCTCTGCCTCTGCCTGCTCAATCTCGTCTGAGCCGGCCGGCATACCGTCTCTAGACTCGAGGCAAATCACATGGACCTCAGCGGCGCCCAGGCGGCGGGCGACGCGGGCGCAATCAATAGCCGTGTTACCGCCACCGATGACCACTACCCGGTCAGTTATCTCGACCTTTCGGCCCATGTTTACCGTTCGGAGGAAATCAACGCCGGGGATAATCTCAAGGGTCTCTTCCCCAGGAATCTTCAGCCTCAAACTCTCATGAGCTCCGGTGGCGATGAATACCGCTTCATAATCACGCTCCAGGTCATCGAGCGTGACCTGTTCCCCGATCCTGGTGCCGGTCTTTATCACCACACCCAGCTTCTGGATATACCCGATATCTTTCCTCAGAACGTCCCTGGGCAAGCGATACTCTGGAATCCCTACCCGGAGCATCCCCCCGGCTTCAGACAAGGCTTCAA
Source organism: Dehalococcoidia bacterium (assembly GCA_023271215.1). GTDB lineage: Bacteria > Chloroflexota > Dehalococcoidia > SZUA-161 > SpSt-899 > BS503. The sequence continues at coordinate 18,405 of JALPYG010000010.1, forward strand.
ATATCGTTACGCCGTAGCCCAGGAGTGCGAGGTCGTGCGCTGCGGACAGTCCCGCCGGTCCGCTGCCGATAACGGCCACACTATGGCCATTCGGGGTAATCTGGGGGACCTCGATTTGTTCAACATTAACCTCGTCAGCAATGAATCTCTTCAAGGAGTTGATGGCTAAGGGCTCGTCAATATAGGCGCGCTTGCAGGAATCTTCACAGGGATGGTAGCAGACCCGACCGCAGACAGAAGGAAGGGGATTCGTCCTTCTAAGCAACTGATATGCCTCCTGGAACTTGCCTACGGAGACCAGAGCCAGATAACCCTGGATATCCATCCCTATAGGACAGGCCAGCTTGCAGGGGGGAGTTTCATTCCTGGAAATGACATACTTATTGGGTATAGACTGGGCGAAGGGTATATAAATAGCTTTGCGCTTATTTAGGCCCTCCTCAAACTCACTGGGCACTTCAACAGGACATGCCTTGACGCAGTCTCCACAGGCGGTGCACTTCTCAGTTACAAAGCGTGCCTTTTTCCTGATCTTGACCTTGAAATTTCCGACATAGCCGGAAACCTCCTCGATCTCACTGCTGGCCATCAGGTCGATATACGGGTTGTTGCCTACATCGGTCATCTTGGGGGTGAGAATACACTCAGAGCAGTCCAGCGTAGGGAAGGTCATGTCCAGTTGACTCATACGACCGCCGATCGAGGGCTCTCTCTCGACCAGGTAAACCCTGTTCTCAGAGGCGGCGATCTTCAATGCCGCGGTGATGCCGGCGATGCCTCCGCCCACGATCAGCGTATCAGGATTAACCGGAACCTCCTTGACCTCCAGCGGTTCCTGGTGACAAACCCTCCTTACGCTGGCGCGGATCAGATCTTTAGCCTTCTCAGTGGCCAAATCCCCGTCGCGGTGGACCCAGCTACAGTGCTCCCGGATGTTGGCATGTGTATAAAGGTAAGGATTCAGCCCACCCTCTGCGCAGGCCTTACGAAAGGTAAGCTCATGCATCCGTGGCGAGCAGGATGCCACAACCACGCGGTCAAGCCCCAGCTCCTTAATGTCGTTCTTGATAAGCTCCTGTCCCAGGTCGGAGCACATATACAGGTAATCGCGAGCGACTTCCACGGAGTCCAGTGTAGCATTGTATTCAGTTACTTGCTTGACATCCACCGTGCGGGCGATATTGCTGCCGCAATGGCAGATGTATACCCCTGTCTTTAGCGTCATTTTAGGTGTCCTTCAAATTGCGAGCCACAAACTCGGTGAAATCCACTATCTTTATCTCAGGCAAGTCCTCTACTTTTTCCGGCTCTGTCATCAGGCAGGAGAAGTGTGACAGGCACTTGCTGCAGGCAGTTATCAATGTATCTGCTGCCTCCGCCGCCTCCTTCACCCTGTCCAGTCTCAACTGCTTGGAGTATTTATTGCAGTTCATCCAGGCCCCGACACCACAGCAGACGGCATCTTTACCATATCGGGCCATCTCCCGGTAATCAACAAAGGTTTTCAGCACTTCTCTGGGCGCATCGTATTCGCCCGTATGCCGGCCCAACCGGCAGGGGTCATGAAAAGTCACCCTTTCGGCACCCTCAGAGAAAGCCAGCTTCCCTTCTCTTATCAAGTCCCTCACAAATTGTGATATGTGGTATACCCCAGCCTCGAGAGAGTATTCACTCTTCAAGATGGAATAGTCCTCGGCGCAGGTGGTTACTATCATTTTGGTTCCTGCCAGCAAGCGGGAATTCTTTTCCTTCAGAGCATTGAAGAATTGATATTGTCCTGACCAGAAGGCGTCGTGCCCAGAATCTGCCAGTTGGGTGATTATGGCGGGTCGAATTCCGGCGCGGTTGAAAATTGTCACTGCCGCGGAGATAATCCGCGCTGCTCCGAGGTCGAAATCGAGGACAGGCTCTAGATAAGGAAGAGATCCCGGGAAGTAGACGGTCTCTCCGTTCTCCCGGAAGTCTCCTTTGATCAAGTCCAGCCAGTCTCGGTGCAGCCCATCTCTAAGGGTTATCCGGGCTACGGTATCAAAAGTCCCTCTGTGTGAGAAGGGAACCGACGCCCCCCGTTCAACGATAAGTGCCCTGGCCTCCCTTATTATCTCCGTTACCTTAGCACCGGCGGTGCACTCCTGCTCACATAGCATGCAGGTGGGGCACTGATAGAGGGCCTCAATCAGCTTATCATTTATCTCCAGCTCTCCCCTTGCTAAACCCCAACTTACCAGGAGCTTGCCTCTGGCGACACCAGTGTCCCAACCCTTGGTCTTTTCGAACATCGGGCAAATGGCAGTGCACTTGCCGCACCGAGAGCACTTCGTTATATCCAGTAATAGTTGTTCACTTATCACGAAATCTCGAAGATCTTACCTGGATTCATAATGTTATGAGGGTCGAACACCTTTTTTATGGCCAGCATCAAGGGATAAGCACTCTTGCTTTCTTCTTTCACCCATCTAATCTTTGAGGCTCCGATTCCGTGTTCCGGAGTGGCCGTACCCCCTAGCTTCAGGGCAGCCTCGTAGATGGCATCGCCGGCTTTCTCGGCCCTTGCCAGCTCTTCTTCATCCAGAACATTAACTGGCATATGGGTATGCAGGTTACCGTCCCCTACGTGGCCAAACGCTACCATGGGTATGCCGCTCTCCTCGGCAATCCTTCTAACCTCTCTTAACATCTCAGGAAGACGCTTTATAGGGACGCCATAATCGCCACCGATGTTAGGCGAGGCCCTTTTCGGATCCAGCCTGTAGATAGCTGATCCTACAGACCTCCTGCCTGCCCATAGTGCATCCACCTCCTCCCTGGTAGCGGCTGTTTTCACCTCGATGGCGCCAACCTTCTTGCAACTACTAACCACCCCAGCTACCTCCTCCTCTACCGCAGCGGCACTTCCCTCCAGGTTGATGATAAGTATGGCATCAACATCAGGGAGGGCTATTTCTGGTTTATACTGGTTAATGACCTTTATCGCCGACCTATCCAATAGCTCGCAGGCAGCAGGGATAACCCCGGTGGCGAATATAGCCACCACCACCTCTCCTATTTTCTCAAGCTCATCAAAGTAGGCCGCAACCGTAGCCCTTGTCCTGGGTCGGGGAATGACCTTGAGGATTGCCTTGGTGACCACCCCCAGCGTGCCGTCCGCGCCAACAAACAAAGCGGTCAGGTCGTAGCCGCAATCGCTCTTCACTGTCCTGGAGCCGGTATTGATGATCGTTCCATCTGGTAGCACCACCTCCAGGCCGAGAACAGATTTCCTGGTGTCCCCGTATTTCAGGCAGGTCATACCACTGGCATTGGTTCCTATCATTCCACCGATAGTACAGAAGTCCGTGGAGGCAGGATCCGGGGCGAAAAAGAAGTCCTGTTCCGCCAGTCTGGCGTTCAGGTTAGCATGAATGACCCCCGGCTCCACCACGGCGTAGAGGCAGTCGGTATTGACCTCGAGAATCTTGTCCATATTATGCAGGTCGAGGACAATGCCACCGTGCACCGGAACGCAGCCTGCTTCCATTCCGCTGCCCATCCCCCGGGGTACAATTGGAATCTTGCGTTGGCTGGCAAGGGATACAATTTTGGCTACCTCTTCAGTGCTTACCGGCCGCACTACATAATCTGGCATACCCGTAATAAGGGAAGAGTCCCTGGAATAAGCATAGAGCACCGTTTTATCATCTGAGGCTCTTTCCTGACCTACTATCTGAATGAGTTCATCTATGATGTCCATTTGCCTTCGGCCTCCTTAAGGGCCTTTACTAGCGCCCGCAGCTATTTTAGCATTGCCACCTTAGAATATCAAGCACCTTTCTTCAGAGACTGAACGGGAAAACGTTGTCCGTCCTATATATCGTTAGGGCATCAGCCTGCGGCAGGGGTAGTGGAGGGGAAGAAATCGTGCACGGGATACCGGGTTTTTCCCATCTGGCGCAACGTCTTAGATAAAGGTTTGGTCGTCTCGTCAAATAAGGAGATTGGGGAGAAATAGTACCAATTGGGGAAAGGCGATAGTGAGAACCAGACCGATCAACATTAGAATTAGGAAGGGCACGATGCCGCGATAAATGTCCAGGGTGGTCACTTCCTTTGAAGCAACCCCCTTTAGGTAGAATATGGCATAACCAAAGGGCGGTGTAATCAGGGAGGTCTGTAAATTGACGGCTATAACCACGAGAAACCAGATCGGGTCCCAGCCGAATTCAAGAGCTAAGGGCATGAAAACGGGGATGATGATAAAGATGATGCCAATCCAGTCAATAAGCGTACCTAGCAATATGACCAGGAGCATCATCAAGGCCATGGCACCCCACATCCCTACATGATACGCGGCTCCCACTACCAATTCCGCCAGGACGTCGCCACCACCGACAGTTAAGAAAACCCCGGTAAAGCAACTCGCCCCGATGACGATAATCATCACCATAGAGGTGGCCTTACCTGCATCGATGACGGTCTCCATCAGCATTTTCCAACTAAAGCGACGGTAAACGATAGTCATCAGCATGGCTATAATCACCCCTACTCCGGCGGCTTCCGTGGGGGTGGCTATTCCCATAATAATACTACCCAGTACACCAAGGATCAGCACAACTGGGGGTACTAAGCTAACAGCCATCCTGCCCAGCCTCCTGGTTATCGGCACCGCCGACATCTCTACCTGTGACATAGCAGGTGCCAGCTCCGGCCGCCGCCAACAGATAACTGCCACATAAATTAGATACAATAACGAGAGCAGCAAGCCGGGAATAAAAGCCCCGGCAAACAGCTTGCCTACTGACGCGCCAGCCATGTCGGCCATAAAGATAAGCATTACGCTGGGCGGGATAAGGATGCCAAGGCTTCCCCCGGCGCAGATAGACCCGGTAGCCAGCCTTTTGTCATACCCGCTCTTGAGCATGATCGGCAGAGCTAGAAGAGTCATAGCAACCGTCGAGGCGCCCATAATCCCGGTGCAGGCCGCAAACACGGTGGCCAAGATCAGCGATGACATTACCAATCCGCCTCTTAGCCTGCCCATCAGGGCGGTCAATGATTCAAACATATCCTCAGCAACCCCGGAGCGGTCTAAGAACACTGCCATTAGAATAAACATGGGAACAGCTACCAAAATAAAGCAGGACATGATGCCAACGATGCGGAAGGCAAACATAGCCCCTATGCCTGGACCTACGAAAATATAGCCAAATATCACCGCCAGCCCCCCCAGGACAAAGCCAAGAGGCATCCCCATGGCGAGCCCGGCCAGCAGACCGACAAACATCAGAATGGTGACCAGTTCCGGTGCCAGTTCGATCACAGTTTCCTCCCTGTACTAAGAAAATATGCGTGGCGGGCAACCTCAGCTAGTCCTTGAAGTATAATAAGAACAGCGGTGATAGGTAACACTGTTTTCATTGGCGCCACTATCGGCAGGCCGGCGCCGACGGTCACGTGCCCTTCCTGCCAGGCGGAGATAGCTGTCTCACTTCCTACGTAAAAGAGAACAATCCACCACGGGAAGAAGAACAGCACATAGTTGATGATGCTGACGATTGCTTGTGTTTTTTCAGACCAGCGGGAATAAATTACGTCTACAGATACATGGCCGCGGCGCCAAAGAGTATAAGCGGCTGCCAGCATAAACTGAACCCCATAAAGGAATGCAACTGTCTCAGGAGCCCAGATCTGGGGACTACCAAAGAGGTGCCTGGCAACCACTTCCATCACGGTAATTATCATTATAGCCAAGACAAGCCATAGCGTGAGCAGCCCTGACCATTTACTGACATTATCAACAACTTTTAGGAAGTTTCGAATCATTGCACCTCCCTATTTAGTACCGCGGCCACATATTTTTTGAACAGCCTTCGGTCTTTCGTTCAGCCTCGGGCCTTTTAACGTCGTTTCGATCGCCGTAGCCGCACCTATCTGCACCTATCTCATTTAGATAAGCGCGTAAGGTTATTCACGAGGAACCGGATTAGTCCATCACATACCCCTTAAGCATCCGTTCGGCTTTGACCCCCAGAGGAAGCCCTCCGGGGGTCTTCTGACTATTTCCATTTGGTTGTCATGGCTATGGAAGCTCAGGCCAAACGTCGGGGGTGCGCCCAGCGTGGAAGGGTTTCTCTATCTCACGCAGAGTGGCAAATCCTTTCATGAACTCCAACTGGCTTCTGAGTACCTTGGCATAGGTCGGTTCCTGCGCCGCTATCCTGGTCATGCGCTCCATCGCCAACCTCTCTATGTAGGCAAGGCATTCATCGGCCATCCGGACGAATTCAACTCCATACTCGTAGAACTTGTGGGTTGCTAGCTGATCCCCCCAACGTGCCCAACCATGAGCCCAGGTCATCGTGTACGTGGCCGCTACGTCCAGTATACGCTGAAATTCAGGCGGCAGGGCCTCATAGGCTTCCAGACTTACAATTACCTCAACCAACATTCCTGGCGAATGCCATCCAGGGGCATTCCAGTAAGGGGCTACCTCCTGTAACTTCATCCCCCAGCACAACTTGGGGCTGGCAAACTCGGCGACGTCTACCACACCCATCTTCAAGGCCATGTATATCTCGCCACCGGGAAGCAAAACCGCTGAGCCACCAAGCTCCTCCACGAGGTCTATCGCACCAAGGGCGCCGGCCCTGGCTTTCACGCCCACCCAGCAGTGACGGGTGCGCAGGGGTACGGTGCCGCGAAATCCGGATTCAATGGGGCCAATATGAATCGGGAATTGAATGGCGCCGTGCTGCGCATAAATCTCCCGCTTCAATTCCAGACCGCCACCATGGAATGTCCAAACTAGCAGATCGGTAGGGGACATCCAGAACGGCCCACCCGTGAAGAGGTCAAAGGCGATATCTATTCCTGCCCAGTATGGTCCCCACCCAGTGACCCCCTCAAGCACGCCGGCACCGACAGCTTCAAGCCCTTCGAGAACAGGCACCATCTCACCACCGTAGAAGAGCTCGATTACAAAGCGCCCCCCGCTCAACTCATACACCATCTCAACAAATTTATAATCGACTTCGATAAGCGGGAAGCCTGCCGGCCAGCCAGCCTGCACCCGCCAATGAACCTCTGGTAGTGGTTCTACTACTAGTGGGTCTACTACTTCCACTGGCGGACAGCCCACAGCTACTGGGCTGAGAGCTAATACCAACAGCAGCGGGATCAGCAACATTTTCTTTTTCATCTTGGCTTCTTTCCTCCTTCCAAAAACTTTCGGATTTCCAATGCCTGATGCCTACTACCTCACACCCTCATATTGCACCACCTCCTTCCTTCGATCACCTTGCATCGGCCGCTGCGGGCACAGCCGATATCTACAAGTCACCTCGCCCAACAGGCGCAAACACCCCTTACCTTCTCGTTCACTTAATTTGCTTCTAACTATATCAATTTTATCCGCCATTGTCAAACCTCCTTAATCCATGAACAAAAAGCTGACATCGCAGCCAGCCAGATTCGCTTAGATCATCACCCCCAAGGAGAGGCTTTTGAATCTGAACTCACGGATTAAGGAGATGAAGTCTCCCCGAAGGATCAAACCGCATTTCCAGCGGTTCTTTATCGACCTCCCATCCCGGTTTATTCTGGAGCTCGGGGGTAAGGGACTCCGAAACATATATTTCGTCCAGATGCAAGGTGTTTTTTATCTTGATTATCCGAGCTTGCTGAGGATCAAGAACCCCAGCGGTGAGGAAAGCCCATTCAATGGCTTCACGGTCTGTTTCTCCAACTGCAGGAAGGCGAGCCTTCTCCGGTGTCATGGCGGTAAAGCAGTTAATATAGGTCACCCGCCGGTCAATCTTATCTGCCAGGCGGCGGGTCACAAAGTCAGCGAGGCCAACCCCGACGGCATTGCCGTGAGTTGCTTCGGTCAGGTCGAGGACAACTATTCTTGTGATCCTGGGGGACTCCGGCTCAGGCTCGCCGAAAACCATAACTCTGCCGATAACGTTTGGGTCCATCCCGACACCGCTTATCTCTTTTCCCATCTCACCCACGATGAGGACGTCCAGTTTATCAATGGGAAGCCGGGGCAGAAAATCCTTTGCTTCCTTGAGAAGCTCCCTTTCGGTCTCTTCAAAAAGGGCTGGCTCTACCGCAACAATCCTCATCGTCTCATCATAAGTGTTTTCCACAATCGCCAAGCCAAAGAGTATTGGTGCCGACCTCAGTATCTCCCTGGCTATTGAGGGGACAGCAACCTGGTAGCCACATTGTAAGGCATAAGTATGAACAGTTAATGCTCCTTTATGTTTTCCTAACCCGATGGCCATCATTTTCATCAGGCCACTTTCGAGATCGCCAGTATACTCTGTATGTGGCTTAACCCGATTGATGACCACAATTCCGTCGGCACCGGCAGCAACCTTGTCTATGTAAACAGGGAACCCTTCCGGAGTGCGGCTAAGCTCCACCACGTCCATTTGAGAAATAATAGGGCATCCTACTGATTCCTCAGTTACCCCCAACGACTTCAAAACCTCGATCTGGCCTTCCGGGGTAGCCCCGCCGTGGCTTCCCATGCAAGGGATAAGGAAGGGCTGGGCGCCAATCTTCTTTAGCTCCGAGACCACGGTGGATAATATGAGAACGTTATTGGCAATGCCCCTGCTCCCCGCGGTTACAGCGATCCTCATGCCACGGCGGATTCTGCTCTTCAGGCCCAGCCTGCCCAATTCGGCTGTGATGGACTGGCGCACGTCCGCTAGTTTCGGGACATCCACTTTCCTCTGAGCGAAGTGCATCCTGGGAAATCTTATCTCTTCTCTGAAATTCATTGCACTGAATCGCTTTCACAGGCGAGAATCAAGAATACGCATAACCGGCCAAGTTAGTTGCTTGTCCCCGGCTACTGTTCTCAAAGCTAACGCATACAGTTCTATATCTCCTCGCCATTCTGTGTTGATAACCTGGCTGGAGGAAAACAGATACAATCAGGATTTATTTACCTTTCCCTGGATCTGGCCAGAAAGAAGTCTCGATATCGCCCTGGTTGAGCCGACCAATAATCGGGCTTTGTCGGAAAAGCCCTTGCCCAGGTTTACCATTGCCTAGCCGAAATCGAAGCTGAAACCCTGACTTGGGGGATGTATGGGGATTACATCTCTTCAAATCGAATCTGTTTTCCGGCCCCAGGATTTCGACTCTTGGGAAGTGTTATTACATCAGACCGGGAAGCCACACCGCCAGCCACGGAAATGCTATGACTAGAGCCAGACCAATCCCCTGAAGTATGATAAATGGCCAGACACCACGGTACAGATCCATCATAGTTACATCCGGCGGCGTCACCCCCTTCAGATAAAACAGTCCCATCCCGAAAGGCGGTGTCAGGAAAGCTATCTGCATATTGAGGTTGTACACTACCCCGAACCATAATGGGCAGAATCCCAGCCCCTCGATGATAGGAATAAAGAGAGGTCCGCATATCATCAGGATGCCGACCCAGTCGATGAACATTCCCAGAATGATCATGATAAACTGCATCAGCACGATAAGTCCCATGGGGCTTACCGGCAAACCAAGCAGAATCCCTTCCACGAATGCGGCACCTCCGGCAAGGGTGAAGACGCCGATGAAGGTGTATGAACCGAAAAAGACCCACATAAGCATACAGGTGACGCCCAACGCACCAAATGAGGCAGTTTTTAGGTTTGCCCAGTTAAGTCGGCGGCGTATAGCAGCACACACCAGGGCACCGAGGCAACCCACGCCGGCGGCTTCTGTCGGGGTAGCTATCCCCGCAAAAATCACTCCCAGAACCAATAAGATGAGAGCGAAGGGCGCAATTACCCCCTTTAAGAGAACAAGCCTCTCCTTAACGGAGACCCTCTCCTCTTGAGATATCGCCGGTCCAGCCTTTCGTTGGAAGTAACACCGGATGGCGATGAATGCAATAAAGAGAACAGACAGGAGAAGACCGGGAAGAATACCCCCCGCAAACAGCCTCCCGATCGATACTCCGGCCACTAAGGAGTAGAGGATAAACAACACGCTGGGAGGGATGAGGATTCCTAGACATCCGCCGGCACAAACACTGCCCAGTGCTAAACCCTTATTGTAACCGCGCTTCATCATAGCCGGGTAGGCAATGAGTCCCATCATTACTATGCCGGCGCCAATTATTCCCACTGTGGCCGCTATAATGGTGGTGGCTATGACTGTTGATATTGCCAGGCCCCCTCTCACACCACCCCACCAGTGGTGGATTGCTTCAAAGAGGTCATCGGCTATGCCAGAAAACTCCAGAATCTTTGCCATGAAGATAAACATGGGAACGGCTACGAGAACGAAGCTGGTCATCATCTCCCATGTACGGGCCAGCACCAGGAAGCGAAGTTCAGGTCCCCAGAGAAGAACGAGGAATAGCATACCTACCCCGCCACAGGCAAAGGCAAGAGGCATTCCTATCGACTTCACCACCAGCAAGGTTGCGAACATGATCAGCGTAAGGAGCCCAATATCAATATCCATCCTCTCTCACCTCCCTGCTCACTGGACTTTGGCAAACTTTGATCTAACTCGAAAGCGTGAGGCATCCTGAGTAATTGTATGGACTTACAAGTCAGCCGTGGGCAAAAGTTACCAAACTCCAGTCATTTATTTAAAACGCGGTAAACGTTGCGGATAAAGTCAGCTAACCCTTGAAGCATTAACAGCAAACAACCTATCGCCATCGTCAGAAACATGGGGGAGATGGGAGGGTTCCATACAGTACCGGAGCCTTCCCCCATCGTAAATGCGTCCCAAAAGCGCTCTGTCGTCGCCCATAGCAAGAGACCAACGAAGAGCACGAAAAAGGGGTAGGTAAGGAGGTCCAGAATGGCCTTTTGCCGTGGTGAACAACGATTGTATAGAACGTCTACGTTAACATGTTGGCGGTGATAGAGGGTATATGCTCCCCCTATCATGTATAAAACAGCACATAGATAGATCATCGTCTCGAAACCCCATAGGGTGGGGTCACGAAAGCCGTAGCGCATCACCACTTCGAACGCTATTACTATCACCGTGACCATGAACAGAACACTGATTATCTTCCCTGTCCATTCACTTATATTCTCAATGATTGACAAGAAATTCCTCATCTTCGGTCCCTCCTTTCAAGCATGCACAGTGGAATTGAATCTAGTTCAAAATTGTTCAACTTAATCGTGGACAGTTTCTACGTAACTTTTGTACAAATAGTCGGGAAAACATCGAAAAAATGAAATTTCGCTGGGGTAGTTTCCGGAGTGATTATATTACCACAGCTTTACCCCGATG
>JALPYG010000100.1 GCA_023271215.1 Dehalococcoidia bacterium
AAGCGCCCAGGCTCCGGCAACCTTCACCTTTAAGCGTCAGCGCCTCTATCTCTTCTTTCACCGGGTCAACCAACTCCCTCTCTCGCCAAGACGCCAAGAGTTAGGGTCATAGTCGGGAAGGAAGATCAATTCGCTATCCTCAGGGATCCCTTCGCTGAAGTCTGGGAAGAGGAATATCTGCTCCATAAATAATTTTCAAAAGGTCGTTATTTCGCCTGAAGTGCTCCTCTAAATACCCCTTGTCCCATTTCGGGCAATATGGTATAATGAGAACAGGAAAAGCAAAGGGGGAACAACAATGGTTACCATAAACAGAGACGAGTTCTTTGAGGTTGACAGCCGGTCAATAGACGAACGAAACAGGCTGACTCTTGGCGCGGTCATGCGAGGCGTCAAGAGAGTGCGTGTGCTCCAAAGCAAACAAGGTGAGATATTGCTCCAACCGCTCATTGAGATCCCGGCATCAGAAATCTGGTTATGGCAAAACGAGGAGGCACTGTGGGAGGTGCTCGAAGGCTTCAAAGATGCCCAGGAGGGCAGAACTTCCAAAATCGATCTTGATCAGTTGTAGGAGCATCTGATTTGTTTGAGATAATACTCTCCGATCGTGCCCAAAAGAAACTCGATGCACTCAAAGCGAACCCTTCGCAGAAAAAGCGATACAATGCGGTAGCGAAAACACTGCGACACTTGGCCGCCGACCCCAAACATCCTGGCCTGCAAACACATCCATACCAGAGCTTGGAAAAACAACTGGGGCAAAAGGTCTTTGAGTCATATGCAGAGCAGAAGACTCCGGCAGCATATAGGGTGTTCTGGTACTATGGTCCCTCGAAGGACGAGATCACGATCATCGCCATCACACCCCACCCATAAACTCCGACTCTCGCCGGGTCAACCAACCAATATTCCTTGTAACTACTCAGCAACTGACCCCGGCGCTTCCCTTCGGGGTTATTCATGAAAGTAACTGGGACACCGTATCCACAATGCGTCCCTGTGCCCCTGAGAACGGGGCATTTCATACGAGAACAGCCTTGGCAGAATTCTTGTTACTTAGGAGGTTGTCCGGTTCACGGTTGGCTGCTTCGCGCTCTCAGTCGGCATCTGAGGATGCCTCCTCCGCTCTTTATACTTCATCGCTCTTTAACCGTGAACCCCGGAACCCTTCAACAAGCTCAGGACAGGCCTTGAACCTGAGTAGTTACGAAATTCCTGCCACAAAATCATCAGGGAGATTCTCCCCCTTTACCACGTGAAATATGATTTCACGGGGTGAACCCCCTAAAAACCGGTCATGCCTGGAATTTTTGAAGAACCTTCGCTCCTTTACCAGGAATTTCAAAAAATTCCTATGCCTCCAGTTTATCTCCTAATACACCTTAGATGCGTTTTCCGGAGCAAATCGGCCACCGTCACGGAGTAAACCGGCCACCTCTGGCTAAAGCCCAATACCTCTTCAAGATTAGCCTCATCAGGAAGTTCTTTGTCCCCGAATTTCCAAGGAACCGATGCTTACCGTTACCTCTTCTCCGGTATAGACTTCTTCAGGGGTTATGGCCAGATCAGTGACCGTGAACTCGGCGGGGCGAGCCCTGACGTCGATCCCTGCGAGTTCTACTTCTGCCAACACAATTCCAGGGCCAAAGGCCTGTGGAGGAAGGAAATCCCGGATCAGATCAGTGACGTCCTTAGTAAGAAATAGAACCACAATGTCAACCTTGATCAACTTGATGTACAGAGTATAATTGCCGTATTCAGCTTCTTGGGGAAACACCAAATAGGCATCTGGGTTTGGAGGTATCCTTTCGTTGGAAAACTCCAGCCTGGCACCTGCAGTCAGCACAGGGAGATCTCGGCTTATTTCGGCAGACGTCAAAATAATTTCCTCGCCGCTAACGTTGTTTCGGGCGATCAGGTCGTAAGAGATATCCACTCTAGCTGATACTAGATTGGCAAGTGCAACAAGATCTGCCTATGCTTCCGGGATTGCTTTGATGGTGGAAACAAGATTCAGGGTGCCGTAGAACATTTCTCCCCTGTCTAGCCTTTCTTTGCTGACGCTTGTCTGCCACACAACTGTCGCATATTGATTTTCAGCGCTCCCGCTTCCAACGACAAAAGCAGGCAAAGCGCTAAAGGCCAAAACGGCAATTAGCACCGAGTAGAAGAATTTCTTCAAGCCCAATACCCCTCTCATTATTGTTTCCCATCCAGCTGCTGATTCTAGGCAACTGCTCCCCGGGGTAGTCACCGCAATGGCCACATCCTGGGGACGGGTGCCAAAGCGCACCACCAGCCTCCCGGGGATTTTCCCTCGAATCTTCGGAGCCTCACCTTCAGCCAGCGGGACGACCGCTACTCAGCTAGCCTTCTCCTCTCCGTAATTGACCACGCTTTCGAAGGCTATCTCAAGAAAATCACCTTGTCTCAGACGGAAGCGCTCCACAAAGCCTTCGGGGATGCCAAGCTCGTGCCAGTAACCCACAATCTCCCAGTCTATCGCAGTTGGCAGTTGACAGTTGACAGTTCCCAGTCCCCCCACCTCTGCCAACTGACCCCTGACCCCTGACCCCTGATCCCTTCTCCGGATCTGATGGACGAATCCCCGCAACCGGCTGCCGACCACGATCTCCAGCCTGTTTCTGAGGTGGGAGGGAATCTCCACAAAATGGGAGCCTCCCTCCTTCTGCACCTCCAGGACTACCTCATCGCGCCGGCGCTCTTTATAAAAGCCCAGCACGCTCTGGTATTCAGCCTGGTCAACTTTTCTTTTCAGCTCCCGGTCAGCGCGGCCTGCGTCATCCTTCAAGTTTAGCCCCGCACTTACCACAGAATTCAAACCCCTGAGGCAGATACTTCGCTCCACACTGGGGACAGGTCCTTAAAGGAGCTCCGTAAGGATAATAGGAATGGCTCGACCCTCGCTTGGACATCTCCCTCATGCCTGCAAAGTCCACCTTTCTCTTCTCCAGGAAGGCATTAAATCCCTCGATAGGCTCCCCGGTGGCATAATGCACACTGAGCCAATCCCGAGCGTGCTGCATAGTGGTCCAGGCTAAATCTCCCCAGAAATTACACTGAACCTTGGTGTACCTCAGACAGTCGGGGAACTTTTCCACCAGCTTTTGCCGCGCATTATCCACTGCCTCATCCAGTTGGTCGTAAGGGACCACTACATTTACAAGGCCCCATTCAAGGGCTGTCTTCGCATCTATCTCGTCTCCAATCATCAGCATCCAGCGAGTCCGTTTGTCGCCGATGGTGAGAGGCAGCCACTGACTGGCCCCACCGGCGGATACGCTCCCCACCCTCGTCCCGGGCTGGATGAAACGGGCATTCTCGGAAGCGATGGAAATGTCGCAGGCCAGGTTGATCTCATTCCCCCCTCCAGCCACCACACCATTCAGTCGGGCGATGACCGGCTTGCCCAGGGTTCTGATGAGATACAGCATCCTCTCGTAATACTCCCACCAGTAATAGAACTCGTGGGGTCTCTCGGGATAAATCACCGAGTAGGTAGCCGCATCACCGCCGGTACAGAAGGCTCTGTCGCCGGCCCCGGTGATCACCAGCACCGCCACTCCATCGTCCACCAGTGCATCATGGAGGGCCTCACATATTTCAACCAGTTCGGTGCCCGTGTAAGCATTGTATCTCTTGGGTCGGTTGAGGGTGATTCGGGCTACCCACTTATCATAATCCTTTTCGTAAATGATCTCCCTGAAATCAAATTCCTCCACCGGTCGGCCGCGAAAATGCCTCCGGTGCCTTTCCCAGTCATAGCCATACTTCTCCAACTTTGCCCGAAATTTTTCCTCAGCAGTCTCTTTACCTTCAGTCATTGATCTTCCTCCCTTTCTATTTTTGCAACAACCGATGAACGTCGATCCACCCAGATTTAAGAGTCACGGACATGTCTGTGTTCATCAGCGGTTCCATTCTTAATTGCGCGATTAGAAGTCTGGCGTAAGCACGATCCTCCGGGGCGGGGAACCTGCCCGGTGTACCTCGTCAAAGACCCGGTCGATCTGGCTCATCGGCCTGACCTCCACAAAGGGCTCGATCTGGATCTTCCCCTTCAAGACCATGTCCAGCACCACGGGATAATGCTCCGGTAAACAACCCCAGGTGCCGATTATCTCGGCATCGAAGGCCATCAGCCTGGACAGGCTATACTCATTTTTCTGCCTCCCAAAGCCGATCAGGATCAGCTTGCCGACAAATGACAGCAACTCCAGAGCTGTCTCCTGCCCACCCCTGGTTCCGGTGACTTCAAATATCTTCCAGCCATAGCCGGCTTCAATGCCGTTCTCCTGGCAAATAGTGCGAAACTCCTTGCGAACATCCCGGGGCCCCTTGTTCTTCGAGTTGATGACGAAATCCGCTCCATACTCAAGGGCTTTCTCCAACTTCTCCGGGGCTATGTCAATTCCGATTACCACCTGAGCCCCCAGCGCTCTAGCCATCTGGGTCACATGTGTGCCGACTCCCCCGGCACAGCCAACCACGATAACCTTGTCCCCCGCTTGCAGATTAGCTCGCTTGCAGGCCTGGAAAGGGGTAGTCACCGCATCGGCGATCACCGCAAGGTG
>JALPYG010000101.1 GCA_023271215.1 Dehalococcoidia bacterium
CTATTGAGGAAGCATGGAAAAGCCCATCATGACCGGCTCAGGGAACATTACCCGGGATTGCCGCCGCGTCGTAAGAGGACTTGGGTGTGAATTGGTTGGATAGAGGAGTTGTGGTCTGGACGGGGTAGCGAGAGGTTCCTGCCCGATTATTATTGGGATGTTTGCGATAATTCGTGGGGGAGTGGGACGGCTTAGCGCACCTCCCTACCACCTTTATGTGGTGCTTCGCCACTGGTAATGGCAGTTAGAGCCAACAGGATGCAAGTCATTCCGGTGTATACGTGTCGCAACGTGATATGTGCTAGAAACGTCAGGCGAAATGTAAAGAGGTGAAAAAATGAAACATATCTTTTCCTGTATTGAAGAGCTTCGCTTGAAACTGGATAGACATCGAAAAGAGGATTTAAAAGAGTATCCGACACGAACGATATTCATAGATCCATTATTGCAGGTCCTTGGTTGGGATGTAAGGGATCCCGGCGAAGTCCAGCTTGAATATCCGACAATTGACGGGAAATCCGTTGACTACGCCCCGAAGATAAATCGTACGCCAGTTCTATTCATAGAAGCTAAACCGTTAAACGATCCGCTTACAGATGTTAAATCTATTACGCAGGTAGTTGGCTACGCTGCAAATGCCGGTGTTGAATGGTGCATCCTCACTAATGGTGTCACTTACAAGATCTATCGAAGTACGGAAAAGGCAGAGGCTCCAGATAAGTTGCTTTTTGAAGTTTCAATAGATCCAAAGGAATCTGAAGGTAGGTCAGTTCAAGAGATTGCGGGCCAGTTTAACCGTTTCTCCCGAGATGCCATGGCTCAGGGCGTGCTTGACGAGATCGGTGAGCAAGTTTTCACTACAGGGAAAATTCGAAAAGCTTTGGATAAGCTCTTCTTGGATCCTCCGGCCAATCTAATCAGAATCATCCGTTCAGCTATTGGTGACGAATCTATTAAACCGGTACAGGTGAAGGCAGCACTCAAAAGACTATGGGCTCAGTCATCAGAGGTTGAGATACCTTCAATCTATCCCGTCGGTGAGGAGTTTGAAAAATCTGAGATAAAACATCGAAGAGGAAGAGACTATGGTGAAGAGCATCACATAAAAGGAAAGCCACAGGAGGTCATAGAATTATTTCGAACTGCTGATAAGTTTTGCAGGGAATTAGACCCAACTACGGTGCAAAGAAAATACCTTGCCAAGTATGTTAGCTATTTGCACGGCAAGGCTATCTTCTGCTGTGTGCATGTTCAGAAAAGTGGTCTTCGCATTTGGTTAAAGTTGAATTATTCGCGTCTAGAAAAGCCACCTGACTATGTTCGTGACGTTTCCAGCATAGGACACTGGGGGGTTGGTGACATTGAGATTGGAATAGATAGCCTTGAAAAATTATCGGCTGCCAGATCTCTTATACGACAATCTTTCCAGGAGAATAAATGACCACGTATAGTCCTGTTGCTTGATTCTTGGGTGATTAGTGTGTCATGAAATGGAGGAGTCACCTAACCCAGATGACGTACAAACCCAAAACTTCCTCTCATGCGTAGCAGAGACATTACGCGCCATGTGAGATTGTATTATATTTGTGAGCAATACGAGCCTTATCGGATCAAGGTTTCAGAAACTACCCAACATAGCTGGAAAGGATCAACGACTTGGGTAGCTCTTAGGCTTGCAAGTCATCCAAGCAATCGAACTCCTTACTGGCTTTGGTGACCTACTCGCCAGCGGAATGTCATATATCAATGGAGCTACGATAGGCTTTACCTTCTTGACTTGGCCAAGAACGCCAAATGCAAACTATGCGGAACTAAAAGGGATTTCTAGGGGCAAAGCAAGGAGGCAAACATGAAAAACTACGAGGACAAGAAGAATGCCTTGTTAGAACACTGCGACAAGACATTTCATCCCCACGTAGATGAGGTTTTAGTGAGACTACCCCACGCAGTGCGTAACCAAGTCTTAAACGACCCCGCACTCAAAATAATTTCATTTGATGGGGAAGAATATGGCGGCCTTTTTATTGACTTTGGGTCTCCCGTTAAGAAGTTGATTATCTTAAATGAGACTCTGTTAGACAAACCAGAGTTTTACATTGTGCACGTTATAGCCCACGAAATAGCCCATAAGATCCGCGGCGTAAGGGAGACAGAGTTGTATGAAATGGAAACGGAGAAGTTACTATGCAGCTGGGGGTTTGAGAGGGAATCGAAAGCCGTGCGCAATATAAAAGCCATTTCGGAAAGCGAAGGCCTCAGGATAGGCTATGAATGGGCAAACCAAAATGACTTAACTAATTTTCAGGAATTCTCAGACGAATGCAAAGACGGTCGCTTGAGTTCGGAAAGACTAGATGAATTACGCCGTGCGGCAGATATCTTCTCTATTTTGACCCAAATGGATCGTGTTGAGGATTTAATAACAATGCATGAGGATAGTTTTGAGAAAGGCATTGTGTGGGGCATTATGCACTGCCTATGGCAAAAGAAGGCAAAGGGGGTATTTTAGTTGGCGAAGAAGGTGGTGGCTACGGATTGTACAATTTAGCGTTTTGTTCAATCCCGTATCTCTCGTGCCGGTAAGAACCTTGCAGGAATGCAGTGACTGTGTAATACTAGCGTCAGTAGCGCATCTAGGGATGCTCATTAGGTTGACGAAAACGTGGGCGTTAACTTTATAGGGGCTGGTAAACTAGCCCAATGGAGATGGCTATGAAACGATACAAAGAGAAAGAAATTACAGAAAAAGAACTGGAGGACAGGATCCGCCAAGCACCAGACCTGATAGAACCAGGGCTGATGTTTCTTACACAACAGCACAGAACCTCACGTGGGCCTCTAGACCTTCTCCTGGTCGATGACGGCAGAGCACTCGTTGTTGCAGAGCTCAAGACGTTTCAAGACGACAGCATGCTTTGGCAGGGCATAGATTACTACGATTACATAGCGACCCACATTGAGGCCCGAGCGAGAAGCTACCCGGATCGCCAAATCGATGTTGCTCAGAAGCCGAGGTTATTTCTTAATTGCGGCTTCCTTTTCGGAACTAACAGTGACTCGCTGTAAATGGGTAGACCTACCAATAAGTCTTTTTGAATGGCAATGTTTGGCCTTGTTGGATGACGAAGGGAAGGAGGAAGATGACATTCTGGTTTTCTTCCCGCGAAAAGTCCCTGCAAGACCAGCCCCCGAGGAGCCTCGTTCTATCGAGAAAAGTCTTACTTATATCACTGATGACCAGATTCGAGGTCTTGCTGAAGCCTTTTTGAAAGAGGTAGATTCATGGAAAGATCAGCGGATAACGAAGACTCCCATATCCTGGGGCATCTCGTTAAAAACAGCTGGCAAAGTCTTTGCCTACCTGACGCCGATGAGGAAGTCCTTTGCAGTAAGCTATTACAACGAGGCTGGTGCATGGACTGATTACAAAGTCACAAGTGCAGAATCACTTGAGGAGGCTAAGAAACTTGCTAAGCAGTCTTACGATTCAAAGGTCAAACCATGATCAGTAAGGTAGCCGGTAATTGTTCCTTCTGCCTCGATTGCCTGGAGCGATGTTAGAAGTCTGCAAAAAAGGGGGAATTCATAAACAGACTAGGTTCCATCGGGCTCATCGTGAAAGTCGCTGATTAGGAGTTGATTTATATGCCTCTTTTTGACGTGTATATGGTGGTAGATTTCACTGGCTCTGCGGATGTTGGTGTGCAAAGATGTAGCATTGCCTTCGCGGAGTTGGAATGCGGTGCCACTCCTGATGTCCGAAAGGGGTTCACGAGGTCTACAGTGACCGATCACCTCCTGGAACATATCATCGACCATAACCAAAGAGGTAAGAGAGTTCTCTTCGGATTCGACTTTCAGTACTCGTTCCCCAAGGGTTTTTGGAACGCCTTGACGGGACTTCCCGAAAGTTGGGCAAGTATACTTCAAGGCATGGCCAAAGGAGTCGCCGGCCTGCCATCGGTCCGCGAGGAACCAAAGTCAAACGCCCGCGAATGGGCGCGTAAGGCTAACGAGCGCATTGCATGTCGCTTACGAACCAAGGTCGGTCCTTTCTGGGGGCCACACTTCTCCCCACAACCTACCGATCCTAAGTTTCCGTTCTCCCCGGCTATTTTTGAGAAATTCCGAACTGTCGAGAATCGTAGGGCAGGCTTTAAGCCCATATTCCAGCTTGGAGGACAAGGAACAGTTGGACTTCAGAGCCTGTATGGTATGCCTCACCTCTTCTATCTTCGTAATAATTGCTTCAAACATAAAATTGCATTGCACTGTTGGCCCTTCGACGGATGGAATCCGAACAACTCTGCTCATTTCCTAGTGGAATGGTATCCAGCTATCCAGAACCAAGGTCGGAAATCCGACGAGCAGGACGCCAAAGCTTGTGTTGAATGGGCAAGAGACGTCGACGAGAAAGGTCAGATGTCCAGGTATCTCCTTCCCAATCTTCCAGATAGCGACAAAGCCAAGGCAGCCGTCGAGGGCTGGGTGCTTGGTGT
>JALPYG010000102.1 GCA_023271215.1 Dehalococcoidia bacterium
GGGGAGGCTTCCGACCACCGACGAGCTGGGCGAGGCACCTGCACTGGTGGATTGGCAGAATTTGATGGTTGACGAAGGTAAGGGCAGGGCTAGATTCCTTAAGGAAGGGATGAAGATCACCCTCGGGGGGATAGCGAAGGGTTATGCGGTGGATCGTGCATCCGAGGTATTGCAGGAAAGCGGCATTGAGCGGGCGCTGGTAGACATCGGGGGGGATATCAGAGGATTTGGACCTGAAAGCTGGAGAATTGCTATTCAACATCCGCGCGATGAATACGAGTGGCTTGAGGTGATAGATCTTAAAAACGCAGCAGTGGCCACCTCCGGTGATTACAGACGGTTCTTCTTGCTGGGAGAGAGAAGGGTTCATCACATCCTCGATCCCAAAACAGGTCAACCGGCCGATGCAGTCATGAGCGTCACCATCGTTGCCGGAAATTCCCTCGATGCCGACGCCCTCACCACACTCGTGTTTGTATTGGGCCCGGAGAAAGGGAAGGAACTGCTGAATTCCCTCGAGGTCGCCGGCCTGATCGTGGACTCTGCCGGGGAGATAATCGTGTCGGAGGCCTGGGAATTCAAGCATCAGTCGCCTTGACATCTATCATCCCAATGGAAGGTTTCGGTTTAGCGGCGTTCTCAATTCCTGGCTCAGCTACATCCCGGACAATGGGGCAAAGATACTTCTTCTGCAATATCCAGCAACTCTGGATCAATACACTCTTGTGGGTCGCGGCAAGTGCGACATACTCGCTTGAACGCTCGAACCCCCAGAAGTTTGACATGAGGCGCAAGGAAGCTATCCTTTATCGGTTCCTCTCGCAAGAGGTCGGTGCTGAGATACTTCTTGTTGTCGTCCGAACAAACAGTAACTACAACCGCATCCCGACCTAGCTCCTCCTGAACCATCAAGGCCCCCAGGAAGTTTGCACCCGACGAGATCCCAACCCCCATTCCCAACTCGGTGGCGAGCCTTTGCGCCATCAGGATGGCATCACCGCCATCCACACTGATTACCTCATGCAGGCATACCAGGTCCAGGATAGGCGGGATAAACTCGTCAGATATCCCCTGGATTCGGTGCTTACCAACTTTGTGACCCGTCGACAATGTCGGAGAGTTGGACGGCTCCAGAGGACGAATCTCAATGGAAGGATAGTTCTCCCTGAGAAAACGTCCCGTGCCCATTATGGTGCCTCCCGTCCCTACACCGGCAATAAAGGCATTGGGATAGAGAGATTGAAATCTCAACTGCCACCAGATCTCAGTACCTGTTGTTCTGTAATGGGCTTCTATATTGTCTTCATTTGAGAACTGCCGGGGAAGAAAAGCCCCTTTCGTCGTCTCGGCCAACTCCTCAGCACGACGAATGCTGCCAAGAAAGCCACCTTCCTCCCTGCTCACAAGGACTATCTCCACACCCAAACTGCGGATAAGATTGATTCGCTCCTCACTCATCCAGTCCGGCATAAATATGGCCACCGGATGACCCAGCGCCCGACCGATTGCTGCAAAGGCTATGCCCGTATTACCACTGGTAGCCTCAATAATCAAATCGCCAGGATTGAGAACCCCCCTTGCGTAACCCTTCTCCAGGATATGAAAAGCCATGCGATCCTTGATGCTCCCAGTCATGTTCAGGTTCTCAGCCTTGGCGTAGAGCGTGCGCTTCCACCCACTGAACATGAAGTCGATTGCCAAAAGAGGTGTGTTACCAATGAGCCTCGATTAATTCACGAATCCGATCTTGCCTGCCGTTCCCCATCATAAGCCCTCCATTTATGCCGGATAATTCAAAATGACCCCACTAACAATTATCCCATGAATCACCTGATAAGAACACGCTGAAGTCAAGAGTCGAGAGTCTGGTGTCTAGAGTCTAGAGCCTAGAGTCTAGAGTCTAGAGTCTAGAGTCTAGAGTCTAGAGTCTGGAGTCTGGAGTCTGGAGTCTGGAGTCCCCCGCCCCCCTTCAGCCTTCGGTCTTTACGAAGTGAGGCTTATACTCATCGTTTTCCAACTTTGAACCTTGAACCCCTGAACCTCGAACCCGAATAACTACATCTCCTTGATGCGAAGCAATATAATGAAGCCACTGAGATAGATGAAAGCGACGATAATTGCAGCGGTAAGAAAATCAATATATAGTCCCAGAAACCCAGCACCGAGCATAGCTGCTCCGGTTATCAGCCCACTCACCCCCCAGTAAGAACCCATCTTGCTTCCGCGAGTGGCCTTGCTCGTAATATCTGCCAGATAAACTGCTTCAACCGTACCCCAAAACCCATCCAGTACCCCATCAATAATAAGTATCAGAAACAATGCAGGAAACATCAAACTGGGCATTGTTTCGCCCAGAAGAGGAAGAAGGGGATAAAATACAAAAACAGCAATGCTGACGACAGGGGTAATTAAGAAAAAAGGTTTCCGACCATACTTATCAGCTAATTTTCCAGAAATATAACTTCCGATCGAATCGAATATTATGATTAATCCTACGGCTCCCAGTAAAGGCATACCGCCGAGACCATAAAGGAAACCAATTAAAAAAGGATAGTAAAGCCCCTCAGCAAAGGAAAAAATGCTATTGCCCATAAAAATTATTTTGTAATTGTCGGAGTCTTTCGAAGCGGCCTTCTTATCTGCATATTTCTCTGCCATAGCATTACCTCTGTTATCACTTGCCTAGTCGGGAAACAGGAGCGGCTGCGAACGCATGAGATCGGTGATATCCATGGCATTCCTTACCCCGTAATCCCCGTAGCAATTGTTGAACAGCACATGAAGCTCCCTCGTCCGGGAGGCAAGAGACTGGAGGCGAGGCAACCACTCACCAAGTTCCTCCCTGGAGTAGAGATACTTGAATCGCTCAGCTACCGGTGTGCCTTTCTTTTCCCAGTTCTCCTTGTTTCGTCCATGGAAGCGAACCACCGCCACATCAGAGGTAGCCTCAGCCAGCAGCGGGACAGATGACCTGAATCCCTGTGGCTCATCTACTGAAACATAGGCCAGGTCGTTATCCCTCAATTGAGATAATGTCCGGTCTCTTTCCTCCTCGCTGAGCCACGCACCATTGCGAAACTCGACCGCGATTCGATACTGAGGCAGGCTTTCCTGGCACCGGGCGATGTAGCGCCGATTATCTTCCCTCGGGTAGAACCACGGGGGGAACTGAAACAGAACCACCCTCAGCTTGCCAGCGCTATCTAAGGGCAAGAGCGCCCGAGCAAATCTCTCCCAGAGCTCGTTCCTTATCTCCAGAGGAAGCTCACGATAGTAGATCCGAGGGCGCTGGGCGGTGTCCTTGCTGAGCGCATTCCGAATATCCCTGGGAAAAGACTGAACCTGCGTCGGGTGCTGCGTAAACAGGGAGAAGGCCTTTACATCGAATGTGAAATCCTCCGGTGTCCTCCGGCACCAGAGCTCCGCTGTCCTCTCGGCTAACAGGGAGTAATAGGTGCTGTCTACCTCCACCAGATTGAAGTTCTGCGAATAATACCGAAGCCTTCCCTCGGCAGTGCGGCAATCTCTGGGATAAAACCCGCTCTTAAGCAGAGTGGGATCCGTCCAGGAACACGTGCCTATCAATATGTTCCCCATCTTTGCTCTCGTCCAGATTATAGCATACAGATCGGCGGTATGTTAGCTGATCTTTCCTTGACAGGAAAGACAGAGATATGGTAGCATGCCTTTATAAGGGGGATTTTAAGGATACGCGCTTATCGGCGCGAGATGGAGAAAATGTTCTGGATACAGAAGGCTGAAGTGGAGCGGGGGACTGTCGACTAGCGAATCGGGGAGGGACTCCAGACTCCAGACTCGCGAAGCGAACCCTGAACCTGGAACAAGCAAGAGATCTAGATTCAGTGGCAAGGGCCAGATGTGTTTGATGAGCTCAGAAGGGTAGAAAAAGAATAAGGGAGTAAGCATTATGAGAACAGTAAACGAACTTATAGCCCAATTACCACCGGATCTCCAGCAAGAAGTAGGAGATTTTGCAGAATTTTTGCTCACGCGTTTACCAGGAAAACGCAATGGCGAGCTAAAACTTGACTGGAAGGGTGCAATAAAAGATTTGAGAGATGATTATACTTCTGTAGAGCTTCAACATAAGGCCTCGGAGTGGTGGGGGGACTGATGTATCTTCTTGATACCAATGTCTTTCTAGAGTTGCTCCTAGACCAGGATAACGCGGAGGAGGTTGAGAAATTCTTGCGGGGCACTTCGAGAGAGAAACTTCACATCTCCGAATTTTCGCTCTATTCCATCGGGATTATCTTGTTTCACCGTAATCTGCCTGAAATCTTCAAACGATTTGTTGATGATCTACTGGTGACTGCTGGATTCCGGCTGTTGAGAATATCAATCTCTGATATTGAAACCTTGGCTTCCCGAGCAAAAGAATTTGATTTGGACTTTGACGATGCTTATCAATATGTGATCTCCGAAAAATATGACCTGCCATTAGTAAGTTTTGACAGCGATTTTGATCGTACCA
>JALPYG010000104.1 GCA_023271215.1 Dehalococcoidia bacterium
GGACGTTTCTTCTCCACCGGAATGACTTCGGCATGTTTGATTGTCCGTTCCAGCCACATGATGCGGCCCTCGACAAATGCCTGTTCATTCTTAGCTTCATCGTATTCAGCGTTGTCAACGGTATCGCTCAGTTCCTTTGCTCGTTGAAGCCTCTCCAGAACTTCGGGCCGATGCACTTCGCGCAGATGTTCCAATTCGTTCTTCAGTTTCTCTAACCCCTCGGTTGTTAGTAAGACCTTCTCTTCAGGCATAGCCCATTCCTCCCGTGAATAGTTAAAAAACTGAGAGTCCCCGACTCTCAGTCAAGATCATCAGGGGGATTCTCCCCCTGAAACCCCCTAAAGCAGTTGTGCCTGGGATTTCTAAAGGGGCGAAGATATTAGATGAACGCTTACTATTATACTACGGATTCATCCTCTTGTGAACCCCGTTAGTCCATCTCTCCCCAATTCCGGCCCAGTTTGGTGTCCACATTCAGAGGCACACTTAGCTCCATTGCCGCCGACATGACCTCCTGCACCAATCGTTTCATCGGCTCGATCTCTGCCTGAGGTACCTCGAAGAGGAGCTCGTCGTGCACCTGAAGGATCATCTTGCTCTGGAGGTTCTGCAGAGCCATCTGGTTCTGGATATTGATCATCGCCAGCTTGATGATGTCGGCGGCGGTGCCCTGGACCGGCATGTTGATAGCCATCCGCTCGGCTGCTTGCCGCACTTGATAATTGCCGGACTTAATATCGGGGATATGTCGCCTCCTCCCGAGTAGTGTTTGAACGTATCCCCTCTCACGAACCTGTGCCAGCGTGGACTTGACATAATCCCTGACGCCGCGGTATTTCTCGAAGTAGGCGTTGATAAAATCGGCCGCTTCCTGGCGGGAGAGCCCGGTGGCCTGCTCCAGGCCATAATCGCCCATGCCATAGATCACGCCGAAATTCACCACCTTGGCTATTCGTCTCATCTCTGAGGTCACTTCGGATGTCTCCACGCCGAAGACGTGCGAGGCGGTGGCGGCATGGATATCCTCATCGTGGGCGAAAGCGGCAAGAAGCCCGGGGTCCTGGGATAGATGGGCCATAACCCGGAGCTCGATCTGGGAGTAATCCGCACTCAAAAGCGTGAAATCATCGCCTGGGGCGACGAAAGCCTGTCTGATCCGCTTTCCTATCTCGGTGCGAACGGGGATGTTCTGCAGATTGGGGTCGCTCGACGATAAACGTCCGGTAGCGGTGGCTGTCTGATTGAAACTGGTATGAACCCTTCCCGTCTCCGGATCGATCAGGGCCGGGAGGGCATCGACATAGGTAGATTTGAGCTTGGCGAGCTGGCGATACTCGATGATATGCTCAATAACGGGGTGTGCGCCGCGGAGATTCTCCAGGACGGAGATATCCGTGGAATAACCGCTTTTGGTCTTGCGCCCGGGGGTCAGTTTGAGCTCATCGAAAAGAATTCTCCCCAGTTGCTGAGTGGAGTTTATATTGAACTTATACCCCACCGACTTGTAGATCTCATCCTCGATATCGGCCATCTCCATGAACATTGCCTGCGACATATCCCGCAGCAAGGTGGCATCCAGGGCTATCCCGTTCCTCTCCATCCGCCATAAGATTGGAACCAGCGGCATCTCAACCTCGATGAAGAGGTCCCACAACCCCTCTCGCTTCAGTTCCGTCTCCAGAAGCTGACTCAGTCTACCCGTCATATCGGCGTCGGCGCAGGCGTAATCGGCGGCTCGTGCAATGGTGACATCCGTCATTGAGCCTTGTTTGGGTCCTGATCCGATGAGGGCGCTTATGGGGGTCATCTCGACGCCCAGTTTGCTGAAGGCGAGCTGCTTCAATCCCAGAGACTTCTCCCCCAGAAGATGTGCGGCGATCATGGTATCGAATCCGGGGTCGTTCAATCCCAGCCCGTGTCGCCAGAGAACGGTCATATCGTATTTGGCATTGTGGGCTATCTTCGCAATGTGGGGATCTGCCAGGACAGGCTTGAGTCTGGGAGTGAGCTCGGATAGAGAGAGCTGTGACCCCGGTCCCTTGTGCCCGACGGGGATATACCAGGCCTTCGCCGGAGTCGTCGAAAGGGATATGCCTACCAATGTCGTGTGTCTTGCCTCCTTGCCGGAGGTCTCCGTATCCACTGCCAATGCTCTGGCTGTGGAGAGTTCCTCCACCAGTTTATCAAGGGCTTGAGATGTATCCACTATCTCATAGCTCGCGGGGATCCTGTTCGTCTCCGGCAGTGTGCTCTGCCACTCTCCTGTTGTCCCCGGCAGTTTGTCTAGGAGACTGAAGAACTCCAGCTCTCGAAACAGCTCGGTGACCTTGTCCCGGTCATAGCTGCCGACGCGACAGGATGAGAGATCGAGGCTTACCGGAACATCGGTAACGATGGTGGCCAACTGTTTGCCCTGTCTTGCCACCTCTTCATTGGACCGCAGGATCTCCTGAATCCGGAGCGGGGTCACCTCGTCGATTCGCCGGTAGATCCCTTCCAGGCTGTCGAAATCCTGGATGAGCTTGACGGCGGTCTTCTCTCCGATACCAGGCACGCCGGGGATGTTGTCTGACGAGTCGCCTTTGAGGCCCTTCAGGTCGGCTATCTGTCGCGGCCGGAGGCTGTATCGCTGCTGTACCGCTGCTTCATCGTAGAGTTGAGTGTCGCTGAAGGGCCTCCGGGGCCGGGGAAGAAGCACCTCGACACCGGGGGAGACAAGCTGCAGGGTATCGGTATCACCGGTTACGATGATAGAAGCGATCCCCTCTGCGCCGGCTTGTTGGCTGAGAGTACCGAGAATATCGTCGGCCTCGTAGCCTTCCACCTCAAAGGCGAGGACGCCGAGGGTCTGGACCAACCGGCGAACGACGGCGAATTGTGAGATGAGCTCGTCAGGCGCTTTGGGACGGTGCGCCTTGTAGTCCTGACACTGAATGTGCCTGAAGGTGGGAGCGGCGGAGTCGAAGGCGATTGCCCAGTGCGAGGGCTTAAAATCTTCGAGTGTCTTCAGGAGCATGCTTGCGAAGCCATAAACAGCCCCGGTTGGTTGCCCTTCCCTGGTGGTGAGTGCCGGCAGGGCATGAAAGGCGCGATGGATAAGGGCGTGCCCGTCGAATAGAAGAAGCAGCGGTTTTTCTGGCGGCATAGGTTGTCCCTCCTGACATACTTCAATCTTCATCGCTCTTTAACCCCTGGGCCTGCGGCCGGGGGCAGGCCTGGAACCGTGAACTCCGGAACCTTGAACCCCGCAAGCGTGAACCCTGGAACTTTGAACCTGGATTGTTACTCGTACTGCTGTCGAAATCGATGGCCGAACACTTGTTCCAGGTGCTCGATTACTTCCTTAACATCAGTTGCCTCTACATGCAAAGAGTCTGTAGACAGTCTGAGGCGCAGAAGTGCATCAAACCGGACAGTAACCAATGCCATGGTTCCCTCCTTGATCCAGCGAGGTGGGGACGATTAAGTTGTATCACGATCAGGCCATGATGTCAACATCTTGCTTCTGTAGCCCGTCAATGCGGGATTGACACTGAACGCCAAGCACTATATACTATCTACAACGAATACACCACTGCTTCAGGGGGAGAATCCCCCTAATGAGCTTGAATCAACGCATTAGAGGACAATAAGAATGTTCCAAACCAGGCTGACTCAACTTCTGGGCATAGAATACCCGATAATCCAGGGGGGGATGCAGTGGATCTCTCGAGCTGAGCTGGTGGGTGCCGTATCGAACTCGGGGGGCCTGGGCATATTAAGCGCGCTCACTTTTGCCTCTCCGGCAGAGCTTGCCGCCGAGATCAGGAAGACCAGGAGCATCACCGATAAGCCCTTCGGGGTGAATCTCACCATGTTGCCCACCCTGCATCCTGTGGATATCGATAGCTACATAGACGTGATTGTGGAAGAGGGGGTGAGGATCGTGGAGACGGCGGGCAGAAGTCCGGAGCAGTACATGGAGCGCCTGAAGGCGGGGGGCATCAAGGTGATACATAAATGCGTCGCCGTTCGCTTCGCTCGGACGGCTGAGCGTATAGGTTGCGATGTCGTCAGCATCGATGGGTATGAATGCGCCGGGCATCCGGGGGAGGAGGACGTCACCTCGCTTATCCTCATCCCGCTGGCTGCTGATGCGGTGAAGATTCCCGTCGTCGCCTCCGGCGGCTTTGGCGATGCTCGAGGTCTTGTAGCTGCATTGGCGTTGGGAGCCGAGGGAATAAGTATGGGCACCAGGTTCATGGTGACGCAGGAAGCCCCCATCCATCCCAGGGTGAAGCAGTGGCTGATCGAGGCATCAGAACGTGATACCATGCTGATACTGAGATCGCTGCGCAATAG
>JALPYG010000103.1 GCA_023271215.1 Dehalococcoidia bacterium
TGGAGAATCTACTGGAGCAAGTAAGGCAGGGGTTGCGATATCGCAAACGGCTGGGGCTGGTGAGTGCTGCCATCACAGATCATCCCCAGATCGACGAGCTTGTGATTGGTCTGCGAAGGATGGGGGCCGAGTTTTCGGTCAGCTCCCTGCGGATAAAACCACTATCGGATGCCCTCCTCAAGGGTCTGGCGGAAAGCGGCACCAGGACCATTTCCCTGGCTCCCGAGGCCGGCTCGCAGCGGATGCGCGAGGTCGTGAAGAAGGCCATATCAGAGGATGATGTCATCCGTGCCGTGGATCAAGTTGCTGGTCATGGCTTCAAACAGCTCAAGCTATACTTCATGATCGGGTTGCCTGCAGAGACCGAGGACGATATAATGGATGTTGTAAACATGGCTCTGACCGCGAAGAACATCCTGGACAGGCATCGATCGGGGACTCGTCTTACCCTGAAGATAGCGCCATTTGTCCCCAAGGCGGGCACTCCCTTTCAATGGCTTCCAATGGCTACCCGTGAGGTCCTCAGCCGTCGCCTTTCCTTGATCAAGAAAGGATTGAACTCCAGGGGAATAGCGGTTAAGGCAGACAGTATCGACTGGAGCCTGGTTCAGGGCACGCTCTCCCGGGGAAACTCAATGATGGGGCAGGTTATCGCCAGCATGCCGAGAACCTCCCTCTCGGCATGGCGCAAGGCGGTGGAGGGGGCGGGGTTGGACCCCGATCTCATTCACCGGGAGATCCCTCGGGGCGAGCAATTGCCCTGGTGGAAGATAGACTCAGGCGTACGGACCGAGTATCTCCGATCCGAGCTCGAAGGGGCATTGGGTGATGAGAGAGATGGCCATTGAGCGAAACGTTCAGGAGGTAACACGCCGCATCGTTCTTGCCTGCGAGCGGGCGGGACGATCTCCCGAAGAGGTCACTTTAGTGGCCGTCACCAAGACCGTAGGGCCGGCGGCCATCCGGGCCGCCTTTCAGGCCGGCCTGCGCCATTTTGGCGAGAACCGCGTCCAAGAGGCTAAACCCAAACTCGGGGAATTAGAGAATATAAGGACTCAGTGCACCTGGCACATGGTGGGCCATCTGCAGACCAACAAGGCGAAGACAGCAGGAGCGCTTTTTGATGTAATTCAGAGTGTCGACTCGGTGAGGCTGGCGGAATTCTTGAGTCGCCACGCTCAGAAGACGATTCCGATACTGCTGGAGGTCAATATCGCCGGCGAGGCTTCCAAGAGTGGATTTTCCACCGGTGAAGTATTCTCGGCGATGAAGGAAATCGGGCGAATGCCCAATCTGGAGATTAAGGGTTTGATGACCATCGCACCTCTGGCAAGCGATCCGGAGGAGGTCAGGCCGGTCTTTCGCCTCCTGAGAGAGTTGCGTAACTCGATGGGCCTGGATCATCTTTCAATGGGAATGACCGACGATTTCGAGGTGGCTATTGAGGAGGGATCTACCATGGTGCGAATCGGCCGAGCCATTTTCGGAGAACGGAGGTAAATCATGAAGATCGCTTTCATCGGGGGTGGGGCGATGGGGGAAGCCATGATATCCGGCCTGATCAGGCAGGCTTCAGCCGAGCCGGAGGCGATCACGGTAAGCGACGTCGATCAGGGGCGACTCAGGGTTCTGGCCGAACGGCATGGAATTCAAGGGGTAGCCGAGAATCGCCAGGCCATCCGAGGGAAAGACATGGTGGTCCTTTCAGTAAAGCCGCAGGTTCTCCCTGAAGTGACCGATGGTCTTCGAGGTGAGATTCAACCCGGACAACTGGTGGTATCCATCATCGCCGGGGCAAGAATCGAGACGCTGAGCCGGCAACTGGGTCACGATTGCATAGTTCGGGTTATGCCCAACACGCCGGCCCAGATAGGTGAGGGAATAAGCGTGTGGACTGCCACCAGGGCAGTAACTTCAGCGCAGAAAGAGATGGCACAAACCACTCTCACCGCTCTGGGCAAGGAAATCTATGTGGCCGACGAGAAATACATCGATATGGCCACCGCGGTGAGCGGAAGCGGGCCGGCCTACATATTCCTGATGATCGAAGCGCTGGTTGATGCGGCGGTGCACATCGGGATGCCCCGTAAGATGGCGGTGGAGCTTGTTCTGCAGACGATGCGGGGATCGGCCCGCATTGCGGAGGTGAGCGGCAAACATCCGGCGGAGCTTCGCAACATGGTCACCTCCCCGGGCGGGACGACGGCCGCAGGCTTACTCCGACTCGAGGAGGGCGGTTTGCGAGCCATTCTAACTCAGGCAATCATTGCCGCATACGAGAGGGCAAAGGAGCTGGGGCAGAAATGAATTTCATATCTACCTTTATCCACATCCTTTGCGAAGTGCTCACGATCGTCATCTTTGCTAGAGTAATCATCTCCTGGTTTCCCGTAAGTCCCGGCAACCGGTTGGTGGATCTCTTGCATCAAGTAACCGAGCCTATCCTGGCGCCACTGCGGGGGATCATCCCTCGGATAGGCATGATAGACATAACCCCGATGATCGCCATAATTCTATTGCAGGTCGTTGCCGCCCTGGTTTAGCTCCCGCACCACTTTCCCGCCGATGATGGTCTTCTCCATTTCTTGTCGCCGATTAGATTACCATCTAAGATGGATATAATCAATGGCGATGTATTCTAGACTTGTCAAATGTTGCTTCATCAGGTAAACTACTTCACGGGGTCAGCCCTGCTTCAGAAATATTTGATGGTTTTCCCGGATTGTATTTTTGCAGAAAACATGGTATTATGCAAAACGGTTTGCAGAGCTCGTGATACGCTCAGTCAGTAATCAGTACAGGGTATAAGGAGACCCTGATGACGCCCAACTACACGGATGAAGCCATCAATTCAGCTATGCAAAGGCGATGGGAGAAGGCGGCAAGAATTAACGAGAGTATGATTGAACTTCTCCCGAACGACATTGGCGCCCACAATCGCCTGGGCAAGGCATTGACTGAATTGGGGCGGTACACCGAAGCCAGGAAAGCCTACGAACGCGTGCTCGAACTCGACCCCGGAAATAGTATCGCCAGGAGAAATCTTCGGCGTCTATCCTATCTCAAGGACGGGCAAGGACCTCCTCAGACCGCTTGTGAAATCGATTCCAGGTTCTTCATCGAAGAGGCTGGCAAGGCCAGAATGGTCAACATACACCCAATTGCCCCCAGCGAGACATTGGCTAAATTGTCCGCCGGCGACCATGTTCACCTCGAGGCGCGGGGACAAACGCTAGCCGCAGTGAACAATTCAGGGGAGTACCTGGGTGAGATCGAACCTAGAGTGGGATTGCGGCTAATCGAGCTGATGAAAGGGGGCAATGAATATGAGGCGGCGATCATTAGCCTGAGAGATGATCACATTAAGGTGATAATCAAGGAAACATTTCAACATCCTACCCAGATAGGGCGCCCTTCATTCTTTCCCCCGAGGCCAGCCGAGGACATAAAGCCATATCTTAAGAACACCATGGTGAAGTACGATCTTGACAACGAGTTCTCTGAGGAACCAGAGGAGTTTGGTGATTGGGAGAGCGAACTGGACGGGCAGAACGGCATTCCCACCGAAGAGGAGGTAGCCGCCTTTGTCCCGGAGGATAGGCACCAAGTAGTTTAGGCTGATCCCCGCTTGTCAATCGTTCGTTTTCACCCACAGCTTCACGCCATCGGTGATGAAAGCGATGGTGCCATCCTCGGAGGTGAGATAGAGTCTTTCCTCCCCAACTACCTCCTGCAATCTTTCAATCACCTCGTTCCCGGGATGTCCAAAAGGGTTATCGGCGCCTACGGAGATCGCCGCAAACATGGGTTTAACCTCAGCCAGAAACCTAGACGAGGTGGAGGCATTCGACCCCTGATGAGCGACTTTGAGCACGGTGGACCTGAGCTTCACATCCCGGGCGAGAAGGTACGCCTCAGCTTCCGTTTCGATATCCCCGGTCAAGAGAAGGCTGAAATTGCCATATGTAAGCCTCAGCACCACCGAGGCATTGTTTCGCTCCTCCCATCGGGTATCCGATGGATGAAGAACCTCCAGTTGTACCCCCTGTCCCATGGTGATCTGCTGGCCCACCTGGGCAATGATGCGCTCGACGCCTCTCTCCTCAATCAGCCTGCGCCATTCCCTGTAGATATCGGATCCGCCATCCTGCCCGCCGGTCAGAATCTTTCCCACCCGGTAGCGTTGCAGCACCTCTACCAGTCCGGTGATGTGATCAGTATCAGGGTGCGTCAAGACCAGCAATTCTATAGTCCTGTCCCAGAAGGGTAGCCTCTCTCCCAGTCGAAAGCTAAGTTCCTCAGCACTGGGGCCGCCATCGATGAGTATCTGCTTATTCCCCCGCTGAATCAGGATGGCATGTTCACAATAAGCCCCCCTCTTTCCCCTTCGAATTGGCAATAAACGGCGACTTTTACTAATTCAAC
>JALPYG010000105.1 GCA_023271215.1 Dehalococcoidia bacterium
TCACTGGCCTGAAACCAAGGCTGAAATGGCCCAACGACGTCATCCTTGAGGGTCGCAAAGCAGGGGGAATACTCTCCGAGATGAGCGCCGAGATGGACCGCATAAACTACATCGTCATCGGGATGGGCATAAATGTAAACACCGAGAGAGCGCACTTCCCCGAGGAGATCGCAGGAATAGCCACCTCCCTGAGAGAGGAATGCGGGAAAGAGGTATCCCGTGTACAGTTGGTCCAGGAGATTCTGGCGCAGCTCGAATCGCTCTACGAGGATTTCCAGATATCCGGCTTTGAACCCATCCGGGAGAGATGGAAGGCGCTCAGCAACACCATCGGCGCCCGGGTGAGCGTCCGCGGCGAAAGGGAGCAGGTGGAGGGTGCGGCGATAGATATAGACGAAGACGGAGCGCTAATCCTGCGAAAGGCAAACGGTGCTCTCGAAAGGGTCATTGCCGGGGATGTTTTGGGGAGTCTAAATCAGGAGGGAGATTGAAAATGGCGAATCTAAGAACCATCGGCAGCGGAATGTCGGTGCGAGGGATGGTATTTGCCGCCATGTTCGCGGCATTGACCGCCGTAGGGGCGTTTATTATGATCCCCATCGGGCCTGTGCCGATAACCATGCAGACGTTGTTTGTGCATCTATCGGCCGCGCTGTTAGGGAGCCATCTGGGGGCATTGAGCCAGCTCATCTACATCCTTGTTGGGGTAATCGGCCTGCCCGTTTTTCACGGCGGTGTTGGTGGTCTGGGTGTTCTCCTGGGCCCCACGGGCGGATATTTAATCGGATTCGTCGCTGGAGCCTATATAACGGGAAAATTAATTGAGATGAGAGAGAAGCCGAGGTTCCTCTGGATTGCCATGTCATGCGTCGCCGGGCTGGCAGTGATATACATACTGGGAGTGATCCAGCTCTCGGTAGTCGCCGGTCTTCCCTTGACGAGCGCCATTGCCGTTGGGGTTGTCCCCTTCCTGATCGGAGATGCCATCAAGATGATCGCCGCCACGTTTATCACGAGCAAGCTCAGGGGAATGATAAAACTCTAATGATCAAAGTAGAGAATCTGGTTCACCGGTATGACGGGGATGATGTCCCGGTGCTGAGAGGCATTAACCTGGAGATAAAAGAGGGTGAGTATGTGGCGATTATCGGGCCGATCGGTTGCGGGAAAACGACCCTCATAAAACACCTTAATGCGCTACTGGCCCCTACGGAGGGCAACGTGTGGGTGGATGGGATGAACACCAGGGATACAAGCATCGTCGGAGAGATACGCCGGCGGGTGGGGATGGTATTCCAGAATCCGGATAATCAAATCATAGGCATGACTGTGGAAGAGGACGTGGCCTTTGGTCCGGGGAATTTGCGTTTACCTCCGAGGGAGATAAGGCAGCGGGTCACCGAAGCGCTTCAGGCTGTCGGGATGGGAAGCTACGCCCAGCGTCACCCTCACACCCTTTCCGGAGGAGAGAAGCGACTGGTAACCCTGGCCGATATCCTGGCGATGAACCCCAGCTACATCGCCCTTGACGAGCCCACTTCCTCTCTCGATCGGGCGACGCGGGAAGTAGTTCTCAGCATCCTGAGAAGGCTGAATGGTCAGGGGATAGCCATGATTCACGTCACGCACAATATGGATGAGATCACCAGTGCCGATCGCATCATGGTTATGGGAGACGGCAGGATAGTTCTCAGTGGGACCCCCGAGGAGGTTTTCAGTGGGGTATAAGCTCGGCCAATACACCCCTGGCAGCTCAGTTATTCATCGCCTCGACCCGCGGGTCAAGATAGTGGCGATTATGCTGCTGAGCATAACCGTTCTCAGGGCAGATGCCTTTATCGCAATAGCGATCACCATTCTCATTGCCGGCATAACCTTCATCGCTCGCCTCTCTCCATCCCATCTGCTGCGAGCGGTTAAGCCGCTGGCGATCTTCTTTGTCCTGATATTTCTGATGCATCTCTTCTTTACTCCTGGCGCACCCATTCCGCTTCCGCTGGCCACCTATGAAGGTTTGTATCGGGGGGTGCTCCTCACCTGGCGGTTCGTGTTCCTGATCTTGAGCGCCGCGATTCTCACCATGACCACCACGCCGTCCGAGCTCATGAGTGGCATTGAGAGGCTCTTGAGGCCGCTAAGACCTCTGGGCATCTCATCACACGATGCGGCAGTTATGGTGTCGATGGTGCTGAGATTTGTGCCGACCCTCCTGCAAGAACTCGATCAGATCAGAGAGGCGCAGATGGCCAGGGGCGCCGATTTCAAGGCCGGTAACCTATTGGCAAGGATGAAGAGGATCAGCTCACTGGTGATACCGCTGGTCAGGAACTCCATCCTCCGGGCAGAGGAACTGGCGATAGGAATGGAGGGACGAGGCTACCACAGAGGACCCCGAACGTATATGAGAGAACTCCGTATGACCCCCTCAGACTACACCATCCTTGTCGTGCTGATGATCCTAACGGGGCTGGGGGTCTATCGGTGGTGACAGGGAAAAAGTCTCCCCCTACTTGCATCAGCGGCAACCAAATGCGATAATATAGGTGAGTATGGATATAACATGGCTGGGACATTCCTGCTTTCGATTGAAGGGTAGATCAACCACCGTGGTCACCGACCCCTTTGATAAGACCTCCGGGTATCAGCCGGGCAAGATCACCGCCGACATCGTCACCATAAGCCACGAGCACCCCCAGCATAGCTTCGTCAGTGGCATCGAAGGCAATCCTAAGGTGCTCCGCGGCCCCGGGGAATACGAGATCGCCGGGGTATTTACCTATGGCATCCAGACCTTTCACGATCGCCAAAAGGGGCTCAAGATGGGGAAGAACACCATCTACCTGATGGCGATCGACGACATTAAGGTATGCCACCTGGGAGACCTGGGACACGTGCTCTCAGCATCCCTGACCGAGGAGATAAGCGACACCGATATACTACTGGTACCGGTAGGGGGAAGGTCAACTATCGATGCCTCCGCGGCCGCTGAGGTAATAAATCTTGTCCAGCCCAGGATAGTAATCCCGATGCACTACAAAACCAGTGCCGGCACGGCGCAACTGGATTCGCTGGATAAGTTCTTAAAGGAGATGGGGCTCAAAGAGGTCTCGCCCCTGCCCAGGCTGACCATTAATAAATCGGCCCTCCCCATCGAGACGGAGGTGAGGGTGCTGGATTTCAGGTCTGACCTCCCTGGCCAGCGACAGAGGGGGAAACATGAAGAGATTCAGCATGCAAAAAGCTCAATCTATTCAACATAACAACATGCGCATAGGGTGGAGCGTTCTATCAAAAGGATTGAATACAAGACCTAGATTCTCTAAGGTTACCACGCCCAATAACGCTTCGTCGCCTTCTTCTCCTAGAATCACTGGTGTATGGGCTTCGCCCTGGGGAAGGATAACAAAGGCTTCCGAGACTGTCCTCTCAACTCTTGTACCATCAGCAAGTCTAAAGGACTGCTTTCGTTTAGGCCTCAATCCAATCGTTTCCCACACGGTTTTAGGCAGAAGTGAGTAGGTTGCTCCACTATCTATGAGAAACTCTACGCTTTCCTGTTTACCTGATGGCCCTTTCACCTGACCTTCAATATACGTAATGCCCATAATCCCCCCATTTTCGCAGTCTGCCTCATTTCTGCTGAGAAGGCTGCAATTTCTCAGCATTCCTGAGAAGATTCTCCAGGAGGTCGTTTTTCCTCAGGGGCAGGAAAGGCCTGGTCGAACAATTGCAGTGGCTCCATTCTTATTGCCTGAGCAGTTATCCCCAACGTAAGTCGCGGCTCTCAACTCGCGACTAACAATGCTTCTTGCGCTTTCTTTGCATTCCTCCACCACTTGTCTCAGTTCAGTGACCTGTCATCTTTCTTCTTCTCTGGAAAAGAAAAAGAAACGGTATCCCTCGTATCTAAAAATCGTCGGACTCACACACAATCATTATAGCGTCTTTCGCTGAAACTGCAAAGTTTTTTGAATCCAGCTTAATATTATACAGAATCCCTCTCGATTATCAAACACAAGCGGCTCTCCCACGTTGTGGGAGAGCCGCTTTTTATCCTGTCTGCTTGAGGCTATCAGGCGACTTCAGTCGCTTTGGGGCGGAGGATAAAGACCAGGATAACCGCAATCACCGCGATGACGATCGCAATTATGGCCGGGACCACTCCTCCCGCCGGACCCTCTGGGCCTGCCGGAC
>JALPYG010000106.1 GCA_023271215.1 Dehalococcoidia bacterium
CTGAGATCAGGAACGGTAAAGGCTGCCTGGTACGATCTGCCCACAGCGTCGGTGACTTCAATCATGTATTCGCCAGGCGTAATGGTGGGCGCCACCAGCATGGCGGTAAACGTGCCCTCTATATCAGCATATATCGGCGCCGGAACGGTAGGGACCGGTTCTCCGTCAAAGGTAACCGTTATCGCCGAGAGGGGGGTAAAGCCAACTCCGGAGACCGTGGTAGCCAGCCCTTCGCTCGGGCTGAGGGTGAGATCCACCGGCTTAATCGCCTCTAGCGGGGGGGTGGTGGCAAAGAGATCGAGCTCTGGCTCAGTCACCCCACTCTGCCAGACTCCCGTTTGGTCTACCAGGATATTGGCTACCCTGAAGCGAACCGTCGCATCCGGGAACCACCCCTCAATTAGAAGCCGATAGAACCCGTCCGCCTCGGTGGTGGTGTCGCCCACCTGCGTATCGTCTATCCAGGCGGTAACCACTGTCCCTTCGGCGACTGGTACGTTATCCAGATACGCGGTGCCCATGAAGCCACTCGGCGGCACCGGCGGCGCCGCGGCGAAGGCAGCCGTGGGCACCAGGAGCAGGGCAACCACTGCCAGCACAGCAACTAAAACTTTCAGTTTGGACATTCATTCCTCCTTATCTTGATGCATTAACCGTGGAGCACGTCGGATTTTTGCTCGTTTGCGAACTATCAACCCTGCGGTGCCCCCCTCTGTGCTCTCTGTGGCAAGCAAGAGGGTTTCTCGCAAACTAACTTCCTTGCCACTACCAACACTACCCCAGGGATGACCCCGCATTCCGACGAGGTCACCCCCAGAGGATATATTCTAGCGCCAGCCGATGTTATGCCACATACCGCCGGCGAGCGTCCGTGTCATCCCACCGATGAAGGCCTCGACGTCCTCGGTTACGAAGATCCAGTAAGCCTCGCCGCTCTTGAGCTCGGTGAGGCGCTCGTCTTCAGGGATCAGGGCATGCACGGCCGGATCAAGGTTAAACTCATACCACTTGCCGTCTCGAAGGACCCAGACACTATAGGCGAGCTGCTCCCAAATACCGGCTAACCCTGCCTCAACGGTTACTATAACCGGCTGGGCCATGACATTAAAGTCGGCAGTATCACACACTCCTCCTGCCGTGGCCCTAACCACATACTCGGCGATTGGCAAATCGGGAACCGTAAATGTAACCTGGAAGGTACCGTCGGCTGCGACTGTAATACGGGGGAAGGGGGTCACATCCGTCGGGCCAATGCTAAGTTCGGTCAAGGTCCCGTGTGCCGGAAACCCCTCGCCGCTGACGGTTACCACTGCCCCGGCGACATCGCTCGCCGGGAGTAAGGTAATTTTAGCCTCAAGAACAGTGAAAGTGGCAAAGGTCACACTGGTCTCACCAACCTCCACAGTCCCGTCGCCATCCACATCGGCTACAAGGGACACCGTGTGAGCTTTAACAGCGGCCTCGGTTGGAACGACGAAGGGGATGCTCACGTTCCCGTCATCATCCGTCTCGGCGCTTGCCCGAATCGCGCCATCGAACAACACGCCGAAGAGATAGTTGGGGGCCAGGCCAGACCCGGAAGCGGTCACTACCCCACCCCGCGGCCCCAATGCGGGATCGAGCACCAGAAAGCTCTCCAGCACCTCAATGGTGGCGAAAGCTTTTTGATCGCGGACTTGCGCGGTCACCCTCTGTGACCCCAGCGGGGCGGCCCAGGGCATACGGATGGTAGCGTCGGCAAACGAGGTCTTCTCTCTCGCAAGATCCTCTCCCGTATCCTTAAACTTATCAATCACCGCATCGAAGCGCATTTTAATATCCGCCGCTGCCTCGGCCGCAAAGTTAGCGCCGTCAAATTGCACTATCCCGCCCCTGGGAACAGCGGGGGTATCCAGGGATATGGAAGGCGCCACGGTCACGGTAAAGGTGAACTCATCGTGAGTAGGATCGGGAAGCCCGTCCAGAACGTCCACCAAGCCATCAAGAGCGGCGGTCACTGTGATGTCGACGCTGAAAATACCGTCGCCATCGGTGGTGGTGGTGGCAAAGACGCGCTCTCCAGGCTCAAGGGTCTCATCGTCATCATCCTCAAAAATCCAGATCGGCTGGTTGGCACCGAAGCCGGCTCCGTAAGCGGTAACCGTCGCCCCTACAGCCGCAGTGGCTGGGTGGATGGCAAAGCCGGTGATGATGTATTCCGCAGAGACAACATCCACCGGCTCCTCGGTGGTGCGAACCATGAGGGTTTTCGCCCCGGGAATCCCCGGGTTGGTGATGCCTGCCGGGCTGAGAAACTCCACCTCAACCTCGGTCCATGCGGGGATAGCCTCATCAGGCACGGCACCTTCAGGCACGTCCAGAATCACCATGCGGCCCACGACATCGATAGCTGTGTCTAGCGGGACACCCTGGATCGTTACGTTATCAATCCGTATACCCGGACCCTCCAGATCGTCCAGACCCTCCAGATCAGGCAGCCCGCCGGTCCTCGGCGGGAAGGTTATTATTATCCGATCAGCGGTATCCAGTGGTTCGGTGATAAGGAAGCTGATCTTATAGGCGCTAGGGTATCCGGCGTCGGGTGGGGTTACAGTGACCGTAGGCTGCATAATCGCCCCCGCCGGCGCGACCATCACCGCGCTCAGGCTGGCCACCAGGGCCAGGATGGTCAGCACACTAAGTATTCTGTGTTTTGTCTTCATCTATGTTTCTCCTTTCGTTTGTTTTAAGTTTTAGGTTTTAAGTTTTAAGTTTTAAGTTTTGGTTATCACCTCCTTTTCTTAGTCGAGAGTCCCTCCCCGCTCCACCTTTAGCCTTTAGCCTTTCGCCTCTTGCCCCTCCATATATACAGACGAAATCTCTGGTCAAAATGTTCCATTAAGTGAGGGGGGAAATAACCTGGTTAGGAAAAGGGTGTTAGGAAAAGGGTTGACAGGACAGGCGAGATATGGTATAAAAGCTTACTAAGGTTGCGAAAAAGGCTTGACAAGACAGGCTAAATATGGTAAAGTACATTAAGTTAAATTAAGTTAAGCGACTGCATAGGAATCTCAATGTTTTGAATCTTCTGAGGACAGATGGAATCCTTTCCCGTTGCAGTCGGTGAAAGAAAGGATGCCTTCACACCTCGGAGTTATTTCCACAAGGAGGGCTGCAGGTCAGTGCGCTTCAGGAAGAGCTCAGGGAATGAGTCGGGGCAGGTGAAAAGACGGGTCTTTTTGAGCCTCGCGATCGTCTTGATGCTGGGGATTGCCGGTTGCCCGCGACTCCCGGTCCCCGAGCAGGTCGAGCCAACGCAGGAACCGGTGTACGAACCACTGCCTGAAGTTACCACGGTGACCTCCGAGCTGGTGCAGGGGCTCAAATTGGAGCTTTCCGTCCCCAAAGTCAACTTCCAACCCGGCGAGACGGTAATAGCCACCCTTTCCTTGATAAACACTACCCAGGATGCAATATCCTTTGAAACCCGAACCTCTCAATTATTCGATTTGATAATAGAAGGCCCCGGAAGGGAGCGGCGGTGGTCTGATGATAAGATGTTTCTTACGGTGATCACCCCCCGTCATATCCCGCCAAACCAAGCATTATCCAAAGACCTCCCCTGGGAGGTCAATCTAGCCCGTGGTGAACTCTTCCTCGTAGGCGTCACCGTGGGTTTCGAGGTGAATGGCGAACGAGTAGAGCTCCGATCGCCGCCTATCAGGCTAGACATAGGCGCTTCTTAGCCTGGCGTCGGCAAAAAGTAAGGGCTTATCGGTTTTGAGTACCGAGTCTTGGGTTCTGAGTGTAGAGTGAA
>JALPYG010000107.1 GCA_023271215.1 Dehalococcoidia bacterium
AGCAAAATGGGTATCCGTTCACCAAGGTTTAAGTTCTCGACTGGATAACAGGATAATCGAGTAGAGGTCGACTCCAGGGAAAAAGGGGAGAAGAAAAGGAGGACCAAGAAAATGAAAAAATGGTGGTTAGTGATCAGTCTGGTACTCGTGATTGCCATGCTCGGTGCCGGGGCACTTGCCGCTTTCTATGGTAATCAGCAGGTGGCGGATTATGGTTACGGTATTGATCTCGCTGCTATGATGGATGGTCGTATAACTGATGGGTTTGAGAAGGAATTTGAGCCCCTTTACTGGTGGAGAATAGCAGAAGACCGCCATGGCGGGTGGATGGCAACGATTGTGGAATGGGTTGCCACAATAGAGGAGATGACTCCCAATGAGGTAAGGAAAGCCTGTAGCCTCAGGTTGCCATGGTTAAGAGATTTCAGAATGAGGCCCGACGAGGTAAGGGAAAGGTTTGGAGAATTATTCCCCGGTGTGGATATGTGGAGCATGACTGCCCGGGAATTTAGTGATTTTATCCAAAGCTTGCCCTGTTTGCCTCCTCCTCCTTGCAGACCCTTATGTCTTGAGGAGGTGAAACACAATCGCAACATTATTGAAGCATTCGGGAGGGTACCTCAGTTGTCCACCCAGCAGGAGTTAGACGAATTCAACCAGAAATTGGAAAAGGTGCTGTCGGAGCTAGCTCCTTTATTGTGGGAATTAAGGCTCTGCAGGGCTCCC
The DNA here is from genome assembly GCA_023271215.1 of Dehalococcoidia bacterium. GTDB lineage: Bacteria > Chloroflexota > Dehalococcoidia > SZUA-161 > SpSt-899 > BS503. The sequence continues at coordinate 727 of JALPYG010000107.1, forward strand.
CGCCGGTTTCGCCTCGTTAGAAGCCTTGGAGTCTTTGGAGGGGCGATCACCATCGAACTTGATCACTTTTATTTCCCTCGAGCAGAGCAAGTCTATGGGTGGATCGACGAAAGGGCCGAGAGCCTCTTTGGAATCGAGGATGTGCCGGTAATATTTTGCAGCTCTTCGCGTCCCGGCCCAGGCTGCCCCCGTCGTCCCCCCACATGGGACGAACTGGTTAATGCTTTACCGCATTTGGTCGCCAAAAGCGAGGCCTATGAAAAACTGGCCGATGCTTTACCTCACTTGACCGCGCAAGGTGTGCCGGTGGTAGATTTTGTCCTGGGCTTTGGCGCCCCCGATCCCCGTATAAGCATCACTCGGGTCGTCCTCGTCACGGTAGCGCTCAGGGAAGTGAAAGAGGAGTACAAAGAATCCATAAGGGCAATAGTCGAGGGCATTGAGGGTATAGAATTCGACTTCTTCCAGGCCGAGTTTACCAGGGAGGAGATTTGGGGCTGGCAGAATAAGATCTGGGAGACTTTCTCACGCCCATGGGACCTTCCGCCGGGCATAATAGAGGTTCCTGTATCAGGGACAAGCTCATCATGGAGGCATCAGATAATAGGGGTTCAACTTGCTGGCAGGGTAAAGCCAGAGTACGTCGCAGCTATTAGAGCCGTAGTTGGCAACGAAGCTCCGCTCAACTTTCAGGGCGGAGGCTCCCGGCCTCACCACACCCGCTATTGGAGAGAACAGCAAATCCCCGATGAGGCAAGGGAGATGCATGATATATTTGTTCACGTCTCTCAGGAGCTCTTTCCCGACGTTGACTTATTAAATATGCGCATCGGGGAAGTGGAGGAGTTCATTAAGGGATTAAACGTCGAGGAAGCAACAGAGCTTATGCGCAAGCTCCTTAATTATGCGCTTGAGCGAGGGTTACTAATCCCGGAGGAGCGGCAGGAATTAGAAGAAGAAATGATCGAGCATTGGCTGGAACGGAGGCAAGAATAGATGGGATACTGAACCTAACTTTTTGGCGTCTGCATCGTTATATATTATAGAGGGGTAAATTTTGGTCATAAGGGAGATGAGAGCCAGTGACGATAACCTAAATGTGGTCAGACAAGCTGCGAGTTCGTCCGCACTCGCAAAAAGTGGGCAAGAATATAAGGAACGGAGGTAAACCAAAATGAAACTGAAGGGAATAAGAACGATTGCCTTGCTTCTGGCCGCTGTAGTTTTGGTTATAGGCTCAGTGGCTGGAATGGTGGCTGCCGGTGGTGAGGATAGGGGTGGCCCTTATTGGTGGGAGGAGGATCCCTATGAACAGAGGCAGCTAGTAGAGATAGTGATACTGGTGCTTGACCGCTACTTCGGGATAGATGTTTCCCGGATGAGCCAAGAAGAGATGGACGAGGTAGGGAGATCGATAGGCCCCGAGGGGCAGGAAAGGGTACACTGGTTGATTAAGTATTATGCCCAAAAGAAAGGGTTTGAAATACCTGAGCCTGTGCCCTGCAAACCACCGCTGGTTGATCCTCCCGTTGAGGACGTTTACTGGTGGGAGATAGTGGGCTGTCCTGAGGGGGAAATAGAGGCAATAATGAGGCAGATCGCTGAGGCAAAGGGGATGTCTCCCGATGAGGTAAGGGAAAGGTTTGGGGAATTATTCCCCGGTGTGGATCTGTGGAGGATGACCTTCGAGGAATTTGATGAATTCCTTGACAGCCTGCCTCGACCCCCTTTCAGGCTGATATGTTTTGAGGAGATGGCGCGTGATCCTGGCGTTATTGCGCTATTCGGAAGGGTTCCCTCGTTCTCCACTGCGCAGGAAACGAAGGAATTCATTAACAAATTGGGAAAGATATGGTGTCTGGCATCACCGGAGCTACGTAAGAGGTTTGGCCATTGCGACTTCCCCTGGGTAATGATAGACTGGTCCAGGGGAGCTATCTACATAAGGGTAGAGCCAGAGCATCTGCCAAGAGCAGCAGAGATCTATAAGATCATAGCTGAGAAGGCGGAGAGCCTCTTTGGAATAAAGGATGTGCCGGTAATATTTAGGGGCGGTGTTCCCCCGTTCCAACCTCTTAATGCATGTGATAGCCCGCAAGCACCACAGGCTAGCTACGCTCTCCCCCAGCACCAGCCACCACCGCCATGGGAACCTCCACCCCACTGGCAGGCACCATGGAACGAACCCTTCGCGGAGATACCTGGTGCGGTCAAAGTTACACCATCTGATGCCAGGAAGAGATACTCAACAGCAAGCTTCGCCGTCCGGCGATCTACATGGTGGGACCCGTTTGACCCGTGGGACGAGGATTACATCATAACGGGTCACAAAGGCCCGGGGGGAACCATAACCCCCGTGAACATGCATATGTACCAGCCCCTTTCCCCACACGCAGCCGGACAGGTACATGATAACGTAGGCGTGATCGCGTATGCGGATGCTGCGCCGGTGGCAATTTGCGATGGGAGGGTGTGCCCCTACATACTCATCGGCGGCTCTCCGAGCAACCCGGCTCTGCGTCCAGTGTTTGCTTCTGGAGATGTCCCTGCCCCTCTACCAGGACAACCAGGAGAGGTAATCTGGATAAGTGCAGGCAGGAGTGGGGTAACCTTCTCGGTGGAGGTAGTGAGGTATGGGCGAGTACAGTATGGCCCGTTTTGGGAGCTCCGCAATCAACTCATTGGCGCGAGTGCGGCATGTTGTGCCAATACCTGGAGACTCCGGTAGTCCAGCTTGGGATCCAGTATGGGTAGGAGGGGTATCTGGAGCAAAGATACACGGACTCCTGGGGGCGAGATCGAGATGTTTAAGATACGTCTCTATTTCACCAGTATCAGGCGTGCAACGTGAGTTTCCCGGCTGGGGAGTCTGGGAGAAGTAACGTACAGGGACCACCAGGTTACGAGGTTTGTGGGACGTGTAAATGCTGGCTGGCAGTGAACCTGCCAGTCAACATCACAGCTTAATGAGTGTGGATATTGCACCGGCTCC
>JALPYG010000108.1 GCA_023271215.1 Dehalococcoidia bacterium
ATACAAAAAGACACCACGGTCCGGGCAATAGTTGCGCCCACCCCAAAGGATCCCCGTTACTGCCACCCCACCCGCTGGGCCATCAATGAAAAGGGGAGACCCGCTGTCTCCCCGATATGCATGAATATTTGTCCGAACCTGGTTTCGGAGTCCCTCAACATCTATCCCTACCGCCAGTATGCGCCCAGAGGTACGACCGGTTGTCCTTCCAAATTTGCCGGACCACTCAGGCGGATTCGGATCCCGCGTGCCGGTTACCGGGGCTGTCCAGAAGGTCGTTGTGCGAACGTAGGGGATGACATCTTCATCAGGGGTACCCACCCACCCGGGCTACATCTGCATAAAGGGTCTCAAGATCAACAATCCTGCCCACCTGGTATGGGGGTACTGGTTGGTATAGCAGCGTATTTACTGGAGCAAGATGTCCCGTGGTGGTAATGTCCTCGTCCTTCCACCACCAGAGGATTGGATCCTGAACTGGGAAGCCTACTGTCGCAACTGGCTTCTCTAGTGTCACGGGCCGAATGGCCACCTGAGCTCCACCAGGTATGGGGCGAAAGCCCTGATCAAGAGGGAGAGGTGTATTTAGATGGTCCCGAGGATCTTTAAAAGTACCAAGCCTTACTGGCCTTTCCCAGCCCTGGACAAAGACTACGGGAATGTCTTCAATGCCCGCCATCTCTCCCTTCGGCGCTTTCAAGGCGTAGATTTTGGCGGCAATTGCTTTTGCCTCCTCAAGCGTCAGCTTGCAATCTAGTGCCACAGTGATATGGCCGTGGCCGGAAACGCCCTGCGAAATAATTCTAAACTCACGAAAGAGGAGATCGATGAGAGGTGCCATAAGGTTATCTGCTTTAAGCAATTTATCGAACCACGCGTCTGGATTGTCGTATGTGCGAGGTCTTCCGAAGACTGCGACGATAGTAGTACCGGGAAAGAACCGTTCGTACCAGTCCTTAATTCCTACTCTTCCGAGAGGAAAGGAAGGTGGAGCGAGAATCTGCTCATACTCCTCAAGCGTCAAGGTCATGACACAGAGCTCTTCGGGGCGAGGTATGGGCAATTCAACTCCCTTCCAGTCAGCACATTCCCAGTAGGAGCGGAGCATCTCTGGAAGCTCCATCTTAGCCCTGGCAATTGCGTCGTCGCGGAGCTCAGGGCATATAAACTCCCACCAGTACCTTGCATCAGGAGGAGGTATAAACTCCTTCCTAGGAGCGGGCATTCCGGGTATTTCAAATCCCTTCTCTGTGGCATACTGGGCAAAGAGACGCTCCGCCTTTTCTTGGTTTTCATGGCCTATTACATCCCACAATTCGTCGAGTTCTTGCCAACTCATAGCAGAGATATCAATCCCGAAGTAGCGGTCAAATATGAGGATTCCTACCTCCCTGGCTTGCTGCTGGTGATGGGGACTTATCGGTAGTGCCTCCCACCAATAGCAAGCATCCCAGTTCCATTCGAACTCCTCATCGCCACCGCCATCCCCGGCACCGGCGGCGGCTAGTCCAGCCACTGACCCTATAACCAAAATTACAGCGGCCACAAGCAAGGCAATCGTTCTAATTCCCTTCAGTTTCATTTTGGTTTGCCTCCATTTCTTATATATTGCCCACTTTTTTGCGAGTGTGGACGAACTCGCAGATTATCTGGACCGCGGTTAGCTTATTATCATTGGCTCTCACCTCCCTTATCACCAAAATTTACCCCTCTATAATATATAACGATGGGGACGGCAAAAGGTTTGCATCGTCAGAACATCTTAGTTCCTTGGCAACCCAAAAAGGGCTGTCCCCGACGTGTGCGAGTCAGCCCTTCTATTTAGATTGGTAGCGGGGGTTGGATTCGAACCAACGGCCTTCGGGTTGTGAGCCCGACGAGCTTCCACAGTGCAAACTAACCCCCAAAGTCTCCGTTTTCGGTTCGGTATATACTCCCTTAAACCCAGCTTTGCCTTTTCCTCGCAGTTATTTTCGCCAGGCTGGCCAGGCCGGAAACTCATGTAACAGGCCTGAGACTGGGGAGAAAACCATGTACGGCCGGCCATTTATGGGAATCCATCCGAAGTAAAGCCCATGTATCTTTGCGCCCCTACCTCTGGTTGGGCACCATACTGGGCTCCAAAATGGACTCCCGGAGTCACCGTCCATTGCCCAGGTGTCCCTCACGGGCCTCACTAGTAGTTGGTCCCTGAGCTCTTCCCAAGGGGCCCACCCGTGAAGTGTACCGTACCTGTATACGGTTACCTGGATCGTTAGCCCGGTTCTTGCGGCACTTATCCAGATTCGGGGTCTTAGTTTGGGGTCCGGGGGATCCTCAGCATCAAATATCGGACGGAGAACGGGCGTACTTGGAGAGCCGCCAATGAGTATGTAGGGTTGCACCCTTGTATCGCAAATTGCTACCCGCGCAGCATCAGCGTATGTGATCCTTCCCACGTTCTCAGCCACGCTTCCAGCCGCATGAGGTGAGAGGGGCTGATATATTCGCATGTTCACTGGGGTAATAGTCGGCACCCATTGTCCGGTTTCCGGACACCGAACATGCGGTCCCTTGTGGCCGGTTATGATGTAATCCTCGTCCGGGTCCCAGGGCCAATACCACCTCGGCCGCTGAACGGCAAAGCTTGCTGTTGAGTACGCATCAGGGCGACCAGCAGGCGTAACTTTCACTGCGCCAGGTATCCTCCGGGGGTATACGTATGGTTCATTCCACGGTGCCTGCCACCCACTAGAAGAGAGGCCCAAGGCATCTCCCCAGGTTGGGCCAGCCTGCGGGCCGGCGCCACGACCGTCGTTGAAGACTACAGGAACATCCTCGATTCCAAACATTTCTGCCTTGTCGCCAATGATCTCGTACACCTCTTCCATTGGGAAGTCAAGGCAATGCACAGCTACGTTGATTGCTCCCCCGGAAGAAACGATAAAACCTGCGAAGGGAAACTCGCAGCGAGGTAACTGCCGCAATACCGGAAGTGCGACGTCGAGCACTTTGTGGAGTTTCTGAGTGAATTCTTCGAGTTGCTCCTCCGTTTGGAGATATGGAACCCTTCCGAATAGCCCAATAATCAAAGGATTCTGTTTTAACTGATGAAAACATACTGGTCTAAGCGGGGGTAGTGGAGACCGTGGCTTATTGCGTAGAAACTCGTCAAATTCCCCGAAGGTCATCTTCCACAGATCTACACCGGGGAAAAACTCACAAAACCTTTCACTTACCTCATGGGGGAACATTCCCTTTGCCGCGGCGATCTCCTCCATAATCCATTCTACCTTTCCTTCCGGATCGGCGACTATCTCCCACCAGTAAGGATCAGGCTGTGGGGAAAGGGGGGCAGGCCCTTTCGGCTCTGGAATTTCAAAACCTTTCTTCTGGGCATAATACTCAAACAGAGGGGGGAGTTTCTCCCTTAACACGTTGTAGTCTATTATCCTGCCTACTTCACCGGCTTGCTCAAAGCTCAGGCCAGACACATCCACCCCGAAGTAGTTATCAAGTATGTGGATCAGTATATCCCTTACGATCTCGCGCTCACAAGGAGATAAATCTCCTAGTTCCTTCCAGCGCTCATCCTCCCACCAATAGACATCAGTTCGCAGTGGATCGCCAGCATAACCAGTCCCTGCTCCAGCCACTGAGCCTATTACCAAAATTACAGCGGCCAGAAGCAAG
>JALPYG010000109.1 GCA_023271215.1 Dehalococcoidia bacterium
TCTCCACCAGGGCCAGGCCGGGATACGCCATCGCCGATGATGGCGGATATATAGTGGGGATTTCTACCGAGATTCCTCCTGATCTGGCGGAGGAGGGCCTGGCGCGTGAGCTGGTTCACCGGCTGCAAACTATGCGGCGCTCCGCGGAATTCGACATCGCTGATTATATCCAGACCTACTATCAGGGTGGGGCAACCATGCAGCAGGTGATGAAAAAGTTCGCCTCCTATATCAAACAGGAGACCCTGTCAAGAGAGCTGACTGAGGGCATCCCTCCCGATGGAGTCTACCTGGAACAACATAAGATTGACGGCAATGAGGTGGTCCTGGCGGTGAAGAGGTGTGAGAGTGGGTAGTTTATCACGGCCTTTCAACCGATAATTCCACTACGACCTTTTTCTCCTCCTCGCCACGCCAAAAGGTTACCTCCACCCGTTCTCCAACCTGGTGACGCCATAGCGCTTTTATCAGTTGAGTTGCCTCGGTGACCTCCTCGCCTTCAAAGTGAGTGATTACATCCCCTTCTCTCATGCCGGCTTTGGCTGCTGGGCTGCCGTCCACCAGCCGTGCCACCAGCACCCCGCTCGTCCTGACCAAACGATATTCAGCAGCTACGGCAGGGGTTACCGTCGACAACAAAACTCCCAGCCAGGGCCGAATCACCCGGTGAGGAGGAGCAATCAATGATTGAGATACTGGCTGAGCGGTGCTGGTGCTTATGGCAAAGCCAATGTTCTCGGCCCCACCGATGAGCACCGTATTGATGCCCACCACCTGTCCGCGGAGATCCACAAGCGGCCCTCCGCTGTTCCCAGGGTTGATGGCGGCATCGGTCTGGATCACGTCGTAGAAGGTGGTCTCTCCCAGGGTAAAGGAGCGCTCGGTGTTGCTCACCACCCCCAGGGTTATCGTCGGACCTCCCTCAAGACCCAGTGGGTTACCGATGGCTATCACCAGATTCCCGGGACGCAACTGTGTGGCATCCCCAAATGGAGCGGTGGGCAAGTTACGGCCTTCAATATTGATAACAGCAAGGTCAGTGAGAGGATCCGTCCCCGTGAGGGCTGCCTCGAGAGTTCTTCCGTCGTGGAGAGTCACCTCCAGCCTATCGGCACCCTCCACGACGTGGTTGTTGGTCAGTATGTAGCCGTCCGGGCTGATTATTACCCCTGATCCGGTGCCAATATGCATACTCGGGTTTCCGAAGAGGTCGACTATAGTTCTGTGAGCCGAAATGAAAACCACCGCCGGCATAACTTGCTCCACCACATCAGCGATGGCATTAGATATATCTATGGCAGTGAAAGAAGCCGCTGGAGCGGGGTGGGTGCCCGGCTGTGTTGCTCGCTCCACCACATCATCGAGGATGCCGTTGCCCGGCGAGGTGGTAGTCCGCTCCCCGGGAGCAATACATGCCGTAAAGGCCAGCATCAACAGCAGTACCAGGACTACTGCAGGAAAAAAGTGTCGGCATCTAATCATTTTCTATCCTCCTTCAGAGATTTAACCCTGCTCGACCTTACTCAGTGGCGGCTGCCAGAACGACCAGGGGCGAGGTGGTCGAGTGAGTGGCGACGATTGTTGGTCCGGCGGCGGCCTTTCCATGTGGAGAATTCAATAGCAGACCGCCGCGACCTCGAATAGACCGAGGTGAGCTTGGCACAGAACAGCACAATAACGGCCGAGATATAGGTCCAGATAAGCAAGGCGATTATCGTGCCCACCGGGCCGTAAATCAGATTATGGTGGGCGAAGTTGGTTGCATACCAGACGAATACTTGCTTGGCGGCCTCAAATCCCACAGCAGCCAGCAATGCCCCTCCCCAGACGTCCCTCCAACGCACCCGGGTATAAGGGACAAACTTATATAGCAAGAGGAAGGTCACAAATGCCAGGCTGATGCTTAACAGCATTAGACTCGCCTGCCAGAAGACCGCCCCATTCAAGAATTCGATGCCCAAAACTGCGGCGTTGAACTGCCGAACGACACTCAGGGCAGCGGTGATGCCGATGGATGTCAACAACAGCAAACCCACACCCAATGTCATAGCCAGCTCCATTGCCCTTTCAACAAAGAAGGGGCGAGGCTTCTTTATTCCCCAGGCAATGTTGAGGGACTTTCGTATCACATTGAAGACGGCGGAGCCACCCCACAGCAAGCCGATCGTGGCGATAACACCAATGGTGCCCCGTGCCCTAACCACCCCCTGAATAGAGCTGGTGATGAACTCACTGGATACCGGTAGGAAATCACCAATTGCCTGGATCACCTTGGTCTCGCTTTCGGGGGATCCTAATATAAATCCGAGCACCGAGGTGAAAGCCAGAGAAAGAGGGAAGATGCAGAAAAACATGTAGTAGGAAATGGACGCCGACAGATGAAGACAGTTGTCGGTTAAGAACTCCTTTACTGCAGTATGCAAGATAGCAATCACTTCCTTGCTTTTCGCTGCTATGCGGTGTCTTCTATCTCGAGATAAATACGTCTTCATCTTGTGGTGCTATCCTTCTATGCCTGATGGCAAAGCCCTTCCTGGGGAATGCAGGCTTTTCGCGACCATATATATTTAATTTTTAACACCTTTTTAGGCGCTTGTCAAGATGCGCCTGATAACTTTGGACGAATGAGGGTACTTTACAATAACATAAGCGTCATGCTAGAATGGTAAACGCCCGCAACACCTCGCATACTATAACACAATGCGAGAAGGGAGCTAACCATGAAGAGCGTAATCGAAGGCTTTCTAAACTTCCTCTCCGTAGAAAAGGGTTTCTCTCAAAACACCGTCGTTGCTTACCGCAATGATCTGACCCAGTTTGCCGCTTTTGTCATGGCGCAACTGGCCGAACGAGGCTTAACGCCTGATGATTGGACGTCTGCCGATCGAAATATGCTCCTGTCCTTTATCTTGAGGCTCATGGAGAGGGAATATGCCCCGGCCACTGTCGCTCGGAAGATTGCCGCAGTGAAATCGTTCTTCGATTTTCTGGTCCGGGAGGGGATCGTTGCAAGGGACCCGGCGGAGAATCTCGGCAGCACCAGGTTAGCCAAACCCCTGCCCAAGACTATCTCCATCTCCCAGGTTGAAGAGCTTCTCTCTCAGCCCACTCAACACTCAACCCCGGAGGCCAAAAGGGACAAAGCTATGCTGGAACTTCTCTATGCCACCGGCATGCGGGTGAGTGAGATCGTATCATTAAACGTGAACGACCTCAATCTGGACGATGGCTTCGTACGCTGCTTCGGCAAGGGATCAAAGGAGCGGATAATCCCTATCCACGAGCAAGCAATCAAGGATCTGATGACCTATATCCATGAGGCCCGACCCCGGATAGCCTCTGATCAAGAGAAGGCGTTGTTCGTGAACCGCCACGGCCGGCGGCTCACCCGACAGGGCTTCTGGTTCATCCTGAAAAACTATGCTCAAGCGCTGGGGATCGAAGACTTGATTACCCCACATACCCTCCGTCACAGCATAGCCACCCACTTGCTTCATAGCGGGAAGATGAACCTGCGAGAGCTTCAGGAGTTCCTCGGACACGCCAACATCTCCACCACCCAGATATATACCCATCTTACCAGTGAGTATGTCCGGCGAGTCTACGAAAGCTCCCATCCGCGGGCAAGATA
>JALPYG010000011.1 GCA_023271215.1 Dehalococcoidia bacterium
GGGTGAAATTCCATGATGGCACGCCATTTACGGCGGATGCGGTCAAGTTTTCGCTGGAAAGGATTTTAGAAAGGCGAGGTGCAATAGCTCAAGGTATTTTGAAGATAGAAGCGATAGAAATAGTGGATGACTACACGATCAAAATAACCAATACCGAACCTTGGGCAGCATTTCCGGCTCATTTAGCCCATGGCATTGCTTATATTATCAGCCCAGCTTCCGTAGATGAGGAAGGAAATATTGTAGAACCTGTAGGAACGGGACCTTTTAAGTTTTATGAGCACCTTCCCGAAGAGAGAGTAGTGGTGGTGCGTAATGAAGATCATTGGCGAGGGGTGCCCAAGCTCGAAAGGATAACCTTTGTTGTCATTCCAGATCATCACATGCGCATAATGGCCTTGGAAGCGGGAGAGGTCGATGTGATCCGGTTTGTCCCCGAGGGAGAAGTCGCCCGACTAGAGGCCCACCCGGAGATTACAGTGCTTACGACTCCATCGGTGCGTACTCATTTTCTTGTATTCAATACCGAAACAGAACCTTTTGACAACATCCTGGTGAGACAGGCGGTTGATTATGCCATTGATCAAAAAGCATTGGTTGAACATGTTTTAGATGGTGTAGGAGTACCGGCCAGAGGACCAATATCGCCGGCAATACGCTGGTCGATCCATGACGAATTACCTGAACCCAGATATGATCCAGAGAAAGCCAGGGCCTTGCTGGCAGAGGCCGGGCGGAAAGATGCCGATGGTGACGGCATACTGGATAAAAATGGAGAGCCATTTAGAATTACTTTATTATTAACCGGACTACGTCCCCAGTGGCCACCCATGGCAGAAGTAATCCAGGCTCAATTAAGAGATGTTGGGATCAATGCAGATCTGAGGGTTCTGGAGTGGGGTGCATATATAGATGCTACGGGAAATCCGGGCAATAGACCTTTAGATATGCATCTGTTTTTTGGCAGCGCGGGAACTTTAGCTGCTGATGCTGATTATATATTTTATCTGGCACACCATACTGACAGTAGATTTTTTCAGGCTATGCATATAAATGAAGACAAGCTGATAGAGAGAGGATTAGGCACCATGGACGATGACGAAAGATTCGCGATATATGGTGAGCTGCAGAAAGCAATTCTGGAAAGAGAGCTTGGTATTTACCTGTTCCACCAGGAGGAAATTGTTGCTTTAAGAGACCATGTGCATGGTTTCCAGGTTCATCCTACCCAAGTGATGGATCGCGTTCCTTTGTGGGAGGTTTACGTCGTGAGCAAGAGGTAATTTCGTGATTTCGGTGAAGGCCATGAACTGGTCTGACGAATGGCGAAAGCTGGTGTCGGGGTCATCGCTCAGAAAAAGTGGTGACCCCTTTACTTCAGGGGAGTTTGTCGAATGGTATGAGCTGCAGCTTGAACATAACAATTATCCGGGGGTTTTGCTGGATAAGGTACAAAGGCACCTGAATAAGCATTCAACAGTGCTGGACATCGGGGCTGGCACCGGTGCTTTCGCTCTACCTCTGGCCCGGCTGGTTAAAGCGGTTACGGTGGTTGAGCCGTCGGTCGAGATGCTTACCTGCCTGCGCCGCAAGATGGACACCACCAACATCCGCATCATCAATAAGCGCTGGGAAGACGTCGATATCGAGGAAATCGGCCGGCACAATATGGTGCTGGCCGCCCATTCGCTCTACGGTACCGTTGACATTGAGACCGCGCTGAAAAAGATGCTCTCGGCGACGAAAACTCAAGTTTGCCTCGTTATTGGTGTTGGCCCGGTGGATTTTTATGCCGACATCTGGCGGCGCTTTAGAGCAGAAGAATATCATCCCCCGCCCAGTTTCATTCACCTCTACAATGTCCTTTATCAACTGGGGATAGCCGCCAATGTGGAGATGGTCAAGGTTTCCCGCAGTCAAGTTTATCTCAACATCGAGCAGGCTGTGAAGCGCTGGCAGACCAGGCTCGATCTTAGGCCGGAAAGGGAAGACGAGTTGCGGGAGTATTTGCTGAGTTGCCTCGAAGAAAAGGAAGGGGTGTTCTATCGGAAAGAGGAAGGGAAGAGTGCGATTATCAGTGTTGAACTTCCCGTTTAGGTGATACCGCATGCTGACCTATGTCATCAGAAGAATGGGGCTGATGGTTTTTATCCTGCTGGGCGTGTCGGTCATCACCTTTTCTATGATGCATTTCGTACCGGGCGATCCGGCCGAGATGATCGCCATGGAACGATATGGAGAAGAGATCACCGCCGAAACCATTGAGTTTGTGCGCGCTGAACTCGGCCTCGACCAGCCGGTTTACATTCAGTATTTTCGCTGGCTGACCAACGTGCTACGGGGCGACCTCGGCTATTCTTTTCGTACCGATCGTCCGGTCTTAGATGAAATCCTCACCAGACTTCCCGCTACCATCCAACTGGCCTTGGCCGGGATGTTGGTAGCGCTCCTCATTGCGATTCCGGTCGGGGTCATCTCGGCCACCAGGCAATACTCGGCGGTTGACAATATCAGCATGTTCGGTGCGCTTCTGGGGGTTTCCATACCCAATTTCTGGCTGGGACTGCTGCTCATCCTCTTTTTTTCGTTGTATTTGGGCTGGCTGCCGGTATTCGGCAGGGGCGGAATAGAACACCTCATCCTGCCGGCCCTGACTCTGGGCACCGGCATGGCGGCCATCACCACCCGTCTTATCCGCTCCAGCATGCTCGAGGTGCTTGGCCAGGATTACATCCGTGCCGCAAGAGCCAAGGGCTTAAAGGAAAAGGCCGTAATTTACAAACATGCTTTAAAGAATGCATTGATCCCGGTGGTCACCATTGTCGGCCTCCAGTTTGCCTCTCTTCTGGAGGGGGCGGTCATCGCGGAGGTGATCTTCGCCTGGCCTGGAATCGGCCGGCTCCTGGTGGATTCGATATTTGCCCGCGATTTTGTGCTCATTCAGGGCTGTATCTTGTTCATTGCGGCCACGTTTGTCCTGGTCAATCTGTTGGTTGACATTTTTTATACATATTTAGACCCAAAAATACATTACGAGGCGAAATAATGCACGATCTGGTAACCAAAATTATCGAAAACCGGCGGACCTCGACTGAGGTTTTCCGGAGACTCAAAAAGCATCGCCTGGCCATGATCGGGGCGGCGATTATTTTAGCGCTGGTTCTTATTGCCGTTCTGGCTCCTTTTATCGCTCCCCACGATCCGATCGAACAAAATTTGGAGCATCGTTTGCTGTCGCCCAATACCGAATACCTGTTGGGAACCGATAACCTCGGCCGCTGTATTCTGAGCCGGCTGATTCACGGAACGAGTGTTTCGCTCCAAATCGGGGTTATGGTCGTAGGCATCGCCGCCTTCGTCGGCGTGACGCTGGGGCTGATCGCCGGTTACCGTGGCGGCCTGACCGATGAGTTGATCATGCGAATCGTGGATATATTGCTTGCTTTCCCCGGCATCATCCTGGCGTTGGCGATCGCCGGCATTTTGGGTCCTTCACTTTATAACATCATGTTGGCTTTGGCAGTCGTTGGTTGGACAAGCTATGCTCGGGTGGTTCGGGGATCGGTGCTGTCGGTAAAGGAAAAGGAATTTGTGGAGGCGGCACAGGCGCTGGGTGCCGGCGAGGTCCGGATCATGTTCCGGCATATATTGCCCAACGTCACAGCACCCGTTATAGTGATGGCAACGCTTGGCATGGCCCACGTGATTTTGGCCGCGGCAGCCTTGAGCTTTTTGGGGTTAGGCGCCCAGCCGCCCACCCCGGAGTGGGGTTCGATGCTGAACGACGGACGCGCTTTCATGCGGTCCGCACCTCATCTCACCATCTTTCCGGGACTTGCGATAATGGTAACAGTGCTGGCGTTCAACTTCCTGGGTGATGCACTGAGAGATATACTTGCAAAAGCCTAACAGCTTCTTAACACATTCTTAACATAGCCTTAAGACAGCCTTAACACAACGGAGTTATAATATAATATAATATAAAATATAACTGACAAAGCAAAAAATGGAAAGGGGGTGAAACATCCAGAAGTGACCGCAGGGAAAGACCTGCTGGCAACCTCGAAAGACAGGAGACAGTGGGGGAGACCATAGAATAAGAAAAAGGAGAAAAAGTGACCAAAACACGAGGCTTCTCTAAGGAGGGTAAAAAAATGAACAAAAGAATAATGAGTCTTTTGCTGGCAGTCGGCCTGGTGCTCACTACACTTCTTGTGGCGGCGACCGCACCGTTTCCCCAGCCAGAAGAGCCATTTCCGCAGGTAATTGGCCTGGTACCGGAATGGAGAGGGTTTGTTGAGACTGATGAATGGAACTTCGGGTCCATACTCGTTACCGCCTCGCCCGAGGCCCTGGAGGCTAGATTCATCGAAGCCCAGATAGGAGACCAGTTTGTAGCAACTTCGGCCGAAAAGGAATGGAAAAGGGTTGTTCCTCTTGGCCCGGGAATTGAAGGCATGCTTCAGCGATTTGAGGAACTGCACCGGGTGCTGGTCCTGCACCAGGCAGGACAGATAGATCCGCTGCTTGAAGAATTTAAGCAAGAAGGTAGACTTTCTGCCCAGGAATTTGGCCAAATTACTGTGGCACTTGCGCAACTGAGAGAACTTGAGCAAAAAATAATTGAGAAAAAGCGTCACATGCCCTGTCCCATTCCTATCACCCTCTTCACTCCCTGCCAGCAAGTAGAAACACCATGTGCGCCGCTGCGTGCCATACTTGCCCCGCTAAAAGAATTTGAGCAAAAATTTGAGGAAGAGTATTACACTATCCGCTGGCAGATATCTGAGAGACTTGCCCGGCTAAGAGGAGAAGACCGAATAGTTGCCAGAATCCCTTCCGTGGCAATCAGCCCGGGGGAAACAATTGTTTTAGAGCTCATCTTCGAGGTTAGGAAGCATAACCACCCGACGGAGATACACCGGATCAGCGTGCCAACAAGTGTAACCAAGCTCTTCCCGCTAGTGGTTGAGGAAGAGAAAATCCCGGGCTTCCCGCGTGATTGAGGAAGATAGAACGCCGGGCATAATCCCGGGCCCACTTGGAACAGGCGGAACAGGCTCGGTCTGGCTCCCGGCAGATCTGCACCTCCATTCTCGCTTCTCTGATGGTGCGCACTGCCTTAAGCACCTGCGCGACGTTGATCCGGGCCTCAAGGCCATGGGCTACCGCGTTATCTACATGGCCGACCATGTCGGCACAGTTGCGAAGAATTTGCAGCGGGATTTCTGCATTTGCAACCACCCCGATCTTGGTTGCGCCTGCTGCGATTGCGGCCTTACTGCCCCTACAACCTGGGAGTGTTACGCTCGTAATACGCAGGATGTGAGCAGCGCACAAATTGCTTTCTTCCCGGGGGTGGAGATTAATACCTCAGGGCATAGAGGCCATGCGCTGATATATGGGCTGAATAATTTAAATCGAGCCGATGGAGGAGGGGAGTTTTTCTGCGGCGACTTGACCGGACCCGAGTTAGTCAAGGCCATACCGGCAGGTTCCTCATTGGCCATTGCCCATCCAGAACCCTGGTGGCCGTTTTGGTGGTGGCACGACTGGAACTGGGGCACCATTGGCTATCGCGGAGCTGAGGTGATGGGACCTGGGCCGGAGACACACTTCTCATGGTGGCGGGACCATGCGTTCACTCCGCAGGCCCTGCAGGCTGCTGTTGACGGCCAGGGGGTGCTGTCGGTTCGTACCGGCAGTGATTATCATCATCACGGCCACTGGCCGTTCGCCCAGCACTATACCTACCTCAGGGTTTCCCTACTCAACCTGGAAGGTCCTGGACTGGGCTAGTCGCCGGTCACTGGTGAACACGGGTTTGAGGGAGGGGCGGACCATTGTTTCGGAGTATGGAGGCTTTGCCATTCTCATTGCAAACGGGCAGCGGCCTGGAAGCGTGATCTATAATTACACTCCGGGTGTCGTCGAGCTGTATGGTTGGATTTATGTGCTGGAGACGGGGAAGTATCGGCTGGCAATATACCGGAATAATACCCTTGTTGGGGAGAACCCAGGGGTGCAGCTCATAGGGGGGAGACGGTATTCTTTCTGGAACGAAATCCCCTTTCCTGGCGGAACCCACGGCTACTGGTTGTTGATCGAACCTGCCGGGGCCGGGAGACTCTGCATGATCATCTCCACCCCGGTCATGGTCACCGAGCTGGCGAAGCCGAAGTAGCCAGGGCGACAAATATTCCCGGCGAAGAAACCAGGTGGCACACTTATAAAGAAATTCCCGAGTGTGCCACCGAGGAATCTCACAAGGAGGGTAGGTCGTGAGAAAAGCAGCCATGGTGCTGGGGATTATTGGTGGAGCTATTGGCCTGCTCATTGCTTACAACATTGTTTACATCATTCTCGATTGGGTAGTCTTCCGAGTACGCTTGGCACCGGTCGCCGCTTGGTTCTTCCTTTCTTCCCTTGCGGCAATTGGGGGAGGAGTATTAGCCCTGACGAGGCCAAAGGTGGCAGGGATATTGATGCTTTCAAGTATCATTAACAACGCGGGTGCGTTTCTCTTATTGGCGCTCGAGGGGCCTAACCTGCCCCCTATATTTACTTTTATAGCCTATCCTCTTGCGAGCTCTTTTCTGGCTAGCGGAGGCATCCTTGCCCTGATCTCGAGCAGGGAACGGCCTGTTCGCACACGGGTTGTCCTGGCGGGGATAATCGCCGGGCTCCTCGGCGGCCCCGTTGTAGCCTACCTCGGGCTACCTTTTTTGATATCTCTCTTATTAAAGGGGGTATTCAGTTGACTTCAGTAGTGGGGTGTATGCGCAACTTTGATTGCCAATGGACGCCTTGGCTGGTAGGAAATTGCCTCAGATGCCACCGACTTTGGGCTACACTCCCCCGAAATTGGTCCGACTTGAGTTAAGTGAATACCCCCACTTCTATTATTTGAATATCTCCTACATCAGGTATACGGGGAGGTGCTCTTGTTCTTCGAAAAACTCCCTTGAGCCAGAAGAACCATTTCCGCAGGTAATTAGCCTGGTACCGGAATGGAGAGGGTTTATTGAGACTGATGAATGGAACTTCGGTCTATACTCGTTACCGCCTCGCCCGAGGCGCTGGAGGCTAGATTCATCGGAGCCCAGAGAGGAGACCAGTTTGTAGCCAGTTCGGTCAAGAACGAATGGGCAGAGGTTGTTCGTGTTGGGCCGGAGATTGAAGGCATGCTTCAGCGATTTGAAGAACTGCACCGGTTGCTACCTAACTGGACTTTTTCCCGCCTCCCCCTATACCCCCGACAAACCCCGCTCTCATTATTGGGGTAAGCGGCGCCGTTCTCCTGGTTTCCTGGAAGAAGCCCTCCGGCGCCACAATAGCAAGTCTTCTCCTGGGCATTATCGCTGCACTTTTTAGCAGCGGAGCTCGATGGCGAATAGATCGTGTTGGGGATGAGTTCTTGGCGCTGGGGCTTCTTTTATGTTTCATGGGAATCGCTGGAGCAGTGTTAGCCCCGGCCAAGTCGAGGATAGCCTGGATGCTCATGCTGACAAGCGGCATTGGCTGCTTTTTAATCGCTGGTGCGGCTATTGTCTTTGAAGTATTTTGTGGTTGGCATGAACTTTTCTTCTTCCTCCATCATATTGCTGCGAGCTTTTTTTTCATTCTAGGAGGTATGCTCGCCTTTATCTCGCTCAAGGAATGACCCGCCGGCTAAATACGGCCGTGTTCCTGCCTGTTATCGGCGCATTTTTTGGCGCACTCTGGGCCTTTCGTTGTTAGCTTTTCCTGTTTACTGGAACATTGACCTTGCGGTCTGGGTTCTCCTCTTTCCGGTTATGGGATTTACAGCGGGGGTATTAGGTGTTGCAAAACGGCGGAACCCACGGGTACTGGTTGCATGTAAAGGAGATGATGGATCACCTCGATGTTATCTATTCCACCCCGGTCATAGTGACGCGCCAGCCACACCCAATAACTAACCCGCAGTCCTCAAGCCGAGTGGCACGCTCATCAACTAATTTAAGGAGATGAGGCGGTGAAAGATGACCGCTTTTTAGGGGGTTTCAGGGGGAGAATCCCCCTGATGATCTGTGCGCTATTGCAATCCAGATGTAAGGCATGGTAAGCTAATAGCATCGGGAAGGCTATGCCTGGATGCGAAATCATCGTCTCAGATTGGAACGGCACCCTCATCGAAGATAGGGACGAAACCGCTATAGTTGAGTTCGTCGGCAGGGGGCTGCTCAAAGATTCCCTCCCCTTCCACCCCGTCCGCTTTGTTCGCATGATAAGGGCTAAACGCCAACTGGAGGCGTTGTCCAGGAGGGTCGAGATATCAGCCGGCTTGTATCCCGTGGAGACCGTGAAGCAGATGCACCAGATCTGCAACCGCGTCATTCAAGGGGTGGAAATAGATTCAATAACCAGACGTGTAAATCTCTATGCCTCCCATGCCTCAAGGCGACTGGAGGAGCGAACCCTTCGTCCGATTGAGGAAATGCACCGCCGGGGGAGGCAAGCCGGTATCCTGAGCGTCGGATATGGTTATGGCATAGCCAGGATACTCTCCGCCGGCGGCTACGGAGAAGTCTTCGATTTCATCGAGGCCAACGGTCTGCAGACAAATGGGTCCAGGGTGTCCGAGCTTTCTTTTCGCACAGGTAAATCCAGTTGGCTTACAGAACTCCTTGCCCGCCTCAGCGTGTCCCCGGAGAAAGCCGTCTACATCGGCGATGCCAGTCCCGATGAACCATCCTTCGAGATAGTCGGATACCCCGTAGTCTCCTTCCTGGCCACGGACGATTTCAAGCAGCACTGTGCTCGCAGATTCGGGGCGCAGTGTGTGCCTGAGAATGAAGCCGATCTCCTGAAATATCTCCAGAGCATCTAGACCTGGTGGTCTATTGCGGCCGCCAGGGGACAATCAAGATATGGAGAGTACTCAGACTGCCAAATTGAGGGTAAACTATTTCTGGGTTATAATGTTAATTGCCGCACGGATTTGGGTCTCCTTGATAGTGGACAATCTGGCTGCTGGATGCGGCGAGGAGGAAATTCTGGAGGCATATCCTTCGCTCAGTCGAGAGGACATACGGGCAGCACTGGTTTTCGCTGCCGAAATGGCAAGAGAACGCTATGTGGACATCCCTTTGAAGGTCTGATGAGGATTAAGCTAGACGAGAATGTAGATGCACGCCTTGCCCTGTTCCTTAAGGAAGCAGAACACGACACCACCACGGTTCAAGAGCAGGGCCTTCGTGGAACAGAAGATGAAGAGCTTTATGAGATTTGTATAAGCTTTGCTCATTCGTTGAATTGTGCTAGAATTAACTGTCAGGAAGAAGTGACCAACATGCGCGGCGAGGGGATAGATGGCAAAGAGAGTAGCAGTTATCAAACGTGAGACGAGCGAGACCAAGATCGATTTGGAGCTTGATATCGATGGAACCGGCGCTTTCGAGATAGATACCGGCGTCGGTATGCTGGACCACCTTCTGGCACAGGTGGCCAAACACGGGCGATTCGATATTAAGATCAGAGCTAAAGGCGATCTCGAGGTAAACGAACACCATACGGTTGAGGATGTGGGGATTTCCCTGGGACTGGCATTCAAGCAAGCTCTGGGGGAGCGGAAGGGCATCGTCAGGATGGGGCACGCTATCGTGCCGATGGACGAGGCGCTGGCCCTGGTGGCCGTGGATCTCTCGGGGAGGGGTTGCGGGGAGGTGGAGGTCTCCTTCGATAAGGAGTACATCGGCGAACTGCCCACGGGCCTGGTGGGCCACTTCCTGGAGTCGTTTGCCTGCGAAGGCCGACTGAACCTGCACGCGAAGTTACTCGCCGGGAGAAACGATCATCACAAGGTTGAGGCTTTGTTCAAAGCTCTGGCGAGAGCACTGGATGAGGCGACCAGAATCGACGGGCGGATCCGAGAGGAGACTCCTTGCACCAAAGAAGTTCTCCACTAAGCCTGGATTTCCTCCAGTTCAAAACTAAAATCCTCGATGATGGGGTTTGCCAGCAGCTTCTGGCACATTTCCCGCACCTGTTCCTCAGCATCGGCGCGGTCGGATCCGTTCAGCTTGATCTGCAGATACTTCCCGGCGCGGACGCTTTCCACCGAGTTAAATCCCAACGTATGCAGTCCGCCTTTGATCGTCAATCCCTGGGGATCATTCACCGTCGGTTTCAGCGTGACATATACTTTAGCTAGATACATTTTGCCCCCATTCCCTTATTCATCTCAGCCTACAACCTCTTCTCCCGTGAGCCGTCTATATGCCTCGCGATACCGCTCGGCCATTTGCTCCACTATCTCCGATGGCAATTCCGGCGCCGGTGGCTCTTTGTTCCAGCCGGAGGCCGCCAGCCAATCTCGAAGGGGTTGCTTGTCGAAGCTCGGTTGGGGGCCGCCGGGGGTGTATTTCTCCACGTCCCAGAAACGGCTGGAGTCGGGCGTAAGGAGCTCATCGATAAGATGAAGCTTACCATCGATCATGCCGAACTCCATCTTGGTATCGGCGATGATGATGCCCCTGCCCCGGGCGTACTCCTCAGCGAAGAGGTAAACTGAGAGACTCCTTTCCATTATCTCTTTAGTAAGATCGTCCCCGATCAGGTTGGCCATCTGTTCGATGGTGATCGGCTTGTCGTGCCCGTCGTCCTCCTTGGTGGTGGGGGTGAAGAGCGGTTGGGGAAGTTTGTCGCTTTCCTGTAGTCCCTCCGGCATTCGCATCCCTGAGATAGTGCCATGTTTTCTGTACTCCGCCCACGCTGAGCCTGAGAGATAACCCCTTATGACACATTCCACATCAATACGCTCCGCCTTGATCACGATCATCGAGCGGTCATTGAGATAGGTGGGAAACACGGCGCATCCCGTTAGGCTGCGGTAGGAATCCAGCAGCCGCACGTCGCCGACCACCTCAACCATGTGATTGGGCACCAGATGTTTCGTCCTATCGAACCAGAAGGCGGAGAGCTGGTTGAGCACCAGCCCCTTGTCCGGAATGCCGGTTGGCAGAACGACATCAAAGGCCGAAACGCGGTCCGTGGCCACGAGAAGGAGCTCGTTGGGCGAGAGCTTGTAGGTGTCCCGCACCTTACCCCGGTAAAAGAGATTAGGTAAATTACTTTCAAGTAAAGGTTTCATAGTCATCTTATCTCAGGATACACAGATCGAGCAAATCCGATGTTAGTGGAATTGTCTTAGAACATTGCTTGGATAGGTAACTGGGCAAGCGCTGAGTAAAGTCAGCATTCTCCACAGCCTTTCGCAGTCTTCTTACTTCGGCCACGGCTGGCACGAAATCGCCATCTTGGCTAACCAGAATAGCAGTGTCAAATTGATCATCAAAAGCGGACACAAGCATATGCACAGCTAATTCGACATCTACCCCTTTCTCTATTCGGTATGAGACAACATATTGATGCCCACATTGAGGGCATTCCTCTTGTCGCTCCCTATCAACAAGTCGCCCTAAGCTTAGGCTAAAATGGAGGATAGAGCGCAGCCCGTGGAAGAACTTTTGCTGCTGAGCATACCGCACTGGGTCAGTGGCCTGACGAACCGGAACGTTGTAATAATGAGCATGAACTAATCGTCGCTTCTGACCACACAGCAAATCACAAAAACAAGCAAAGTCGATTCTGGCATGGCCCAAGGTTTCCAGCAAGCCGTAATAGAAATTGCTACCGTCAATGAAAACCATAACCCTTTCCATGGTTTACCCCCTTAGGTGCCTCTTGACAACCGAATAAACGTGTGTTAAAATTACAACGAATTAACTCCCCAGCATGAGTAAGCTCATGTTGGGTTAATTAACTCCCCACCATCGTCTCGGCGATGGTGGGCTTTCAATTACAGGGTATAAAAGCAAGCAAAATGGGTCATCCTTCCCCCGGTAGAAGAGGTTGGGTAGGTTGGTTCCATCCCCCTTATTGTGCTACGAGGATACTCCTCACCGATTTTGAGAACAATCCTCTGAGATACCCCAGGCGCTGCTTCCTCCGCCTTCTTGATGGTTTCCTCAAAAGATAGGCCATCAGCCACAATCCTTCCCTGAGCGATAGCTACAAATCTCCCCCGGTAATTCTTGTCCAGCTCCTCTTTTAATTCCTGATATGCTCGTTGGTTCCGAGCCCGCTCAGTTTGCATAGTTGCTCCCCCTCTCAAGTCATTTTCTGCACACCCAAAACATTTGCCGGCCATATTGCCCAACCTACGAGAGCCCCAATCTCTGGAAAACCGCATCGATGTTGTTCAGGCAAAAACTGTAATCGAATATACCCGCCAGCTCATCTTTGGAGAGCGTCACCCCTGGATCCGACTGCAGCGGGTCAAGGAAATCGGCCCTCTCCTTCCAGGCTTTCATTGCGTTTCGCTGCACTATCTGGTAAGCATCCTGCCGGCTGAGGCCCTTTTCAATCAGGGCAGTAAGCACCCTTTGCGAGAAGATAAGCCCCTGGGTGATCTCCAGATTGCGGCGCATGTTCTCTGGATAAACTTGAAGTCCCCTGATAACATCGGTGAGGATGCTCAAGATGTAGTCCAGAGCAAGGCAGGAATCGGGCAGGATTATGCGTTCGGCGGACGAATGACTGATGTCCCTTTCGTGCCACAGGGCGATGTTCTCCATGGAGGTCAGGGCATGGCCCCGAATGAGTCTCGCCAGGCCGCAGACGCGCTCGCAAAGCTCCGGATTTCGTTTGTGGGGCATGGCGGAGGACCCGGTCTGGCCGTCCTCGAAAGGCTCTTCGACCTCCAGGATTTCGGTGCGCTGCAGGCCTCGAATCTCGGTGGCGAACTTTTCCAGGGAACTGGCGATCAGAGCCATGGTGGTAACAAACTGAGCGTGGCGGTCCCGCTGGATGATCTGGCTGGAGACCCGGTCTACATCGAGTCCCAGCCTGGCACAGGCGGTCTCCTCCACCTGGAGGGGCACGGTGGCGTGGGTGCCCACCGCGCCTGAGATCTTGCCGACAGCGACATTCCTCCTGGCCTCCACTAGCCGGGCCTGATGCCTTCTCATCTCCTCGGACCAGAGGGCGAGTTTAAGTCCAAATGTAGTGGGCTCCGCGTGAACGCCATGAGTCCGGCCAATCATGATGGTATGCTTGTATCTTATGGCCTGCTCACGGATGACAGAGGTCAAGTCACTGAGCCCTTTCTCCAGAATGCTAATCGCCTCCACCAGTTGCAATCCCAGGGCGGTATCGATAACATCGGACGACGTGAGGCCGAGGTGGATGAATCGAGACTCCTCACCAATGGTTTCGGCTAAAGCATTCAGGAAGGCGGTCATATCGTGACGGGTGACTTTCAATATCTCATCCATGCGGGCAAGATCCAGGCGAGCCTTCTTTATCTTCGTAATGTCTTCCTTTGGAATACGGCCGATTTCAGCCCAGGCCTCGCACACCGCGATCTCAACCTGCAGCCATTTATCAAACTTATTCTTCTCGGACCAGACTCGCTTCATCTCCGGCAGAGAGTATCTTTCAATCATGATTCGTCCCTCAAGCTTGCCCACTTGCCGCAGCGGTCGCCCCAGCGAGCAGCTACCTTTCCGTCCATTCGGGCTTCGATCACCTCACATAGGTTAGGGCATCCCTGGCAGTCGAGGGCGGTACATCGGATGTCCTTATCGGAGATCTGAAAGCCGAAAAATTTCGTTCTTGGCGGTGACTGCTCTTTAACCAGTAAGGCTACCCCAAATGCTCCGATTACTTTATTATACCTGGGGATAATGATTGTTTCCCCCAGGGCCTCCTCAAAGGCTCTTCTCATCCCCACGTTTTCCGAAACCCCACCCTGGAAAACAATCGGAGGCAAGATTTTCTTCCCTTTGGCCACAGCAGAGAAATAATTCCTGACCAGAGCATGACACAACCCCTTGACGATATCTTCCGTGGAGTGACCAATTTGCTGCTTGTGGATCATATCCGACTCGGCGAAAATGGTGCATCTTCCGGCGATATTGGTCGGGGTTTTTGATTTCAAAGCAAGCTCTCCGAATTGTTCCACCGGAATCC
Organism: Dehalococcoidia bacterium; assembly: GCA_023271215.1. Classification (GTDB taxonomy): domain Bacteria; phylum Chloroflexota; class Dehalococcoidia; order SZUA-161; family SpSt-899; genus BS503. The sequence continues at coordinate 13,996 of JALPYG010000011.1, forward strand.
CTAATCTAAAAGCCTGAGCATCAAGGAAGCCTCCCGTCCCGGCGGCACAAATTGTTGACATAGCAAAATCCACCACTACCCCGTTTTCCAGAATGATAATCTTTGAATCCTGCCCTCCGATCTCAATCACCGTTCTCACGTCGGGAGCAAAGTGAGAGGCTCCTCTGGCATGAGCGGTGATTTCGTTCTTTATCAGATCGGCCCCGGTGATCACTCCGGCTAGATAACGAGCTGAGCCCGTGGTGCCCACCCCCCGGATTTCGGCATCCGGTGGCACGTGACGCTCTAATTCTTCGATCCCCCGCTGAATAGCCCCAATTGGATTTCCTTCGGTTCTAAGATAAAGAGAGGATAGGACCCGGTCTTCTTCATCGATTAGAACCAGGTTGCTGGAAATTGAACCTACGTCAATGCCGAGATAGAGTTTTCTCATGGCTGTTGCGCCGATTCCAGAGCAAGTCGACAAAGGCCTCCAGTCTGGTTATCAAGCCGGCCTCCCCCAATTTTTCGTCGCAGGCGATGGTTAAGACGGGAAGTTTCTCTTCCGTTTTGAGCATAATATTCTGGGCGATTATCTCTGGCAGACAGCCGAAGGGCATCAGGTGAATCAGGCCGTCATATTCGTTAGCGCCGGTGATCTTCTTCCCTAAGGATTCCAGGGCGTGTCCCCCGACATCACGTTTAAGGTATTTTCCGGTAAACTTGCTTAACTTCTGCTTCTCCTGGTTCAGAACGTCAAAACGCAAGAACCTGGTATATTCTGAGAGATAGGTGCTTCTTACTCTACTGACCTCCACCCCCATCTTTCCCAGCTCTCTTTCCAGGTTCATATTAGCGAAAGGCTCAATCAAGACATACAGTTCACCGACAAGACCAATCCTTAGCGGGTTTGAATTCCTGCCTTGTGGAATCTCTCTTAGTTTCTCCAAATATCGCCGGCAAACCTCATCTAAAGCCTTAAAAGTGCATGCCTCATCAATGGCATCAATCGCCTCTTCGAAGACTCGATCCGCCCTTCCTTTCTCGTTCTCCCGGGCCCTTATTCTCTGAACCTCTCTTTCTATCCTATCCAAAACCCTTAGTTTTGCTGCCCCAAACCGAAAGAGGAAAATAGTCGTTATCCAGGGAGTATCATTTGAAAATCTCTTGATTACTCGGGCAACCCCGGATAGTCCCTTATCCTTGCCGTGGAGTTTAAAGAATTTGGAGGTATAGCCAAGATTTTCTAGAATTTGCTCCTGAACCCTGGCATAGCGTCCCATCCGGCAGGCATTAAAGCTGGTTGTTATGAGTAAGGTGTCCGCCCCCTGATCCAGACATTCAATAAAGGTCCCGAGCATAACCTTAAACGGGAAACAAACCCACTCGGGAGAATGCTTGACCCCCAGTTCGATGCTTCTGGCAGTTACCGGGGGGGAAATCAAGGAAATGTCGCATTTTTCCTTCAGGAGTTTCTTGAATATTCCTATTCTCCCGCCAATAAAGGGTACGCCCAATGTCCTTATTCGCGGTTCAAGGTTCAAGGTTCCTCCCCTCCCCAACCGTGAACCGTGAACCCACCGGGGACGAATCGTATCCAGAAAGGCCTCCAGCCGGGTGAGCAAACCGGTGTCTGAGGTATGTTCATCGAGGACGATTTGCAGGAATGGTTTTCCAAATTTCCGGGCATAGTTCTGGACGAGGTCTATCATCACCGAGTCGGGCCCGCACCCAAAGGCATTGAGAGAGATTATGCCATCGACATCCTGGTTTTCAGCAAAACAGGCGCCGGCTCCAATTATCTCGTCTTCGCAAGTCCAGTAAGGACGATCCGTAATACGATAAAGAGAGGCTCGGAGTTTCTCGTTTTCTATCATTTCGGGGAATAGAACCTTTGCTCCCATCCCCTCGAGGTGGGCAACCAGGCGATGGTTGACATATTCATCGTGAATGAGGTAGGGATGGGAAACCACGGCAATTTGGAGTCTGGAGTCTGGAGTCTGGAGTCCCCCTTCCCCGGATTCTTGGCTCTCGACTCTCGACTCTTGACTATATATGGGTCTCTCAAATTCTTTCTGGGATTTTGCTGCCTTGTCGATAGCTCTCTTGATTCTCAATGGGTTGGAAGTAAAACGATGCCCCAGGGTGTAAAGGGTCAAATAGAAACTGCCTTTCCCTTTATCCAGATCAACATCCGGATCCAGAATGGAGAGCGCTTCCGGAATCGCCGCCCTTATCAAATCCGGCAACCCGATGAATTTCGGGCAGTTGTAAACTTTTTTCTCCAGGCAATAGATAGAGGGAATTAAAACAAAATCACATTTCCCATTCAAGGAGGCTACCTGGCCGCAGAAAGCCTTCACCGGCAGGCAAATCTCGTCCGTTAAACAGCGAAGTCCGTAGTCCAGTATCTTTTTGTCGGTCGGAGGAGAGACGACCACTTCCGCTCCCAATTCCTCGAAGAAAGTCTTCCAGAAAGGGAAGTAGCGGTAGTAGAAAAGGCCTCTCGGAACGCCGATGACCGGGTTTTTCATTAGACCTCTCGCAAATCTTTCGGGTCAAGTCCCAGATTACGCAATATCTCGCTAATGGTGAGCGTCCAATAATTCATGCGGTCACCAGTACTTCTGTGCAATAGGGTAGCTCCAGAACTTGGGGTTCCCAGGGCCAGGGCACTCCTTTTTCCCGCATCGCCTCCAAGAGCGATCGGGCCACGCCAGGAGCCAGTTCCAAGACTTCTTCTACTGTATCTCCCTGGACGAGGAAACCCGGCAAGACCGAACTGGTTGCCAGGAAAACCCCCTCTTCCAACCGCTGGATTTCCAATGGCAGGCAGATCATTGTTCATCACCTCCTGTTATTGCTCTCTCCATCACCTCACCTTCATAGCTACAAGGCTGCGATATCTTTCCGGTAGTAACACCCCTCGAAGCTGATTCGCGGCAGATTACGATAGACCTTAGCCCTGGCATCGGCGAGCGTCTTACCGGTGGCAGCAACAGTGAGCACCCGCCCTCCGGAGGTGATCAGGTTACCTGTCCCTTGATCCCTTGTTGTCCCCGCGTGAAAGATGAGAATCCCCTCGTCAACTTCGCCCAGCCCGCTGATGTGAAAGCCGGTCTCGTAGCTGCCCGGGTATCCTGCTGAGGCCATCACCACCCCTACACAAGATTCAGCGCTCCATTCGATATCGATTCGCGACAAAGTGCCCTCGACAACCGCCTCCATGATGTCCACCAGGTCGGTCCTAAGCAGCGGCAGGATCACCTGCGTTTCGGGGTCGCCAAAGCGGGCGTTGAACTCCAGTACCTTCGGCCCTTCTTCAGTTATCATCAGGCCGGCGTAAATCACCCCCTTGTAGGGTTTGCCTTCCTGAGCCATGGCTCTTACTGCGGGTTTGATGATGGTTTCCAAAACCTGCTCGGTGAGCTCGGGGGTGAAGAACTCCGACGGGCTGTAACTGCCCATCCCCCCGGTGTTGGGGCCCTGGTCGCCATCGAGCGCACGCTTGTAATCGCAGGCAGGGATCATGGGGACCACGGCCTCGCCATCGGTGAAGGCCAGAAGGCTGGCCTCCCTGCCGACCAGGCATTCCTCAATCAAGACTTGATCTCCTGCATCGCCGAATATTCGTTTTTCCATTATGTCATCTAGCGCTTCAATGGCTTGCTCTTTCGAGGCGGCGACGACGACACCCTTGCCGGCAGCAAGTCCGTCGGCCTTGACCACCAGGGGAGCGGCCCGCTCCTGGACATAATCGCGGGCGTCCTTAAAGCAAGCAAAACTGGCACCCTGGGCACAGGGAAGACGGTATCTCCGCATCAGATCCCTGGCAAACACCTTGCTGTACTCGATCCGGGCCGCCTCTCTGCTCGGGCCAAAGGCGGGGGTGCCCTCCCCCTCCAGAGCATCAACAATCCCTAGAGCCAGGGGAGATTCAGGCCCGATGACGGCAAGGTCAATGCCCCTGTCGCAGGCCACCTTGATTAGCGACTCTATATCCGTAGGGCTGACATCCAGGTTGTGAGCTAGCTCAGCCGTGCCCCCATTGCCCGGTGCGGCATAGATATCTCTCACCCTGGGACTCTGGGCCAGCTTCCAGACCAGAGCATGTTCCCTGCCTCCACTGCCGATAACTAGTATTCTCATAGCAAATCGCTAATTCCAGGTTCAAACCGGCTGCCTCACAGGTACAGTCGCCATGATGTCAACACCCCGGTCAAAGTAAAAGTCATAGTCAAGCTTAACGACGGTATCGAGGATAGCTTCTGACTCTTCCTCCGAAGCGGCTTCTATTCTGATCCAGGCATCCTCTGTGGAGAGATGCCCGTCCATTAATTCTGGCTGCACCCCGGGATGTCGTTTGAGTATCTCCTGGATGAAATCATCCACAGCTTTTCTTACCTTTTCATCCACTTTGAATCACCCCCTGAATCTTAGAAATCAGAGCCCCTGCACGCACGACAAGTCTCTCTGCTTTCTTCTTCGAAAATCGGCCTACCTCATAATCCGCGCTGAATCGCTCAAGTTGAAGCGTTCTAAATAAATCGCCGTCCTCTCGGGTAAATAGCCATCCCTTCTTGCAGAACTGCTCCCAAAAAGCCCTGTGCAGCTCGTTATGATCCCACCTCTTACGCCGAATATTAGCTTTTGATGCCAGCAAGACGACAACCACGTGATAGGCTGCATAATAGGATCGGGAGACGCAACTTTCGTAATCGCCGTTACGCATAGCGAGTTGGGCGGTATTCAGGAATGCGTTGGCTTTTTCTATTCGGGCGCTGTATTCTTGAGGCAGCATCTATTATTCAATGTTACCATGAGCGGATCACTCCCACTCAATAGTTGCTCTGCCGATGAGTAACATCTTCACCATACTCTATAATATAGCCATCGGCTAGTAAGAGTCAACTCTTACACGTTCCCTTCAACCTCCTCGCCAAAAGGACTTGACCTTTTTCAGGGTTAGGTTATGCTATAATCATAGCAACAAGGGGTGAGAAAAATGATATATCAACTCGAAACCATCGTACTTGCCCGTGATATTGAGGAACACGGCTTGAAGCGAGGTGATATAGGGGGACCGAGAGGACATACGTCCAATGGGGCGTAAAGAGATTTTGCACGTCCGAGAGCTGGCGCCAGTATAGGCAAATCATGTGTTGAGTTCACGGATTTAGGCAATTGTCTAACTACGGCAATGTCAGCCGGGTACCGGCATTGTTCACGAAGAATGCATCCCCAAACTCCCGGGCTAGCTGCGCTGAGGCACGGAAGCCGGTGCAATGGGAAACACCCAGCCTCTGAATCCCCATGCTCCTCAGGTCCACTACTGTCTTCTCCACCCGCTCATCCGAGGCTTGGAAGAGGTGAGTGCCACCGATAGCGGCGTGTACCAGTTCCTTGCCGGTTAGCTCCTGAGCGCGGCGCAGGGTATTGACTATCCCCCGGTGAGCACAACCGAGAATGACAACCAGGCCGAAGTCGCTGTTGATGACGAGAGAGAGGTCATCGGCCAGTTTGTCGGGTTGGAGCGCGCCGTCTTCCCTGACAAGGAGATTGCTTTCAATCTCCTCATGCTCGGAGAGCATCGGAATCTCCCCCGTGGTCATGACGTGCTCGGAGATATAGACTGGCCCCCTCACAAGATTGAATCGGGCCCCCAGGCTTTCCAGTAACTCTCGCGAGAAGGGAATACCATTGTATTGCTCTGCTTCTCCCTCACGCCGGACATACTTGGGAGACCAGATACCAGGGTGCCCGATCACCTCTATTTCGTCTCTCCTCCTCAGCACCTCACGTAACCCGCCGGTGTGATCGGCATGCCCGTGGCTGAGCACTATCCGGTCGATCGCAGAGAGATCGATTCCCATTAGCTGGGCATTGTGCACCGCTGAGAAACTCGGCCCGGTGTCCACCAGGATTCTTGCCCCATCCACCTCAACTAGGATGCTGAGCCCCCACTCGGCAAGAAAGCCGTAATTTGCCGTGTTTTCAGTCAATGTGGATATTCGAATTTCGACGATCCGTCTCCTCTATTGCCTCTATTGCCAGCATTCCCTGGGCCTGACGGTGGTGTTTCCTCAAGGTTTTCAGGGGGACTTTTCCTTAAGATTCAACGTCCGCCTGACCAGTTCCTTTTCATGTTCATAGCCGACGATCCTTTGGAGCATGATCTTCTGGGCCATGACCGGTCCGGCACCGTGCCAGGTGCCCACACCATGCTGCCCAGCCGTCCAATTCTGCAGGAGCTTGTGTACCTTCAGGATGTTTTCTGTGGGCTCATCGGAACCGAAGCTGTAAAATTCCTCGACATAATCCTTGACTTCGGGATTCTTGAGCTCCTTAAGGGAGGGTAACGTAACAATCAGGCCTCCGCCTACGTCTCCAGCCAGTGCCATCACCCGCCAGAAGGCGTTGCAGATGTTCAGCTTGGAGACGTTGCCCATCAATTCATCCGGCAAGAACACGCCCGAGCCAGGGGGATCCTCAGCGCCTTTGTGGGCAGCAGCCAGACCGCAAGCCCGTCCTGTCTCTCTCAAGGCCACCATCTCGGCCAATTGATCATTGATGTGGGCGGCCTTCTCCAGGCCCTTGTACTCTTGAATCAGTCTTGAGGCTCCAATAATCTGATTCATAAAGCCCACCTTACATGTTCCACCGCAGGTCATGCGATGAGTCCTGGCAAAGCGGGTCACCAGCTTAACAGAATAGGCGTATTCGCCACAGTGAAAGACCCGTTTCCAGGGAATAAAGACATTATCAAACACCACCATGGATGTCTCACGCTGGCCATAGACAGGATTACCCAATTCCTCCAGGTCTTCCGCCAGGTCCCTCTCAGCGGAATAAGGGGAATACTGACACACAAAAGTAATGCCCTCGGCATCCACGGGTGTGGCAAAGGCGACAGCGTAATCTTCTTCGCCTTTGAAATGGGCCGCCTGAGGCAAAACCACCAGCTCGTGGCTGGCATAGGCACCGCTGATGTTGATTTTGGCCCCTCGCACCACAATACCATCCTTGTTCTTGTCAACGATTTTTAGGGAGAGATAGGGATCTTCCCAATCCAGGGTCTTCTTACTCCGTGCTCCTCTCGGTTCGGTGAGAGCACCAGCCACCGAAAGGTCCTCTGTCTGCACCATCTTCAGGTATTCCATGAACCGAGGGTAGTACTCTGTGCCTAGGTCCTTGTCCATTTCCCAGGTGGTACCGGCCAGGGAATGAAATGCATCATAGCCCACGCAGCGGTATATGCACGTCCCCAGCATCTCAGCAGTAAACGTTCCCGCCTCTGCCTTTCGTACCAGATCCTCAATGCTGGCACTTACATAGGTGTAGCGATTCACTACGTCGTCGATGAGCGGCGAGTAGCATGTCATTATGTCTCTGTACCTGGGGTCCAGTGCCCAAGAATAGCTGGCCTTATTGGCCTCAACCACTGTCCGGGTGTTCCTATTCTCAAGGATATTTTCAACTCTTTTCCCGTTCATGAAAACCCGTGGTTCAATCTCTTTCAAGCTCTCTTCGAATTGCTCTGGTGCCATCAATGCCATTTCGCACTACCTCACTTTTTGGGGCTATTCCCACTCGATCGTCGCCGGCGGCTTGGAGGAGATGTCGTAAACCACCCGGTTGACCCCCTCGACCTCGTTGACGATGCGGTTGGACATGCGAGCCAGCAGATCATAAGGAAGGCGAGCCCAATCGGCAGTCATGGCATCCTCAGAGGTCACTGCCCGGATGGCAACGGTATACTTGTAGGTTCTAGAATCTCCCATGACGCCCACGCTCTTGAGGGGAGTCAGCACCGCGAAACTCTGCCAGAGTTGGCGATAGAGATTTGCCTTCTTGATCTCATTCATCACGATCCAGTCGGCAGCGCGCAGCATCTCCAGGCGGTCCCTTGTCACCTCGCCGATGATCCGGATTGCAAGGCCGGGGCCGGGGAAGGGCTGCCGCCAGACCATCTCCCCGGGAAGCCCCAGAGCCGTGCCTACTTCCCGCACCTCATCTTTGAAGAGATAGCGCAGCGGCTCGATCAACTTGAGACTCATCACCTCTGGAAGCCCTCCAACATTGTGATGGGTCTTTATCGTTGCCGACTCCCGGCTCACCGTAGCGGTGCTCTCTATGACATCGGGATAGAGCGTCCCTTGCGCCAGGAAATCGACCTTCCCAATCTTGTTTGCCTCTTCTTCAAAGATGGTGACGAATTCGTTCCCGATCCTGCGCCGCTTTTCTTCGGGATCGATAACTCCCTTGAGGCGCTCCAGGAATCTGTCCGTAGCATCCACATATACCACGTTCATCTTGAGATTGTTGCGGAAGGTACGGAGGGTGCGTTCGATTTCCTCCCTTCGGAGGAGGCCGTTGTTGACGAAAATGCAGGTCAGTTGCTCACCGATTGCCCGATGTATCATGGTGGCAACCACGGTGGAATCGACACCGCCAGAAAGGGCACAGATGACCTTGTCCCCGCCCACCTTCCTCCTGATGCGGGCGATCTGCTGTTTAACGAAATTCCTGGACGTCCAGGTCCCTTCGAAGTCACATATCTTAAAGAGGAAGTTTCGCAGTATTTCCTTGCCCTGTGGGGTGTGAACGACCTCGGGGTGGAACTGTATCCCGATAATCTTCTGTTCATTGGCGATGGCGGCTATGGGGGAGTTCTCGGTATAGGCGATACTGGTGAAGCCCGGGGGCATCTCAATGATCTGATCTCCGTGGCTCATCCATACGGGAATCGCATCGGGTAGATTGTGAAAGAGGGGCACGTTCGCCTCGTTCTTGTAAAGCATCGCCAGTCCATACTCACGACTTTCTGCCCGGGCAACCTGCCCGCCCAGTTGATATGCCAGTGTTTGCATCCCGTAACAGATGCCCAGCACAGGAAGGCCGCTCTCATAAACATAGCTGGGGGCAAGAGGGGCACCGGGGGCATAGACGCTGGCAGGTCCGCCGGAGAGGATAAAACATTTGGGCTTCAGTGCGGCTACCGCCCTCCATGGGGCGTTGTGAGCGACGACCTCGGAGTAGACGCCGCACTCGCGCACGCGCCGGGCGATCAGCCAGCTATACTGTGAGCCAAAGTCGACGACTACCGCTGACTCCTGGGCAGCTTTCGGTCTGGGTTCTTTCTTCGTCATGAAGGGTCCTCTTGCTATCGATTCTAGCTTATCATTATGGTATACTTGAGTCAAGTTTCCGGAGGGTCTTCCCTTGCCTCTAAGAACCCCCTCTGAAACGTTAGACGGAAAGATTCGGAGGTAGAAACGATGCAGATTGCCATCGGCAGTGATCATGCGGGATATAGCCTAAAGCAGACCATAAAGGGTTGCCTCTCCGAAATGGGGCACACGTATGAGGACTTCGGTTGCTACGACAGCGGTTCAGTGGACTACCCCGATATCGCCTTTGCGGTAGCGGACGCAGTGGCCAACGGTCGATTCAATCAGGGCATCCTGATCTGCGGGACAGGAATTGGTATGAGCATGGTGGCCAACAAGGTGCCGGGGATCAGGGCAGCAATCTGCCATAACACCTTCAGTGCACGCCGGGCCCGGGAACACACTAATGCCAACGTGCTTTGTATAGGTGGACGGATAGTAGGGGAGGGGGTTGTCCGGGAAGTGATCACTACCTATCTGGGCGCGGAATTTATAGGCGGACGCCACGCTCGCCGGCTGGAGAAGCTGCACGCCCGTGAGCAAAGGGATACGTGAATTTGGAATCCCTTTCTCTTCGATACCGACCAGACCTCGAGGCGGAACTCCGCCGGATAGTCGGAGACTCTCCGTTGCCACTCTATCACATGATGCGCTATCACCTGGGGTGGATTGATGTTTCAGGGCAATCCCAGCTTACTTCAGGTGGGAAGCTGCTTCGCCCCAGTCTATGCCTCTTGTCCTGCGAGTCCGTCGGTGAAGATTGGCATGTTGCCCTCCCCGCAGCGGCCGCACTGGAGCTGGTGCACAATTTCTCCCTCATTCACGACGACATCGAAGATGAGGGCAGGAAACGCCGGGGTAGGCCAACGGTATGGAGTGTATGGGGACAACCGCAGGCGATAAACACCGGCGATGCTATGCACACCCTGGCTCGGCTGGCCTTGCTTCGGCTGGAAGGGAAAGATTTAGCTCCAGGAAAGATCCTCTCTGCCGTCCGTCTTCTGGACGAGACCTGCCTCAGATTGTGCGAGGGGCAATATCTGGATATGTCGTACGAGGAACGCCTCGACGTCAGCATCGATGACTACCTTGAAATGATAGGTCTCAAGACGGCCGCCCTTTTCGAATGTTCACTGAAACTAGGGGCGCTCCTGGGGACGGACGATGAGCGAGCCATCGAAGGCATGGGACGATTTGGGAGGAATCTGGGTTTGGCCTTCCAGATACGGGACGACGTGTTGGGCATCTGGGGTGAAGATAAGATCACCGGAAAGCCAGCCACCGACATCCTGAAGAAAAAGAAGGCCCTCCCGGTGATCTACGGGATTCAAAGGGCAGGGCCGGAGCAGAGGGCGGAATTCCTCCGAGTGTATAGTGAGCAAACCATCGCCGAGAGGGACGTCGCTTCGGTGCGGCAGATGCTCGATAGGTTGGGTGCTCGCCAATACGCCAGCGGTGTTGCCGGACGGTATCGCCAGAGTGCCCTGGCCGAACTCGATGAGACATCCATTTCCCCGTCCGCGAAGGATCAACTCCGGGAGTTAGCGCAATTCGTGGTGGAACGAGAATATTAGTTTCTCCGCCAGTTCGTGTCCTCGCTCAATAAAGAGGCCGGTTTCTGCGGCAGAGCTCTCAGAGAACGAACGGGCGCCGTTGCTCTCGAATCCCGGGCCCCAGAACACAAAAGGCACCGGATCGGGGGTATGTGTCATAACCTTGATTGGCGTGGCATGATCCGGCAGAACGAGCACCCGAAGCTCGTCGTCCTGCCAGGAGCGAAGCCGGGAGATAACCAGCTTATCTATCTGCTCGATGGCTTCGATTTTCTGGTCGAGGCGACCCTCGTGGGCCGCTTCGTCGGGGGACTCGATGTGGACGAAAACGATGTCGTGTTTCTCCAGCGCCTTGAGTGCCCCCTCGCCCTGCGCCGCGTGATCGTTGTCTATGTTATCGGTGACTCCGGGGATTTCGAGTACCGTCATCCCGGCTAGCCTTGCCAGTCCTTTGAGCAGATCGACCCCGGAGGTCATCGCAGCCCTTAGCCCAAAACGCCTCCGGAACGAAGGGAAATCCGGGACAGCTCCCCCTCCCCAGAAGAGCCAGACCATGCTTGCCGGGATATCGCCACGGGATTTCCGCGCCATATTGACCGGGTGGTTCTCTATGATAGCTTTGGAGCGTTCCATGATATCAACCAGCGGATTGCTGCCTGCGCCGTGTGGCAGGAACTCAGTGATGGGCTGATTAGTGATGTCGTGGGGTGGGGTGCAGACGGCCTCGAGGCAAGTCTGCCCGTTCTTGATGGTGCAAACGTGCCGGTAGCCGACGCCGGGGTAAAAGCATATTCGCCCATCTCCCAGCTTCTTGTTCAGCGAGTCGATGATGGCGTGGGACTCGGCATCGCTAATGTGTCCAGCACAGTAGCTCCACATCCTTCCATCGCGAATGGCGACAAGGTTGCAGCGAAAGGCCACTTCCCCCTCAGCCAGTGGAATGCCCATACTCTTGGCCTCGATCGGCCCCCGACCGCTGAAATACACCTCAGGATCGTAGCCCATGATGGACATGCAGGCACAAGCGCTGCTCGGCTCCATGCCATCGGGAACGGTGCGCGCCAGGCCAACGGGTCCCTCTCTGGCCATCGAGTCGAGAATTGGCGTCCGAGCAAGCTCAAGGCAGGTCTTGCCGCCGCGATCCTCAGGCGGCCAGTCGGCGGCACCGTCGATGATCAGAACGAGATATTTCATACGCCTCCCCCTATGATTCTAGCGTAATATTCTGCTTGTGGCAATTCGTATAGCCAAAGCCGAAGAGCCGTGACCCAAAACTCAAGATTTCCATATTCCCAGATTTTTCATCGCCAATCCGTGGCGCCATCGTTGAGGGTCGCTTCAAGGCGAGGTCAAAGACGCTTCGCTCTCGCGCTACCAGTGCATCACCTGGGATAATTGTGTTAGGCGTAGGAATTTGTTAATATGGAGGTGGCGGGGTGTAGCGCAGTCTGGTTAGCGCGCATGGTTTGGGACCATGAGGTCGGCGGTTCAAATCCGCCCACCCCGACCAAACGAAACTTCATAGTAACTGTTCAACCACTATATGTCACCCTGACCCTGAACGCAGTGAAGGGGAAGGGTCTCAGAGATTCTTCGCGGAGCCTGTCCTGAGCGGAATGAGATTCTTCGCTTCGCTCAGAATGACAGGAAGCGAAGGGGCTCGGAATGACCGTAAGGTGAACAGTGACACTTCATGGAACAGAATGGAACAATTTGATTTTTGCAATTTTCATTTTGAATTTACCCGAACAGAGTGAGGGGTATCATAGGTTACCTCCCGGATCTACCTCTGCTCTACGAGAATCTCACCGTTCTTGACACCTTGAAAATATTTGCCCGGGCGTGGTCGCTTAAGTTTGATCAAACGAAGGCCTTTGAGATTCTCGATGGGTATGGGTTGAGGGTTTTTGGGCACCATCGAATTAAGACGTTGTCTAGAGTTCAACAACAGAGACTCAGTTTATTATGCGCCCTTCTCCACAATCCCCGTGTACTTCTTTTAGACGAACCCTTCACCGGGCTTGATGTCGAGGCGAGAGACTTTTTGAGAGAGAAAATAGCGGCACTGGAGGAAGCCGGGAAGACGATGGTGATAACTTCGCATGATTTACGAGACGTGGAGAAGCTTTGTGATACCGTAGCGATAATCGTGGAGGGTAAAATAGTTTCCCAAAGAAAGCTATCCACAGCAAATGAAGCAAGCCCCCTGACAAGAAGGGAGATAGAGATACTGAAGCTGCTGGCCATCTCCAAAAGCAACCCGGAAATTGCCGAGGAGCTTCGCATAAGCGAAGAGACGGTAAAATCTCATATCAAGAGGATTTTTCGGAAACTCGGTTTCAAATCGCGAACGGAAGCAGGGACTTACTTCTGGCAGCGCGATTAGCATGTGTATTTCGCCTCAGGTTAGAATTCATCGAGGTATCTCTTCTTAAAGCAAAAAGTAGTCTCCTCAAAGCTAAGGGTGACAAAAACTCACCCTTAAATTCCCCCAAAAATCCCCCGATGGGGGATTGACAGAGGGCCAAGGGTTAAAGGAAAATTAAGATGGGAGATATATTGCTTGACATTTTTTCGGCGCATAGCGATGTTTGGGATCGTGGCATACTGGGGACAATCTAAAGAGGAGGACGATCGATGAAAACCATGCTTGTGGTTACCAAATTGGATTTTTACTATGACAAATTCCAAGCTCTTAAGGAAGTATCGTTTTCTGTCAATAAAGGGGAGAGCGTGGCTCTTATCGGTCCAAACGGGGCCGGAAAGACCACCATTGTCCGCTGCATTATGGGCTTTTTCCAGCCCAATTCCGGGAAAATCAATGTTTTTGGTTTGGACCCCTACCTAGAACGCTCCCAGGTTGTGAATGAAGTAGGGTACCTGCCCGAGAATGCCGGCGTGTACAGCATGACCCTGAAAAAGTTTTTGCTTCTCTTCGCCGGCCTGCGGGACCTCCCCAATCCTGAGGAACGTGCGGTGGCGGTCGCAAAGCTGTTTAACCTTCATGATGTATTTAACAAAAACCTGCCACAATTCTCACAGGGCATGAAGCAGAGGGCAAAGTTTGCCTCGGTGATACTTCATAATCCAGACCTGCTCATTCTTGATGAGCCCAGCGCAAATTTAGACCTTGCCGCAAAGGAAGACCTGATTTCTTTATTGGGTGAATTGAAGAGCCTCAAGAGAACGCTTGTTGTTTGTTCACACGATCCTTATATCGTGGAGAATGTGTGCGAGAGAATGATTTTGCTTGCGGAGGGAGAAAAGGTTTTTGACGGACCCTTTGACCTGGACAAATGGAAGTCATTGGCCAGGAGGAATATTCCGGAACGTGATGTTTCTTGGTTAAGCGAATCTACAAAATAGAAAACGCACTTTTGAGGCTGTCCCAAAAGGCAGGCAGGGAAGTAGCTGGTGCCAGGGCATGTAAGGTCTAATGGGAAGGAAAAGATTATGAAAAGAATAACTGTGTTCGTTTCTCGATATTGTCTTCCTCTTGTTGGCGCTGCCACTGTAGCGATGACAATTATAGCAGGTGCTGTATTTATATTGCATGGTTTAATTGTTCGGTTGATGGATATGTTTTCTTCTCCCCCTGATCCAATGTATTATTCTGGCATCCTGGAGCTTATGTTGATTCTTATCCCCATGATGGTAGGTGGAATGTTTATGTTCTTTACACGCGCAGAAAAAACTGACCGGACAGCCGAGCTGCTTTTTGGCACACCTCTTTCCGTTAGAGAATATATGTTCTCGTTTTGGTTTTGCTTGCTTTTTGGCTGTATTATGATGACACCCGTCGTTATGGGAGTCTTTGTGCTTGTTGCTGGGATAGAACACCTGGCAGACGCCCCCCCCACTCATTTGGGTACAAATCTTGCCAGTGTCGATAACATGGGTATCTGCGGGAGGCTTGCTGGCAAGGATATTGATGATGAGCAGTCTGCTAAGAAAGATCCTCTATGGCTTTATCGTCTTTTTGCCACTTTTGCTTGTTACAGCGGGGGTAATGATTCTCACCTTTAGTATCGAACCGCATGCGATGGGTATTGGACTGCTGCCGAGTTGGGCGCTTGAGTTTTTGCCGACTTTCATTGACTTCCACTGGGCACGCTGGCTTCCAACCGCTATCTATACGCCTCTGTGTTTTTTTCTACTAATCAGGAAAATAGACGTCAGAAGCTTTATGCATTAGCATCTTCATATATCCTGTATCCTGAAGATCGTCGCTGGCAATAAAATGGGGGGAAATAATAAGATGGAAAAAAAGGACTGCTATTTCTGCTTATTCTGCTGTCACTAAATCTCGATGGGTTAGGTATATGGGCAAACACCCCGCAAATTAGCAAGATAGTGGCAATAATAGTGTTTATTGCAGCCTTTCTCGCTTTAAACCTGTGGATTGGAAAGTGGACTAAAGCTGTTTTGGCTGCCGGGGTATTATATCTCTTGCTCTTCCCTTATAAACTTGAGATTGTTCTGCCCACACTTATAGCGTTACTTATTATTTTTGCTGCTTCGAAAGGCAAGGTGAGTTTTCATCTGGCCAGAGTGCTTCCTTTCATACTTTTGACACTGGCTTATCTCCAGCTAGGTATCTCGCATTTGCCGGTATTGCGCAACATTGCAACATCTGTCATCACAACAATCACCTCAAATTTAAGTCTTACAGCGCCGCTTGATATATCACTCTCCGGTTGGGTGGCATTGCTCTTTTCTGTTAGTGTCATACTGTTGAGCGGTAACCCGCTGAAGAAGATCGCTAAGAATTTAGCGATTGCCTTTGGCGTTCACTTAATACCCACGGTTCGCTCGAATTTTGACAAATTGGCAAAGTTGTGGTCAGATTTAAGCATTACGAACAAGAATCTTACCGTAACAAACGAACTGGTGGAAGACGTTCCTGTTTTGTTGGCGCAAATGGAAAGGATGGGTATTCAGCCCACGT
>JALPYG010000110.1 GCA_023271215.1 Dehalococcoidia bacterium
CAAATCAGACGAAGGCTCAAGGTCAATCTCTCGGAACTGGAGGCGGCCTTTGAAGACACATCGTGGGAGCGGAGCTACTATCTGGATCTAGAGACGGGCGAGACCGTGATGGTGACCGAGGAGATACGCCAGCAGCTTGAGCAGATCTACGAGGAGGCCCGACCTGACGAGATAGCTCGTGAGGAGGTCGACATCACCCCCATCTTGAACCGGCTTTCATTGCCTGAATGGGAGAAGGATGCCTTGCGGGAGGCGAACCAGATCGAGCAGAGCTTCGGCGTGCGATACATCTCGGTACCGCATGCCCAATCCAGTGATGCCTATCGCGACATGGAAGAGTTTATCACCACGGTCCGGAATCAGCGGCTACGGGAGCGACTCTGGCAGGCCATCAGCGGGCGACGCCCCTTCCGCCGGTTCAAGGATGTTTTGGCCGATAACCCGATAGAGCGAGAGCGGTGGTTTAGTTTCAGTGATAGCCGTCTCCGGGAGCGGGTGCTGGAGTGGCTCGAAGACGAGGGGATCGAGTTGATCGAGGGCCCTCAGTAGATCCGAAGATACACAAAAATGGCTTCGGTCGCTTTACAAAACGCTGAATTGTTTACCCCGTCTTTACTTTGAGCGAGATTCATCCCGGTCGAGATGAAGGGACGGAGCCCGAACCATGAGCTTACACAGATATGCCACACAGTGAGCCAGGTTCTACACTACCCATGTTGGCATATCATCATTGAGTGACCATGTAGGACTGAGGCTAAACGTCCCATATTTCCAAGTCCCGGCCAAATGCGGTCAGGACGGCTTCGAGTTTAGCACGCTGCTCTTTTAACTCATACTGATCAGCCAGCGCCAATATGGATTCGCATAGATAGTCTATTACTGCCGGACTATAGTGACAGTCCTCTACCTGTATTTCGATGGCATCCATTATCGCATTGAATTTCCGAGCCGCTGCGAAAGGCAAGTTGAAGGATTGAATCAAGTCATGCACTTTGTCGAGGGCTTTTACACCCTCTTCGTTATATCTCACCATCGCTCCCCCTACCTTCGAACAAGGTAACGTAGTTACTTCCCTACTTCCATATGCCTCAAGGCATTAGTCAGCGCCATGGCCCTCCGAGGCAGCCAGACAATGAGCTGTGTCTCCTGCCGGAATTACAAACGAACGGGCTTACCGCCCACAACACTTCTTATACTTCTTGCCGCTGCCACAAGGGCAAGGGTCATTGCGACCTATCTTCCTGACTGGTCTAAGGACGGGGGATTGTCGTAAGACTTCTGGAGGCCGACTCGCTTCAAGTGTGAAGTCCGACTTTATTGCTTCTTTAGGAGCCCTGCCATAGCGAAATGCATGATATAGCCACTCAAAGCCTTCGGGGTCGGATGGGTCGAATGAGCGGATGTTGAGAGTAATAGGCCCTTTTGCCTCACGCAGGTCATCAGGTTTAGCCAGTGGGAAAAGCTCTACCTTATGGCCGGTCTCCTCCTGGATAATGTTAACCTGGTTGAGTAAGGCTGAAAACAAGCCTCGCCGTAAATCTTCATCCAGCTTGCTTTCACGGCATAGCGGTATGAGCCGCTCCAGGTAGGGGATGGCCTCCCTGTACTGCCCCCGCTCTATGAAGGTATCAACGATGCAGTGGTAGGACTCGGCATCGATGGGGTTGAGCCTGATAGCCTCAAGATAGTAAGGCAATGCCAGATCAGGTCTCCCCCCGTTTCTGATCACATTCCCCATGTGCCTTTGCAGAACAGCATCCTGAGGGTGTTTTTCAATCTCGCCTTTGAGGAGATGATATGCCTCGCCAGCACTCTTCACCTTTCGGCCAAGGGCTCTCAGACGAAACTCGTCGTAAACCTTGAGCGGCGTATCAAGAGAGTCGAATGTCTCTCCCTCCTGTGCCTCTTTGAGGGCCACTAACCTCATCATCTCGGCGATGATCCCAAACCGAGTATGAATCGTCATTTCATAGGTCTCGATGCTCCTGCAGCCTTTGCACTGGATG
The DNA here is from genome assembly GCA_023271215.1 of Dehalococcoidia bacterium. GTDB lineage: Bacteria > Chloroflexota > Dehalococcoidia > SZUA-161 > SpSt-899 > BS503. The sequence goes on from JALPYG010000110.1 coordinate 2,007, forward strand.
ATGTCCCCGATGATGGGCTGGCCCCCCTTGTCCATATAAATGTTTCTTAGTTCGTAGTGGTAGGTATGCCCGCATTCGGTGCAGCGAAGAGGAAACAAGGAAATAGGCCTCTCCAGGGCATCCTCCGGGTGCCGAGCTCTCCTCTCAGCATCTCGAATAACCCTGTCAATCTGCTCATCCCTGACGCTGTGTATCTCGGAGATCAGCTTTATAGCCCTGCCTATGCCCACTTCGCCTTCTTTCCATTCCCGAAGCAGGGGGGCCAGGAACCGATCGGAACCTATTTCACCCAGACACCCTACAAATTCCGAGGGATCCCGGCTGCACGTATAATCCTCGAAGTGCTCCAGGCAGAAATCTACCACCTGAGGTGTAGGAAGCGAGTCCAGTATGTGGAGAATCAATGCCCGCAGATCCCCAGACATTTGGGGGTAGTGTTCAATTATATATTGGGATGCTGGCACGCCGGCCTTTCTCAAAGGCTCACCAGCCTCTTCAGCTAGAACATCGCCATACTTCTTGCCCTCGAAGACGTCCAGGAAGAGCTCAAATCTCCCGGGAGTGTCCAGAGTATTGAGGATGCTGAACGCATAGGCGGCATAAGAGTATTCCTCAGAGAGCGCCTTCGATAGTGAAGCGTGGAGTTCTTCCGGCTTTGCACGGAGCAAGAAATCCCGCAGTGCCTGCCCTAGAACGCCACGCCAGGGTTTCATCACCAGTGCTCTCCATAGACGGGGCACATCCTGAGCCTCTATGAGACGGCTCCGGCATGCCTCATTACGCCGAAGGCAGAGGATGCATGCCAGAAGAAGCCTCCTCTCCTCTGTTGACCACCTGGAAAGCCTTTCCCTGGCTATGTCCCGCAAAGCTGCCAGCCGCGCTCGGTCCTGTTCCAGCTCAGCCAGCAAGCCTTGTTTCCATGGCGTGCTGTCTTCCGGGATTGCCCGTGCCAGGGCCTGTTCCAGGGCCGATTGGACCTCTTCGGGCTGAGAGAGCCGTTCCAGGCGAGGAATATCGCATCCCCACACCTTGCCAAAGTATTTGATTCTCTCTTTGATTCCCTCTTCACCCTCTGCACGAGCCAGATCCCGAGGGAGATCGGCAAAGTTGCAGGCGTGAGCTATTCCATCAAGGATGGACTTATTATCAGCGTCGGACTCACCGTAGACCCGAAGCAGGAGGTCAAAGCCTCGCTCCGTGGAACCAACGATACGGGGATAAAGGGTTGCGCTGACTGATTCTATCTCGCTGGGCAAAAGCGCATGGTCAGAGCGCAGAAGGATAGCTCCTGCAAGGGCTTTGAGGTCAAGGTCGTTGTCACCTCGTGCCAGCTCCACCAGGGGGTCTGGATTGGTAATGAACAAATCCAGCTGCGCCAGGCGATGCAGTATCAGCGAGGAGGTTTCAGCAGAGGCAGAGGCAATTAGCCTGATAACCTGGTCCCCCAGTATATCGGGGTATAGATCGAGGGATCGGCGGATAGCCCACCGTTGAACGTCTGCTGACCGATGCAGGAGCAGGTTCTCAAGCGCTTCAGGGGTCCAGATAAATGCCACCAGGTGACCTACCTCTTTGGTATAGCTGGCGTTACCTTGACTGCTTTGGCTCTGTGGTTTATAT
>JALPYG010000112.1 GCA_023271215.1 Dehalococcoidia bacterium
AATGGATAGCAAAGAGGCACTTTGGACAGATATGCGGTGATTTGGAGGCAGCAGGAAGAGCCTGTGCGTCGCTTCCCAGACTGCCAGCTAATGGAAACCAATCCCTCCCTACCGACTTGTCCCCCGCCAACTGTCTCCCAGTTTTTTCAATAGCCTGCCTGCATATTTGAGCAAAATCAAAACCAGAAGGAGTTCCACATGCCCAACACCTTGGCCCGGTTTTAGACTTCTTAATTTCCAGCAAAAATCCCCTCAGCGTGTTCTTGTAAATAGTTATATTCGTATCTGAAGGGCCCTTCTCTCTGTCGTATCCATATCCGTACTGGAAGAGTGGATTATTGGTACCAAGAATCTGGGTAAAAGTTTTGAGTTTAGAGCTCAACGCTGCTAAGTGATCACCGTTTCCATAAACCGTTTCCATGTGGCCTAGCCTAAGATCATGGATCTCTTCTAACTGGGCTAACGCTGCTATTACTCCCAAACCTGTATCTACGAAAGGATTACCAGTCAACTCAATTTCCATTTCTTGGTCTCTCTCAGTGTTCCTCGAAAACTCTTGCGTGGGCTTTGGCTTTTAGGTCCTGTCCCTTTGAATGCCAGTTCGAAATTGAGAATATATTCACTCCAAATCCAGATCCCCGTGAACTATCATCACTCTCATGTTAAAGCCCGCGTAACCTTGTTGAGCGGCAGAGATTTGAAATAAGTCTGATAGAATCCTCTGTCCCTGGTGACCAGGGCGTCAGCCATCACTTGAGCGTGTCCGCCTATATCCTTTTCCAGAATGCAGCTTCCATTCTCCAGTCTAAATCGAACCCTGCTCCCCGGCTTCAGACCTAAGGAATCCCTGACTTCTCCAGGGATGGTTATCTGGCCTTTAATCGTCATCTTAGGCATGTTCAACTCCTCTGTAATACTCCAATAGTAATACCACCTTCATTTTATCACAAAGTTGCCCAACTCTAAATGATCTCGATCCCTGATCCCTGGCAACTGTTCTCTGCCTGACCACCTCCACCATTCCGAATCCCTGGTTCGTCTCCTGGAACTCCACGGTATTTTCCATCATGACAGCTTCCGATTTTGGCGCTGCAAGAATTGCAGGACGTATCTGGCGAAATCATCGAAGTCCGAGAGCCGACTTACGGCCTCATAGATGGCGGCATAGTCCAGGTTCCAGTAGACGTGAACGATGGCGTTTCTCATCCCGGCCATTCCACGGATTCTTCGGGCAAAGTCTGGTGGGAGAAGTCCGTTCTTACCGGCCAGCTCTATGAGGTTGGTAGTATCCACCTGGTCGAGGTCTGTACCCTTTACTGCCAGAAAATGACGGCAGACATCGAGCACGGATTCCAGGGCGATGCGGAGGTAATGGACTGAAAGTTCTCTGCGGTCAACCTGAGCCATGAAGTCCTCAAAGGAGGTGAAACTGCTCTTTAAGTCCATTAGTCTGGCTACCACATCGTCCAGGCGGGAGAGGTAGCTCGTTACTCTTTCAGCATCCAGCTTCCTTGAGGCCATAGAAATTCCTCCTTTGATTCTCTTTTCAAGCTCGGCCTGCGCCAGAGTCACAAAATGGCGGTGGTCTTCAAGCTGAGTTAGCATTTTTTCGAGGAAATCCGAAACGGCCGCGGGGCAAGCCTCATAGATAACAAGCCCGGATAGAGCGACCCTTTTCTTTAACTCAAAGGACGCCCGATTAAGCGGCAGGAGGTCAATGTTATCCGCCTTAAGAATCCGGCAAAGGCCCTCGTAGAGATCCTGAGATTGGGTGAAGGAGTAGTTGTCGAAGAGCACGGCAAAATCGGCATCTCGACCGCGACCGTCGAGAAGCGAGCCATGAAGGTAGGCCAGGCGCACCTGCATTGCCTTGAAGATTTCCGCCAGCATCTCCCTTTGTTGCAGGATGTCTTCAAGCCGGAAGGCGCTCGGGAAAGAGCAAAGCTCTCTAAGCATGGTGACCTTCACCTGTCGTAATCAGTAATACCACCTTCATTTTACCACAAAGTTAACGAATGCGTTGAAGGCAAAACTTCTCCTTATCTATGCCCAAAGGTACCATCCGCCAGCCTTCTCTTGACCACCTCCACCATCCCGAATCCCTGGCTGTTCTTCGATCCGAGTCCGGCATCGTAGGCCAGAAGAAAGAACGGTTCCGGGAGGTCCAGCTCGTAAACCCCCGACCATGCCTTGATCACGGTATCACCATATTTCATGATCTTCAGATCGCGGTTGCTTATCCGGATAGGCCGAATGTGTGCCTTCCCGTCCTCAAGATTCTGCAATTGAGCCTCTCCCCAGCCGAGTGTCCTGGCCTTTCGCTTCAGATTGGAGAGCAGTTGTGTCTCCCAGTCTCGCTCAGAGGGGCTGTAGTAATAGGTCTTCTTCCGCCCTTCGGCCGTGCTCAGTGTGCTGTAAATGGTGATCGGGGAGAGGGTTCGGACACGCATCGGTCTGGACATCTCCGGCAGCGGCTCTACCTCCATGCTGGATACCTCACAGACTTCCTTCCCCAGCCGAACCGCCGGCCCTCGTAGAAGGTGCTCTGCTAAGGATTGCAATATCTGCTCGTGGACCGAGCCAACATGGACCCTTACCGCTCCGCTGAATTCGATGGTACCCGGGGTGATATGGTAGCGGCCCTGCAGGTGGCTGAAGGTAAAAAGCTTGAAGGAGCGCTTCCCCAGAGACAAGCCTTCATCGTGGATCCAGTCAGCCAGGGCATCATCAAGATTGCGGTATATCATCCCCTGGACTTCTCTGTTGTACTGAAGGGGTAGCTTTAGCCTGCCGCTGAGAGGCTCAAGCTGAAGGGCGATTCTCACCTTCTGTTCGTCTCCTCCGCTTGCCCCTGACCCGATCAGGGGCTTGCCGGGCAATGGGATCACATCGCCGGTCTTGGCAATACATTACCCTCTTGATTGGGGTTTGTCAATCGGGAAACTACCGGAGGTACCTGGTGAGGCGTGGTGGAAGAGGTGCGTTCAACCTGGTTCCGGGTTGCTTGGGCTAGGGAAGGTGACCTTACTTAATGCTGGCGCGCATGGAGCATAAAAGAACGAAATGGACTTTCAGGATAGGCCACAAGCCCGAACCATCTGGGCTTTCGGTTTTGCCGCACGATCACTTCGCCTCCATTGGAGCACCTTCTCCACTTCCCCATACAACTCGGCTGAGGTATAATCGCGCGGATCAAAACGAGCAATAACCTCATCCTTGTCCAGGAGTAACACGTACCAGTTTTCATCCAGGACAACATCGAATCCGGCATTCCCGTCATCACTTGAGAGCATTCCCCAAATCTTCATCATGGTGCTATTCTCCCCTCCAACTCCAAACCGGAGGTGGAGTCT
>JALPYG010000111.1 GCA_023271215.1 Dehalococcoidia bacterium
CTATAATAGAATAACCAGGGAGGAGACCGAAATGCACAGTGATAATAAATTCAAAGTCGAGATATTCATTGAACCTGATGGTGATGGCTTCCATGCCTACTGCCCGGCTCTCAAGGGTTTGCACACCTGCGGCGACACTGAAGAGGAAGCCCTGGAGAATGCCAAGGACGCCACCAGGGCTTATTTAAGATCGCTTATCAAGCAGGGCGATCCAATTCCTGTAGGCATTGTATCTAACGGGAAGGCTATGGTTCCTCACCACACAGAAGAAGTATTGGTGCATGCATGAAGTTCTCTAGGAATGTATGGGGTCAACTAGGTCTCACCGGGGCTCGTAGCTCAGCGGCAGAGCGGCCGGCTCATAACCGGTTGGTCGTAGGTTCGAATCCTGCCGAGCCCAGAACTGACTACTTTCTGTACGAAATGAGGGAGATGATGGAAATGTTATTAGGCAGTGATGGAAAACGAAAACTACGACTCCGACACAAGCTGAACGACGAGCTCTTTGAACTCTACGACGCCCAGTTGATACTAAAACACCGTTCCCGCCCTGCCCTGGACGAGGCCCGAAGGGTGTTAGGACACTTTCAGGACTATCTTGGACAGTTTCCCCCAAGTCCGGAGCTGGCCGCTGGTTTTCTGTCCCAGTTTGCCGATAGGAAGCCGGCGACGCTATATCGCTATCACGCTATCGTCAACGGATTCTTAACCTGGTATGGTGAAAGAATGACATCGAAAATCCGGGTGCCGCAGACTTTGCCCAACTACATTGAATCCGAGGATATTGACAAACTCAAAAGCGCACTGAGGGCCAATCAAACGCACAAGGGAGTCGTGGAGCGCAATGTCCTGCTAATCGAATTGGCGATTAAGACCGGCTTGCGTCGAAGTGAACTGTCCGATCTAAAAGTTGGCGATATAAACTTAGACCGTCGATACCTAGTCGTCCGGCAAGGAAAGGGGCAGAAGGATAGAATCATTGACCTTGCACCATCTTTGGTGGAGTTATTGATTCCGTTCCTGAAAGGGAAAGATCAGCAGGAAAGTTTGTTCGGACTGAAACCCAGCACGATTAGCGGACTGGTGAAGAGGGCAGCCAAGAAGGCGGGTGTTGACCTTCACACCCACAGCCTGCGGGATCACTTCGGCACGTCACTTGTTGATACCGGAACCGACATGGAAACGGTCAGGCGACTGCTAGGACATACTAGCCTGAAGGTCACTCAGCGTTATATTGCCCGGACTGATACACAAAGACGGGAAGCCGTTCTGAGGTTGGACCGGGCTGACGTGAATGACGAATCTTTTTGCTTAGATAAGGAAGGCAATCTCCAACTAGGGGAGGGCGTCGTTATTCCCGCCGGCAGGCCCGCCGCGAAAGCGGCAAGGCGGCTTCTAAAAAGATAGGTATTTGCCACGCCAGCAAGATTTTTGACTGTTGACTAAATAACACCACTATGCGGTTGTAAATTACCCCGCCGACCGGATGCTAAAATAAAGGTCATTTTCGGAGAAGTGTTTTAATCCTATTCTTGACTCTTTGACTTGCGAGCACTCCCTGCCGAAGCTTTTCGATAAGGGCTGTTTCCATCTGTACTTTAAGCTGCAACTCCCCCTGGGAACGTTTCTGCACAAGTTCTGAGACAGTTTTTTCCCAAACATCGTTGCAGTCTACTATAGAATTTACCTTAAAGTCCGCGTAATTAGCAGGCGTAATCTCAACCAGTGTCTCCACGGGGTAATTCTTACGGCGACGCCTCACCTTGGAAATCTGTGACGAAGCGCACACGAGCACTAAGGTCTTATCGGTCAGCGGGTCAATGTTGATAACGATGAAATAGTGAGGTTCATCAGAGGTTAGGGTATCTTCGAGGAAGTAGAAAACGGAACCGGGTCTAATAGTTGCTTTGATTGCAACCTCAGGAGGAACCTCCACCAGGATTATCTCCAGAGCGACTCAAGGTATTGAGCCTCATGCAATTGCTCGCGGCGATCTTGTTTGTCCTCGTCATCCAATTCATAGCATTTATTGACAGTCGCTTCAGGATCGCCCAGAAAGTCCTCGATATCCATATCAATTCTGAGGCGGTTTTCTAATGCTCGCTTGTGCTTTAGCCATTCGGGATACTTATGCGTTAGATCGCGAAGTTGGTACTGATCCAGGTTCCCAAAGTTGACCCAAGCAAACTCCAACGCTTCGATATCGGAATCAGAAAACTCCTCGCGGTCAATGTCAGCACGTGATTTCAAAGAGTACTTGTTTATGGGAGCTATATACTGTGAAACGTACTTCTTCTCGCGATGATCCAGCGCCACACTAAATTCAGCGATGTCCTTGACTCCAGAGGCGACAGGGCCATGCTCCATTGCATAGTATGTATCGTTGGTAACTAGACGGCCATACTTGCGAAGATGGTACCGATCTGCGAAGTACACCAGCTTGAGCACTTTCATTTTATTGATCCGCCCGCCTTCTTGCCGGGCGAAATAGTTGAGGGACTGGGTTGCTTTTTTGTGGTCGAGAGTAAATTGCGCACTCATTAGTCTCCTCCGTTGGGGAGAGTAGGAGATTGGCGGTGTTCATAAACGCCCACTGAATTGATCACCTCTATTCTACCACATCTGAAGTTCGACTTCCCTGAGCCTTCACTTAAAAACTAGCCAAATCAGCCCAGGGTCAATGTGGGCAGTTTTTTCTGACGCTGGCCATGTCAAAATATACAGAAGTGGCAGATGCTGCCCCCTTTATCCATTCCTGACAAACGTACGGCCCGTGACTTGATCATATTCAACCGTGAGAACAGGTGTATCATCCCATGATGTATCGCGCACAATTTCGATTTTCACACCGGATAGGACTGGCTTCAGAAAAATACCCGGATAAGCACGCCCGAGATCGGGGCTGACGCTAATTTGACTACTGACAATTCCGGAGATAATTTGTATCCCAAATGAATCAAGCCCCCGGGGCACGCGCAGATACTTCCCCACACTTGGTAAGATCTCCACGGCAGCGCTAGAGAAATAACGCCCCTTTTCATCTCTCGACCAACCGGGTATCTCTCCCAGGACTCGCATGAAACTGCGCGCTTCCGAAAAGCCATACAGGTCCGCGCCTTCCGTCAATCCACACCACCTGACATTTTGCTTCAATTTTGTCATCGACACCCTCTTATAAAGAGTTTAAACTAAAAATAGTCCTTTGTCAAGGGGGAAAATCGAATGCCAATATTATCAAAACGCAAACTGTTTCCAATCGGCCAGACATTCGGGGTGACTATCCCCGTCGGATGGGTCCGCTACCACGGACTTAAAGCCGGAGATCATTTGGAAATGATCGCCGACGGAGAGATTATTATTCGACGCATCGAGGAAAAAAGGAAG
>JALPYG010000113.1 GCA_023271215.1 Dehalococcoidia bacterium
CCTTTACTACTAAATTTGGAGAAGAGCCGAATAAGATAACAGCTATTAATGTAACGCCAAACAAGGCCCAGTAATAATAAGTGAACCCGACTAATAGCAGCTCAGAAACAATTACAAGAACAGCAGCACCTAAAAGAGGTCCGTGCACTTGTCCTATGCCGCCAACAAGAACCATTAGCACGACCATAAAGGAAACAGCCGGGTTAAAGGCGATCGTTGGATTAATATATGTCCAGCGTCCAGCAATTATTGCTCCAGCTAATCCCATAAAGGTGCAACTGATGGCAAAGAAGATAACTTTAACCGCAGTTACATTTACGCCCATATGATGAGTAGCTTCCTCCGATTCGCCGATACTCTTTAAGGCAAGCCCAAATTTAGACGATTTAATAATGTAACTGGTAAGCAGTGCTGCCAGAAGAAGGATTAGCATAGCATAATAAGCAATCAACACTTCTGTCATAGGAATCCATCGGCTGAAAGTCGATGTTATATTAATTTCATACCACAGCACAGTATGCCTCAAGAACTCACCAAGTCCAAAGGTGAATACGGCAAAGTAAATGCCCCTTAGCCTGAGGGTTGATAAGCCAACAATAAGGGCGAGCAAAAAAGCAGCTAGTCCACCAAGAACGATAATTATAAGTAGAGGGAAGGTATCGCCCAGTACGGCTGCAGTATATATGCCAACCCCAAAAAAGGCGGTTGACCCGAGCGAGATGTAACGGGAGGGACCACAGAAAATGTTCCAACTTACGGCAAGGACTGCATACATAAAGAGGGTGGTTAAGAGCATGTGAATATAAGCCGAGGTGTAGACAGGTATGATCGCTACTACGGCTAATGCTAAGAAAAGCAGCCCGATATAAGTCGCTCTTTTGCCAGTAAATTGCATCTTATCGATACGTTTTCCCCAAAACACCCTGTGGTCTTACCAAGAGTATAAGCATAAAGACAGCGTAGAAGACAGATAACTGTAGGGCTATATCTATAAACATCGTTATGGATGCAATGAAGCCCAGTATCAAAGCCCCTATTAGACTGCCTAAGATATTGCCCAATCCACCGATGACAACCACTACAATGGCAATTATGGCATAGGGCATACCCATAAGCGGTGTAATTGTGTGTATCATGCTTATAAGTACGCCGGCTACACCTGCTAAAAGAACGCCGAGACCAAAATAAAGGGCTAGAATCCTATCAGTGTTTATCCCGATAAGCTGAGCGCTCGTCAGATCCTGGGCGACGGCTCTACCCGCCTTTCCCCAGCGTGCCCGCCCAAGGAATAGAAACAACGCCAGACCTACGACCGTAGCGACCAGTAGTATCACCAAGCGATTTGCCGCAAATATAGAGCCAAACAGATTGACTGGCTCAGCTAAATAAGAGTAGGCTCTTACATCGGCACCCCAAGCCAGTAAAGCTGTATTATTAATGATATACAGGACACCGAAGGAAACTAAGAGAGAATTCATCTCAGACATTTCTATAGATTTTGATCGCTTTCTGAGATGTTGAAACAGAGTGATGTAAATTAAATAACCACTTACAAATAGAATAGGGGCGACGGTGAGAATAGAAACAAATGGGTTAATTTCAAGGCGTGTATATAACAAATAGGCGCCGAAAGCGCCAAGCATAATATACTCTCCGTGGGACATGTTCACCACTCGTGAAATACCGATCTGAAGGTTAAGACCTACAGCCAGTACACTATAGAGCCCTGCCATTATTAGGCCAGTAATCACTATCTCAACAACAAGTATTGAACTCACGGCTTCTTTTTATCCTTACCTTGGCTCTGTAATTCACACCTTACAGCTTGGCTAAAAAGCTGACAAAATGAGTCTGCTGAAGTGAAGCCAGTTACCTGCTGGAAAATGCCAGCTAACCAACTTACAGCTTACCACCCCGGTTGGAGGAGTTGAACTCCCCCTAACCGAGGTGTAAGTACCACTCACTACACCTAAGTGCGCCTTATTCCGTTGGCCAGGGAGGCTTAGGGAAGATGGGTTCATGGGTTCGCATGTCCCTAGGCATAATAACGTGCATGTCCCCGCCTATCCATTGTCCATAGAGACCCTTAAAATATATATTACGATTGTTGACGAATCTTATGGGACCCACTGTGGTATCAAATGTCTCTGTAGCAATCACATCCCTTACCTTGGCTCTGTCAAGTCCGACCTTCGCAATAGCTTGTTCGAAGATCTCGCCAATAGCGGTAGTATATATGCCTCCCCATGTTTCAGGTTCCCTGCCCCAACGTTTCTCGAATCTCTCAAAAAACTCTGCTATTTCCGGAGAGCTATACCTGCTGACTGGAGCGTAGACCATAATCCCCTCAACAACGTCGGCGCCGAATGCGTCCCTATACATAGGGAACAGTCCACCGACACCAACGCTGAAGACCTTTGGATTGAAACCTAATATCATCGCTTGCTCCGTCAGAAGGAAGGTACATGGGGGGTAGGAATAGGCAATCAGAGCATCAACATCGGCTGCCTTAATTTCTTTTAGCAGCGGAGACAGATCTGCGACACCGAGGGGATAGCTACTGAGCAGAGCTATGTCAATCCCTCTCTCCTCGGCATAAGGGACCATAATGCCCTTGAATTCAATACCATGCTCGTCTGCAACGTAGATTACGGCTATGCGCTCAATTCCTTTCTCAATGAGAAACTCTACTTGTTGTGGCACAATATCTCTGGGCTGAGCCAAAAGCAAGAACATATAAGGGAACTTACCCTCTTCCAGCTTGTCCGTCAGCTTCTCCGAGGTGCATGCTGCCGTAATCAAGGGATAGCCATGCTTACTCACTATAGGGGCGGCAGCAACGTTCATGGCAGTGCCGAAGGGCGGGAACAAAAAGTGAACCTCGTACTCCAGAATCAATTTCTCAAGCAGCTTGATCATCTCCCCTATATCGCTCCTATCGTCATATCGAATATGCTTTACCGGGATGCGTTTATTGTACTCCGGTACGTATAACCCGCCTCTGGCGTTGACTTCCTCAACCCACATTTCAAAGTTCTTTCTGGTTAATGCCTCTACACCCGGAGCATACGGTCCCGTAAGCGAGGTTGCCTGCCCAAACAAAATGTACTCTGGTGGTACCGGTGCTGGTGGTGGAGGAGGCGGACAAGCAGCCAGAAATGGTAGCACCCCCCACACTGCAATTAGACAGACACTAACAGTTAATCCCCTTAACCTCTTTTTCTTTGTCACTTCAACCCTCCT
>JALPYG010000114.1 GCA_023271215.1 Dehalococcoidia bacterium
GCGGCTTCACAACGCCAGGCGAACCCTTGTTTGTCTGCTGTTCGTTTTGCAGTCCGGTTAAAATAAAGCATTAAGGAGACGACAGCAGATGAAACGCACCCAGGAGAAGGCCCTCTGTGCCTTCTCCTGGGTATCGATTAAATGCGAGTCGTCGGAGAAAAAGGGGGGTAACTATGCAACTGAAGTGGTCACGATTCAACGTCGAAGTTCCCGTACCCCAAAATAATGCGGTGGTAATTTTTAACACACTTACCAGAGATATAGTGTCAGTTGACCAAGAGTTAATTAACTCCTTGCGTGAGACCGAATTTGCGCAGCTCTCTGAGCAAGAGTTGCTCAGGTTAAGAGATGCCAAGATTGTTGTAGATCAAGGCCTTGACGAAGTCGCATACATGCGATACTTGTTAGGGGAACAGAAATACACCCAAGCTGGCCTAGGTCTGTTCCTATGCTTCACGGCGGATTGCAATCTCAAGTGTTCCTACTGCTTTGAAGACTACAGGGGGGGCTTCAAGCGAAACGTGATCTAACCTGGAGCAAGTTTGAATCGCTATTGCGATTCATCGATGACCAAAAGGATAGTTGGGGGCTGCGGCATCTGGATGTGGTGTTTTTTGGCGGAGAACCGTTGATGAACTACGAGGTTGTCTTCAGAGCTGCCAAGGCACTCAAGGAGTATGAGAAGAATTCCATCTCGGTGACAATCGACATGATCACGAATGGAACCCTTCTGACAACAGAGAGATGTCGTGAGCTAGCCCCTTACATAGATATGATGCAAGTAACGCTTGATGGTCCTAAAGATGTCCATGATCAGAGGCGTCCATACAGAGATGGAAAAGGTACCTATGATGATATTGTAGATAACCTAGAAACCGCCATTGAGTACTGCAAGAACATCATTGTAATGCCGGTTGTTGATGGCCATAATGCGCCTTTCATTCCTGAATTGCTTCGCCAGCTTAGCGATCGAGGAATGCACAATAAGCTTGCAGTAGGGTTTTCCCACACCTGTCTCTCTCAAAGCGCCGTTGTGGCCGGGGGTTGTAGCGGGACATTGGACCTTGAGATCTTTCGAACAATAACACAACTCTATACAGTCGCTGCTCAGTTAGGATACAGTATTGCTAAAACTTTCATTAAGGGGCCATGCCTTCGGAGTTCTGTAAACCGATTCGCTGTGGACGAGCATCTTAATGTGCATAAGTGCCCGGCGGATTTGTACGGAGCTCATCCAGATGCTACAATTAATGAGGCGGGGCGTTTGGACATTCTGCGTTCGAACTGGTATGAGAGTGTTGCATTTGAGCCCCCTTGTGTCGCGAGTTGTATCTATGGCCCTATTTGCTATGGCGGCTGCAAGTGGCAAGCGGGTGGCTCTACCAAGAGGGAGTGTCACAAGGAATGGTTGGATCTATTTATAGTGGACGCAATTCGTACATATGTCATCTCGCATTATGAGAAGAAACTACAAAACCATCAGGTACAGATATGACCACACTCACTGAAGTCGTCGACCTGACCAAGGTGTATCCAACCGGGCTCAAAGCCAACGATGCTCTTACCTTAAAGGTATGTGAGGGTGAAATCGTGGGCGTGATCGGCCCGAACGGTGCTGGCAAAACCACTCTCATCCGACAGTTGCTGGGCATACTGAGACCCACGAAAGGACAGATAAAGGTCCTCGGTCGAGACGTCGTTAAGCATCCTCACGCTATCAAGGGGTTGGTAGGGTATGTACCCCAGGATCCATTGTGTTACCCATCGCTCACTGTTGAAGAGGTGGTGGGTTTTGTCCTCAAGTTCAAGGGTTACAGAGGCGCTGCTCTCAGGGAGAAAGTCCGCCAAGCCCTCGAATTAGTCGGTCTTGAGCAGGCAGCAACGCTGGCAGGATACCAACTCTCCAGGGGCATGATGAAGCTGGTCTTATTGGCCATGGCGCTCTGCCAGGAGACGCCTCTCCTCATTCTGGATGAACCCACTGCTATGGTCGACGTGGAAAGAAAATCGCGTGTATGGGAAGCAATTCACGCACCAGCATCCCGCGGCGTCCTCCTAGCCAGCCACGATCTCAAGGAGGTACAGGACTGTTGTAGTAGAATCTATTTCATGGTGGGGCACAAATTTATCGCTGAAGGGCCGCCGCATGAAGTTGCGGCCCTGGCACGCTTACCAGTGGCAGTTACGCTCGTCCCACAGGATCGAGAGAGCGCAAACAACTTGCTGGCCTCGGCTGGTGCGACATTCGACGTGGTCGGCGATGCGATTGAGATTGTGTGTGACAACCTGTCCCAGGGGCTGAAGTATATAGAGGATATTGAAAGCAGCTCCGGGCTTCGATACCTGCATGTAGAATCTCCTTCACTGGAGCGAGCGGTTAAGAAACTGTTGATAAAGGAGAACTCACCATGACGAAGGTATGGTTCGCGATCCTCATGGAAATAAAGGCGATGAGGATCTACAAAGTGCAACTCTTCATCAGTCTAATAGTGATCCCCTTCTCGTACGCCATTGTGCTCCTCCTTGCCGGTGTTGGAGAAGACCATGCCTTTTTGCTCTCAGGATTGATGATTGCCTCTTTGGTTTCTGTTTTTTTCACCATGGTTGCCCTAAGGGTGAGCAACTTGATGCAGGCGGACGTCCTGGAACTGTATGCCGTCCTTCCCATTCATATAACGCAGGCGGTGCTGGGAATTATAGCAGCCTACTCTCTCCTGATCCTCCCGCAGGTGATCTTCCTTTTGGCGCTGGCTGCCTGGCAAGCGAGCGAGGTGCAAATTGGTCTTCTCTTAATTGGCACGATTGTTTCCCTGTTCGCGATGGCCTCGCTGGGGTGTTTCCTGGGTGTCGTGGTTAGGAACCCCTTCAAAGCTCAGGGGATATTCCCTTTGCTCACATGGCTGACCTTGCTTGCCTCCCCGATCTATTATGGGACTCAGGACTTGCCGCGTGCCTACGTCATGATGTTGCTCATCAACCCCACAACGCACGCAGTAAACCTAATCAGGCCTTATCTAGGTTTTCCGGAAATAATAGACATCAGGCTCTCCTTGGTGGCCCTTATCGGCATAGCAGCCCTGTTGGGTGGGTATTCATTCAAGGCCCTCAAGGACGTGCGCATGCTTGAGCGGTGGTTTTAATCCTCTTGATTGAGGGGTCGATCCATAGCCTCGATCTTATAAAGCCTTGCTTGCATTTTGCATGCTTCACT
>JALPYG010000115.1 GCA_023271215.1 Dehalococcoidia bacterium
ACAAAGCCTTAGCCCAGGAGAAGCAACCGGTTCGCCTCATCGGCAAAAGAAATCTTCCCCACAAGTGGGGAAGGCAACACCTTACAGACGCCAAGTTTATCCAGGTAGGAGTCTGAAGCTATCATTTAGGATAAGGGGTCAAACTTCTGCGAAGAGCTTTGCTGTGGTTTACTGACGTACAGCCTGTATGCGAAAAATGAGGTTTTGTCACCATAGGCTTATTGACTGATTACCATCTACGTGTTAGTCTTTAGTCAGAATTCATGCTGAAGGAGGACGAGATGCAAGCTTACTGTATGAAGTGCAGGGAAAAGGTAGAGATCAAGAACCCCAAGGCTATAACGATGAAGAACGGGCGTCCGGCGACTCAAGGTGAATGCCCGGTCTGTGGAACCAACGTGTATCGAATCGGCAAGTCGTGAGCGTGTATAGCCTCGGAAAGGGTCGGCTCAAAGTAGCTTTTTTCGGTCTACCGTGTTCCTGGTTGATGTCCCTATCAATTCAGGCCAAAGCACCATTACTAATTCAATACGACGTAGTATATTGATACCAAGTTTTTTGCGGTGGGCCGAAAAATTTCACCAACTTTTGAACACTACGTATCATCTCTTGGAAGACGGCTAGGACATACGAACAGTGTAGGAGCTTCTGGACTACAAGGACGTGAAGACCACGATGGTCTACACCCATGTGCTGAATAGGGGGCCAAAGGGTGTGCGGAGCCAGATCGATGGGATCTGAGCGAACGGAGGGTCTTATGCCGATCCATATAAGATACGGCGATAAGATCGGCGTCTTATCGCAACGGCTTGGTGTCTCGCTGGTTACCCCGAAAGTGATGCTCTATTTGTAGGCGTCTTACACGGCAATTATAGTTGTGTTTGGGGTGTTATGCGGATCGATATAAACAATGTTAGCCAGCCTGGCGGATGTCGAAGATAAGGTAGAGAGTCTCGCAATGCCAACGGTCAAGAACATTCCCGGTCCCTATCGCTTCTTCTTCTACAGTTTTGACTGTAATGAGCCCATGCATGTACATGTCCAACGGGGTAGAATGACCTGCAAGTTTTGGCTCGAACCTATCGCATTGAGCAGAAACCACCGTTTTTCTCCAAGAGAGCTAAATCAGATTCGTAGAATGATTCAGGATAACCTGGATAAAATTGTTGAGGCGTGGCATGAACACTGTGGTTAGGCTAGAAGTACAAATCCAAGACATTCGTGTTAGCGAGGATACCATTACGGCCTATCTGACAGATGGACGCACAATTAGTGTGCCTCTCGCTTGGTCGTGGCGCTTGTCGGAGGCAACCCCTGAACAGCGTGCAAATTTCGAGATTATCGGTGATGGTGAAGGGGTGCATTGGCCCGACATTGACGAGGACATTAGTGCTGAAGGTATGTTGTATGGTGTTCCCGCTCCTCGTGCGGATCAGCCAGCGATTGCTTTGGCCTAGGGCTGGTAACAAGGGCACGACGCCAAGTGTCAGTGGGGGAGCGGTCCAGCGGCTTGTGAGACTTGGCGTTGTCGACAGGGCGGAGCTTGGCTGCTCAGCAGGACAGTCAATGGGTGGTTGGGGACGGTCGGCGGTGTCCAGGTGCGGTTGGTCTCCCGGTCGGCATTGGTGTCTGGGCGCAGGCGGTGGGCCGGCTAATATCCGCTGCAGCCGATCCGTCTATCTTCGGGTTTTCCGGCTGTTCTGTTGGCGACATAGTTGGGAGTGCGAAGCCCTCACCTTTAGCGTAGACCGGTGGGCGGCTGAGCTTTACCGTCAGGACGCAATGAGATGAACAACCAACACGAACAGAACCGCGCCTGCTGGAACTCATGGGCTGACTGGTGGCGCAAGAAAGCTGATCAGCGGGGCATTTGGCAGAAGTGCCATCGCAACCCTGAACTCGTCCTTTCTCCCGGCGAGATGCGCTTCCTGAGTGATGTTCGCGGCAAGGATGTTTGCGTTTTGGGCAGCGGAGATAACGAGGTTGTCTTCGCGCTGGCAGGCATGGGCGCCATGGTTGTCTCCGTTGACATTTCCGAGAAGCAACTCGAAATTGCGGAGGAACGCGCCGGGATCCTTGGGCTGGATGTCTCTTTCCTCAGAGCCGACGTGATTGACCTCTCCAGCATTCCCGATGGCAGGTTCGACGTTGTGTACACAGGGGGGCATATCTCCGTATGGATATCCGACGTTGCCAGGTACTACGCCGAGGCCGTACGCGTGTTGCGGCCGGGAGGCTTGTTCGTCGTCAACGACTACCATCCAATCCGACAGATGTGGCACGAGGGCGACGGCCCGACACCCCGGCATCGATATTTCAATCGTGGTCCGTACGAGTACCCGACGGACAAGGGACTCACTCAGGTGGAATTCCACTGGACGACCGCCGATCATATCCAAGCGGTAGTGGATGCGGGCTGTACTTTGGTCAAAGTGGATGAGCACGGGGAGTACGAAGAGGAGGAAGAGTATGCGACATTTGTTCCTTCGACTCTCCCGATGTATCTAATGATCGTAGGTCGCAAGGAAGCGTCCAACAAGACGGATGCAGCCGACGCTTGACACCGCGCCTGATCCGCGACGTTAGGCGGCACTTCGTCTACGTCTATACGGTAAAAGGGAGCACAAGTGAGTGAGATTGCGCGAATTGCGCGTCTATTGGAGCAAAGCTTTGAAGGAAAGCCTTACTATGGTTCTTCTGTTCCCTTAATCCGTGAGTTCAGATTCAAAAGCCTCACCTTGGGGGTGATGGACTAGGCGAATCTGGCTAGCTTCGATTTCAGCTTTTTATTCACGGATTAAGGATAGTACTTCACAAAGCATTGCAAACGGCCGTGAAGTGGGGAAGGGTCAGCCGAAACGTAGCTGATAGTGTGGACTTGCCGCGTGGCCGCCGTACTGAAATGCAGACTTGGGATGAAGATGACATCACCCGCTTTCTTGAAGTTGCAAGAAAAACGCCCTACTTTGCCCTATTCCATACGGCACTGTTTACTGGCATGAGGCGAAGCGAGCTTCTAGCCCTGCAATGGTGTAACGTGGACTTTGAATACTCGCAAATCTACGTTACCCGCTCACTTCACCACTTGCGGGACGGTAGCTATGTATTCACCCAGCCCAAATCAGAGAGCAGCAGGCGCACCGTAGCCTTATCACCTTCCGCTGTTCTGGTGCTTCGAGACCACTATGAGA
>JALPYG010000116.1 GCA_023271215.1 Dehalococcoidia bacterium
GTGGGACAAAGCGTCTTTTCTCGCAAGTGTGGTATGTCGGTGAGAGAATTGTGTTTTGAAGCATACTCCGAGGCTATGGATGGACTGAGGCTTGCACCCGGGGACATCGACGCCTCCATAATCTGTTCCGCGCCGGAATACGACCGGCAACGCTCACCCGCAGGGGTGATCTCCGAGTACCTCGGTTTAACCCCCAGTCCCTCCTTTTGCGTGGAGACGATTTGCTCGTCCAGCAGCACAGGCTTAAGGGTTGCCTGGTCTCTCGTAAAGTCAGGACTTCATCAGGTGATAGCGGTGATCGGTTTCCAGAAGATGTCGGAGCTAACCTCGAGGGAGGCTGCGGAAAGAATGGGCAGAGGCGGCGACATAATGTGGGAATCGCCGTTTGGGGTCACGATGCCTGCCGGCTACGCGCTATACGCCCGGGCCCACATGGCGACCTATGGAACGACCGAAGAGCAAATGGCGAAGGTAAGGGTTAAGAATTCGCATTACGGCGTCCTCAATCCCAAAGCTAACTATCGCAAGGAACTAAGCCTGGAAGAGATACTGGCATCGGAGGTTGTCACCAGCCCGCTGAAGAAATTCGACTGCTGCGCCAATGCCGACGGCTCATCCTGCATTATAGTGGCGAGCAGGGAAAGGGCTAAAGAGATAACGGGCATTCCAGTATGGATTGTGGGGCTGGGAGCGGCAACGGATACCACCACCACCAGCTCCAGGAGAGTGTTGACGAATCTGATCTGTGCCCGCGACGCTGCCAGCCAGGCGTACGCCATGGCCGGAGTAGGGCCACAGGACATCGATATAGCTGAGGTTCACGACTGCTTTACCATATCCGAGATCATGGCCTACGAGGACCTGGGGTTCGCCGAGCCCGGAGCGGGAGCCAGGCTCATCGAGGAGGGGCAGACCTACGTCGGAGGGAGAATACCGGTAAATATCGACGGCGGCTTGCTGTCCAAAGGCCATCCTATCGGAGCCACCGGTGGCTCACAGATCAGAACCATCGTAAAGCAACTGAGGGAGGAGGGGGGAGAGGTGCAGGTAAAGGGAGCGAAGATCGGCCTGGTTCACAATATAGGTGGCACCGGTCTCTACGGCAACGTAACGATATTGAGGAGGGACTAGATGGGTTTCGATAAATTCGGGAGCGTTAGCTTCACCTCGGAAGCGAAAGTGGCGGATTTTGTAGGCTACCTGGAGGAGGGGAAGGTGATGGCAACGAGGTGCAAGAAGTGTGACGTGGCCTATTTCCCACCGCGGGTGGATTGCTCTAACTGCCTCTCCAGGGATATGGAGTGGTTCGAGATCGGCAGTAAGGGCAAGTTGCTTACCTATACCGAAGTGAACTATGGTCCGGCAGGGTTTGAGGACGATGCCCCGTACGTATTGGCAGTAGCCGATTTTGATCGAGGGGTAAGGGTTTTCGGGCGCCTGAGTCGGGAGATCGCCGCAGGTGACATTAAGGTAGGCATGGACTTAAAGCCGATCGTCACCAATCTCCCCGACGAGAAGGTTTTGTACGAGTTTGCGGCGGCTTAGGAGTTAAATGTGGGAGAGCTATTGAAAGACAGGGTTGCCCTGATCACCGGCTCGAGTCAAGGAATTGGAAAGGCTATTGCGCTCGAGATGGCCGGCGAAGGGGCTAAGGTAATAACCAACAACCGGAAGCCCGGGGCCGAGGGGGGAGATGCTGAGACCACGGCGAGCGAAATCAAGGATGCCGGTGGGCAGGCCATCCCGGTGTATGCCGATATCGCCCGTTTCGATGAGGCTCAGAGGCTGGTCCAAGCGGCTGTGGACAACTTCGGCCGAATAGACATCGTGGTGACCTGCGCCGGGGCCGATGCTCCGCGCATGATCTGGAACATGACCGAGAACGAATGGGATAGATGCCTCGATTCCTACCTTAAGGGTACCTTTAATTGTGTCCGGCACGCCTGTGGCTTCATGAGGCAGCAGAGGTGGGGGCGGATAATACTGATGACCTCTGAGGCTTTCCTGGGCACGGTGGGCCACGCAAATTATGGTGCCGCCAAAGGGGGGATCGTCGGCTTGGCCAGGTCGGTGGCGCGTGAGATGGGGAGGTACAATGTGACCTGCAACGCCCTGGCACCTGAAGCTGGCACCAGGTTTACCCTTGCACCGGCTGTGGTGGAGGGCTTCAAGAAAAGATACGAGGCCGGCCTGATAACCAAGGAACGACTCGATGAGCTGCTAGGAGTCCCTCCGCCGGAGTACCTCAGCCCTTTCGTGGTCTATCTGGCAAGCGAGCTGGCCGCCAATATAAACGGCCAGGTGTTTCGCGCTGCAGGTGGGGAGATCACTCTCTACTCCGAGCCGGTGAGGATGAAGTCCATCTTCAAGGGGGAAGGAAAATGGACTCAAGCGGAGTTGGCGGAGGTGATCCCCAAGACGCTGGCCGCGGGATTGGTCAACCCGGCACCGCCGGAAAGCCGTGGGTAAAATCCCAAGTGTCAGCGGTTCAGGGTTGGGCTGGAAGGGGAACTTTGAACTTTGAATCGCGGTATAACTCCATCTTCACAAATTCATAACCTTGCTTGACTATACGGCCGCAGGGGGTGAATCCGCACTTCTCGAAGCATCGCTGCGCCCTGACATTCCATGCCAGGGTACGCAAGGATATCCTTCGCAACCCCATGTCGTAGAAAATGTGATGCACCAGGGTCGCCACCGCATCGGAGCCGTAACCCTTCCCCCAGTACTGGCGATCGCCGATTATGATCCCCAGCTCCGCCTCCTTGCGAAAGCGATGAATGTTGTAGCAGGCGCAGTTGCCAATGTGCTTGCCGTCAATCGTCTCGATGGCAAACCGGCGATTCTTTCCCTTTCCCATCCCCTCGACATAGCTTGTCAGGAATTCAGTGAAGGGAATGTCGAAAGGATGAGCGGCATCTAAACGCATGAGTTCCCGATCACTGCCCCAGGCGTAGTCGTTGGCGGCATCGGCAAGCTGCTTCTCTCGCAGGACGACCTTCCGCCCCATCAGCCTCAGCGCTGAACCCCTGGTGGTTACCATGTTGCTATTTTATGCTCTATGGTGACGGTACGTCAAGGCGTAACCGTTCACCTTGCTGTCATTCTGAGCCCTTCGCTTGT
>JALPYG010000120.1 GCA_023271215.1 Dehalococcoidia bacterium
GGATACCTCGCCGGCTACTGTGGAAGGGTAATGATCCCGGAGAAACACCGGAAGAATTATGAGAAGATACAACGCCTGATGAGGAGTTACGGCAGCAAGGGCATATTTATCGTTGCGATGATGCCCTTTCCTTTTGACCTGGTGGGGATCGCCTCCGGGGCGTTAAGGTTCCCGCTGTGGAAATTTCTCGTTTACAGTTGGCCCGGGCGCATGATAAGGACCGTCGTTCTTGTCCATTTAGGCTGGGGCATATTTGAGATTTTGGCGAAGGTGTTTTAGTTCCAAATGATGGATCAGACTTACGTTGCCCTGGACCTGGAGACCACCGGCCTCAGCCCGGAGAGCGACGAGATTATCGAAATCGGCGCGGTCAAGTTTCGGGACGGCCGTGAGATAGATGTCTTTCAGTCTCTGGTCAATCCCCACCGGCGTATACCCTACCTCGTTAAATCGCTCTGCGCCATATCTCAGGAGGAGGTTGATGCCGCGCCGCCGTTCTCGGTTCTGGCGGAGGGATTGATCGCCTTCTTAGAAGGATGCCCGGTGGTGGGACACAACGTCTCCTTTGACCTGGGATTTCTGGCGCAGAAAGGCATCAGTCTGCCCAATCCGGCTTACGATACCCTCGCCATGTCCAGGCTTTTGCTCCCACACCTCTCACAGCGCAATCTGATTGCGGTGGCTTCGCACCTTGGGATTCCTCACCCCTCCGCTCACCGTGCCCTAAACGATGCCATGGCAGTCAAAGAGATATTCACGGTGCTGTTGAGTAGATTATGCGAGCTTCCCCCCAGCCTCCTCGGTGAGTTAGTTCGTCTAACTGCCAAATCGGACTGGTGGCTCGGTGGCTTTCTTGAAGAAGTGCTGCAAGAGAGAGCAGCAAACTTCTTGCTCAGCGAGGCGGACTTTGAGAAGGTATGCTTTGGGCATCGTGCCCTCCAGCCGTCTCAACCGCTGACTCCGAGTACGCAGAGAGTTCCACTGGATGTTGAGGAACTTGCCGGTTTCTTTGCCGGCGATGGGCCTCTGGCCCGGACATTCCCCCAGTACGAGCAGCGCCCGGAACAGGTCAAGATGATGCGAGCGGTTGCTGAGGCGCTTAATGGCGGCCGGCACTTGATTGCGGAAGCAGGCACGGGCACCGGAAAGTCAATGGCCTATCTTTTGCCAGCAGCGTTTTACGCCTACCGGAACAATATACCGGTGGTCATTTCCACAAATACTATCAATCTTCAAGAGCAACTGGTGCACAAAGATATCCCCGATCTGGTTCAAGCGATCGGGTGTCAACCAGTCGGCAGTCGGCAGTCGGCAGCCCGGGGTGGGGGACTATCGACTATCGACTGTCTTAAGGTGGTTCAGGTGAAGGGTCGAACGAACTATCTCTGTTTGCGGCGCTGGGACAGTCTGCGAAAGGCCGATGGCCTGGCGCTGGAAGTAAGCCAGCTCCTGGCACGGATTCAGGTCTGGCTTCCAGCGACCCAGACAGGCGATCGCTCCGAGATCAATCTCGATGGCAAGGAGCAGGTGCTCTGGTCCCGGGTCTGCGCCCAGGGATACGATTGCCTCGGGCGGCGATGTCCCTATCACCAGCGGGGAATCTGTTTCCTTCACGGCGCACGCAACGCCGCAACAGGGGCGCATCTCATCGTAACCAACCATGCCCTTCTCCTATCGGAGATGGCTGCCGGCACGGAGATACTCCCCGAGTACAGCCACCTGGTCATCGATGAGGCCCATCACCTCGAGAGTGTCGCTACCGATCAACTCGGCACCGAGCTCCGAGAGCGAGATCTCTTCGATCATCTTGATCAGATAATCCACGAGACGCAGGGGCAGCGATTTGGGTTCCTTCCTCAACTGGAACATTTCGTCCGCACGACCGATATGGCTCCTTCAAGGAAGGACGACCTTGAACAACTGAACCAATCTCTGAACCTGGGAGTGGCCAGGGTTCACAGCTGCATCTCGGAGTTTTTCAACGGTGTCAGCGATCTCATTCAGAGGTATACGGAAAGCCGGGGCGAATACGATCTGCATCTGCGTCTCACCAGTGCGATTCGCTCACAGCCGGCGTGGTCGGATATAGAGATCAATTGCGAGAATCTGCTTCTGTCGCTGGAGAATATTGCCCGGATACTGGGGAAGATACATCCTGCAATAGATGATCTGGCCATCCCGGAAACGCTCAAGCTGGAGACGCTTTCGCTGGTGAACGCGAACGAGGAGTTGCGGCACCAGATAAGCTCGTTGGTTTTCCATCCCCGAGACAACACTATCCACTGGCTGACTCTGGGCAGAAAGAGCAATACGACATGCTTGCACTCCGCCCCTCTGCATGTGGGATTGCTCTTGCAGAACTCCCTCTATTCTGAAAAAGATTCCCTTATCCTCACCGGCGCCACCTTGAGCACGGAAGGTAACTTCAGGTATCTCAAGGAACGACTCAGCCTGGAGGATACCGAGGAACTCCTGTTGGGATCGCCTTTCGATTATGACCGCGCGGCGCTGATCTATCTGGTCACGGACATCCCCGAGCCGGGGAGGGAGGGCTATCAATCAGCCCTGGCAAGGGCACTGGTGTCACTCTGCCGTACTACGGGAGGGCGCTGTCTGGTTCTTTTTACTTCTCACGCGGCGTTGCGGGCGACTCATGCCGCTATCCGGGCCCCGCTGGAGGAGGAAGACATCCTTGTCCTGGGCCAGGGGGTGGACGGCTCGCCGCGGCAGTTGCTTTCTGCTTTCAGAAGCAATCCCCGGACGGTGATCCTGGGAGCGGCCAGTTTCTGGGAGGGGGTTGATGTGGTGGGGGAGACGCTCAGCGTTTTGGTCGTAGTTCGCTTGCCCTTCAGTGTTCCCACCGACCCCATCTTCGCCGCTCGCTCGGAGACCTTTGACGATCCCTTCAATGAATACTCCCTGCCACAGACTGCCTTCAGATTCAAGCAAGGGTTTGGCCGGCTCATCCGGTCGAAGACCGACCGCGGAGTGATGGTGGTCCTCGATAGCCGG
>JALPYG010000117.1 GCA_023271215.1 Dehalococcoidia bacterium
TAGATCTTTATCTCGATGCTTACCCCGGCGGGCAAATTGAGGCGGGTCAGGGCATCGACCGTCTTCGACGTTGGATCAATCACATCCATCAATCGCTTGTGGGTGCGGATCTCAAACTCCTCCCGAGAGTCCTTATCGATCACCGGCGAGCGAATAACGCAGAACTTCTTGATATGGGTCGGTAGAGGCACAGGCCCCACCACCGCTGCCCCGGTGCTTTCAGCCGCCTCAACTATATGAGCCGCTGATTGATCCAGTATCCGATAGTCGTAAGATTTTAGCTTGATTCGAATTTTTTGTCTTGCCATCTTATTGTCTATTTCAAATCCGCGCGCTCGTCTGGAGGGCGACCTTATCTCCAGGCCCGATATTTTTCGACAATACCATCAGCCAGTTCCTTAGAAACCGCCTGGTAGCGATCAAACTCCATGAAGAAACTCGCCCGGCCCTGACTTATCGACCTCAAGTCAGTGGCGTAACCAAAGCTCTCTGCCAATGGAAGATAACACTGGATCACGGTGAGCGCGTCACATGGCTCGATGCCATCGATGTTTCCCCTCCTTGCATTGAGACCGGCGATCACGTCGCCGAGGAATTCCTGGGGTGTGGTTACCTCCAGTTTCATGATGGGCTCGAGAATGACCGGTGCGGCCTTCCGCACGCATTCCCTCGCCGCTATGGCGCCGGCCATCTTGAAGGCCGGCTCGGAGGAGTCCACTTCGTGATAGCTGCCGTCCACGATGGCTGCTCGGACATCAACCACCGGATAGCCGGCGATAACCCCCTCCGCCAGAGTTTGCTTGACGCCGGTCTCCACAGCCGGGATATATTCCCGGGGCACAACTCCGCCCTGGATGCGATTAACAAATTCGAATCCCGTGCCGGGCTGCAGGGGCTCGATTTCGAGCCACACGTGCCCGTATTGACCCCTCCCGCCGGTCTGGCGGACGAAGCGACCCTCACCCCTGGCAGGGATAGTTACGGTTTCCTTATAGGCCACACGGGGCCTGCTTACCTTTGCTTTCACCTTGAACTCGCGCAGCAGGCGGGTCACGATAACCTCTAACTGTAGTTCTCCCATACCGGAGATAAGCGTTTGTCCGGTTTCCTGGTTATACTGCACCTTGAATGTCGGGTCTTCCTCAGAAAGCTTTGCGAGGGCATCCACTATCCGGTCCTGATCACCTCTGGACTTGGGCTCAATGGCAACCGAGATTACCGGCTCAGGGAAGGTAATTGATTCCAGAATGATCGGACGTTTGGCATCGCAGAGCGTATCACCGGTGGAGGCATTCCTCAGCCCAACAGCGGCTGCGATGCTGCCGGCCTCAATTTCCGGGATTTCCACCCGGTCGTTGGCATGCATCTGATACAAACGCCCGATCCGTTCTGTTTTCCCTGTAACAGCGTTGTATACCTGTGCCCCGGATTTGATCCTCCCGGAATACACCCTGAGGTATACCAGGCGGCCAACGAACGGGTCGGTGACTATCTTGAAGGCTAAAGCGGAGAATGGGGCGTTATCGTCGGGGTAACGTAGCTCTTCTAGAGCGGAGCCGGGTGCGAAACCGTGAATTGGAGGCACATCCAGAGGGGAAGGCAAATAATCCACAATGGCGTCGAGGACCGGCTGAATGCCGGTGTTTTTCAGGGCACTGCCGCAGAGAACAGGAACGATCCTGGCAGAGATGGTGGCCCGGCGCAGCCCCGCCTTAATAGACGTAGCATCGATCTCCTCATCGGCGATATAGGCAAGCATGATCTCATCATCAGCCTCAGCCAGATTCTCGATCAGTGCCCGCCGGTGCCGGGCTGCCATATCCCGGGATTCATCGGGAATGGGGATCTCTGTCGGCTCCGAGTTCAATTCTCCCGAGAATACGTAGGCCTTTTCCTCGATGATGTCGATGATCCCGGTTAATGAGGATTCTGAACCAAGCGGTAATTGAGTAAGCCCGACGTTAGCATTCAACCGCTTTTTCATCATGTCGACGGTGCGCAGAAGATTGGCACCCACCCGGTCCATCTTGTTCACGAAGCAAATTCGCGGAACACTGTACTTGTCTGCCAGGTGCCACACCATCTCCGATTGAGATTCAACACCGGCTACGCCATCAAAGATCACCACTCCACCGTCCAGGACACGCAGGCTTCGCTCCACCTCAGCGGTGAAGTCCACGTGGCCGGGGGTGTCGATAAGGTTGATCCGGTGCTCTCGCCAGTCGCAACTGGTTGCCGCAGCAGTAATGGTAATCCCTCGCTCTCGCTCCTGATCCATCCAATCCATCTCTGTGGTCCCATCGTCCACCCGGCCGATCTTGTAGGTTCGCCCGCTGTGATGAAGGATCATCTCAGTTACGGTAGTCTTCCCGGCGTCGATGTGAGCGATGATCCCGATATTACGAATGCGCTCCAGGGGATTTGTGCGTGACATCACTCGTGCCTCAGTACGTTCTTTTAGCATGATGAATCCCCGCCTTCGCGGGGACAAGGCTACCACCGATAGTGAGCAAAAGCCCGGTTCGCCTCCGCCATTTTGTGGGTATCGGTACGCTTCTTAACAGTGGTGCCCTCACCGCGGGAGGCATCCATTATCTCCGCGGCCAGCCTCTCCGCCATTGGCTTGCCTTTACGTGCCCTGGCGGTGGTCACCAGCCAGCGCATCGCCAGAAACAGACCTCGCGCCGGCGCTACCTCAACAGGAACCTGATAAGTAGCTCCCCCGATGCGGCGCGGTTTAACCGCCAGGAGCGGTGTGGTGTTCTTGAGCGCCTCCTCGAAGACCTCCAGAGGCTCCCTGTTGACTCGCTCCTTTATTATATCCATCGCCGTGTAGACAATCCGCTCCGCCTTGCTCTTCTTGCCATCGAGCATGATCCGGTTGACAAGCCGGGTTATCTTTTCGCTATGATATCTCGTATCCGGCGGCGTTGTCCTCTTGACTACTTTCCCTCGTCTTGGCATCTTTCTCTACCCCTCATTTCAACTGAAAGAGCTTCTATCATAAAAGACAGAAGCTCCTCGCACAAGCTAGTCGGCAGTCGCTAGTCGCCAGTCGCCAGTCGTGCCTCCCTTTGCGGCTCTCCAAGGTGTGAAGGAATCCTTTCCTTCACTGACTG
>JALPYG010000118.1 GCA_023271215.1 Dehalococcoidia bacterium
GATGATCTTGATGAACAGCAACGACAAGATGCAACAGAAGCTGCGGCACGAGGCTGGAGCCCTGCTGGAGCAAAATAAGGCTGACCTTATTATTGGCTTCGAGCCAGGAAGCCTGAAATTCACCACTACCCCGCTAATAACCAGAGACAAAGACGACCTCGACCGCCTGGTGATCAACCCCTTTATAGTCAATAATCTCGCGGTATTTCTGCCAGATATCAAGGGGCCAGATCTCAAGGGGCCCAATCTGAAGGGACGGGTTGCTGTTGTAGCCAAAGGGTGTGATAGCTGCTCCATCGTCAGCCTGATACAGGACAACAAGGTCAGTCGGGACGATCTGGTGATCATCGGTATCCCCTGCCCCGGGATGATTGAACTACGTAAGGTAGAGAAGCTAACCGGCAAAGACAGAGATGAGCTGGATGATATCATCAGGGAAGGCGACGAGGTAGTCATAACAGTTGACGGCAAGGCAAGTGAATTCCCCATAAGCGATGTTCTTTTTGACAACTGCCTCGGATGCGAGTTCCCCACCCCACAGGATTACGACATCCTCCTTGGTGAGCCAGCCGCTATGAGTCAAGAGTCGAGGGGAGGGGGACTCTGGACTCCAGACTCCAGACTCCAGACTCTCAAGGGGATGTCCCCGCAGGAGAGGTGGGAGTTCTGGAGAAGAGAGTTTCGCCGCTGCATCCGCTGCTATGCCTGCCGGAACATCTGCCCGTCGTGCTTCTGCCAGCGCTGTTTTGTCGAGGAGAGTGAGCCTCAATGGCTGATGCCGGTGCCGCGGTGGCAGGAGAACCTCATGTTCCAGGCAATCAGGAACATCCATCTTGCCGGAAGGTGCACCGATTGCGGGGAGTGCGAGCGCTCCTGCCCGGTGAATATTCCCTTGAGAAGTCTGACTAGAGAGATGTACGACCTGGTGGATGAGCTATTCCAGTATACGGCGGGAATTGATAAGGATGCGCCCCCATTAATGACCCACTATGAACAGGAAGAGGCCGAGGATTTGATCAGATAAAAATGAATCACAAGAAGATAAACAAAAAGGATTTAGGAAACCTTCTCCACCAGTGGAGCAAGGACTACACCGTATCTGTTCCCTCCAGTGAAGGTGATACCGCCCAGATGGGTCTGTGGGATGGCAGGGATATCGGCTTTCTGGATTGGTATAGGAATACCGCAAAACCACCCAAGGCCAACTTCCTGCCACCGGTGGAGGAAATGTTCCGCTTCCAGAAAGACAAGGGAGGCTACCATCTAGACTTGCCACCGGAAGAAGGCCAACAACTGATTTTCGGCATTCGCCCCTGCGATGCCCGGTCTCTGGCTATACTGGACGATATCTTCACCGACGCATATCAAGACCCCTACTATCTCCCCAAGAGAAATAGTGCGGTGCTGGTCGGGCTGGGGTGCCTTAAGCCCTATGATAGCTGCTTCTGCACCTCCCTGGGTATCAGCCCGGGAGAATCAGATGATGTGGATCTGCTGCTTACCGATATTGGTGATCAATTCTTGATCGAGGAGATAAGCGATAAAGGCAAACAGCTGATGGAGCTAACTGCCGAGCTTGAAGATGCAACCGAAGATGATACAGCCAGAGCCAGGGAAGCGAAAGGGAAGGCCCACGACAAGGTGACCAGGAAGATAGACACTCAGCACCTGCGCCATAAACTGCTCTCCTCCTTTGAAGATGAGACCTACTGGGAGAAGGTGGCTGCCAAGTGCATCGCCTGTGGCATCTGCACCTTTCTCTGTCCCACCTGCCATTGCTTTGATATAAGCGACGAGATGGTAAAGAAAGAGGGGGCCAGATTCAGGTGCTGGGATAGCTGTGCCTTCCCTCTATATACTAAAATGCCCATGGAAAACCCCCGGGAGGAGAAATGGCAGCGGGTAAGACAGAAGGTATGCCACAAGTTTGAGTTCTACCCCATGGCTTTTGATGTTATCGCCTGTACGGGATGCGGAAGGTGTATTCGTCTGTGCCCGGTGAACTGGGATATTTGCCAGACCTTAGCCCAACTGCCCGGGTAGATTAGCGGGTAACGCATAGCGTATAGATTGAAGGCTGAGGTCAGAAGTCAGAGGTCAGAAGTCAGAGGTCAGAAGTCAGAGGTCAGAAGTCAGAGGTCAGAGGTGAGAGATAAGAACGAAGAACCTAGAACCCTGAACCCTGAACCGTGAACCGTGAACCTTGAACTGTGAACCGTGAACTGTGAACCGTGAACCGTGAACCGACAACCATGAACTTTCAACAGGGAGATCACCAATGACAGCTAGCAATAAGAGTCGATTCCTGGCGCAGGGTAACGTATACCTGCCGCATATAATGGTGATTGAGAAGATAATTGACGAAACCCCTGGCGTCAGAACCTTCCACTTCAATTTCAAGGATGAGAAGCTAAGAGATGAGTTCAGCTTCGAGTCGGGGCAATTCGGCGAATACTCGGTCTTCGGAGTTGGCGAAGCGACTTTCTGCATTTCATCGAGCCCCACTCGGCGCGACCACCTCGAGTTTGCTCTACAGCGAGTGGGCAAGGTAACCAACGCCCTGCACCGGCTTGGGGTTGGCGCAGAAATCGGCTTCAGAGGGCCCTACGGCAACAGCTTCGCCCTTGATCTCCTGCAGGGGAAAAACCTCGTTTTCGTCGGCGGCGGCATCGGTCTGGCCCCACTGAGGTCTCTCATCTGGAATGTCCTCGACAACAGGGATAAGTACGGCGATGTCCAGATTATCTACGGAGCGCGCTCTCCTGCCGACCTCTGCTTCAAGTACGACCTGGATGCATGGGGCGACGACGAGACGGTCAATATGGTAACCACCGTCGATCGAGGCGATGAAAGCTGGAAGGGAAGGGAGGGGTTCGTTCCTCAGGTACTGGAGGAGGTGGCTCCCTCAGCAGAGAATGCGATAGCCATCGTTTGCGGCCCACCGATTATGATAAGATTCACCTTCCCCGTTCTGGAGAAGCTCGGCTTCAAGCCGGAGCAAATGGTAACTACGCTGGAGAAGAGGATGAAGTGCGGAATAGGTAAGTGCGGCAGATG
This sequence comes from Dehalococcoidia bacterium, assembly GCA_023271215.1. Classification (GTDB taxonomy): domain Bacteria; phylum Chloroflexota; class Dehalococcoidia; order SZUA-161; family SpSt-899; genus BS503. The sequence goes on from JALPYG010000118.1 coordinate 3,058, forward strand.
CAATATCGGGAATATCTACGTCTGCCGTGACGGTCCGGTCTTTACCTTTGCCCAGATAA
>JALPYG010000012.1 GCA_023271215.1 Dehalococcoidia bacterium
GATTTTGGAAAAGCTAAACTATACTATTACTCTTAAAGAGGCGAACCTCCTTCAAAAAATCCCAGGCACGCCCGAAATGAACTTTTTTGGTCCCCAAAGCATTTACTATTATAGGAGGTAACAAGAAATGAAAACAAAGTCAAGAAAAGTGGGCTTGTTGTTCCTATCATTGTTCCTTGTTGCAGCCACCGTCGGTTGCCCTGCCCCCGTAGATGAGCTTGGCGGGTTGACATCTGCGGAATTGGAGGAGAGGATAATTACTGCATTGCGCGCCGTGGAAACAGTTCAATTCGAGCAGGAAACGATTAATAAGTCTATGGACAAAGAGATCGAGGGAGTAGTGATCAGGTCTTGGACTCAAAGTACTGCAGCAGCAGTTGATATTGTCAATAAGAGAAGCAAGGCGACAACTACGTTGGTCCATCGGGGCAGATGGGGAGTTTCTGAGCAGGAGACCATAGGTTACTTTGTTGATGGTGTCTACTATTCGAAGAGGATAGAGCCGGGAATTCCTGCTCAGTGGATGAAATGGGAGGGTCCATGGAATCCGATGACTCTCCCTACCGAGATGATAATACAATGGTTAAACATGTCAGAACTGGAGCTTTTGGGCACGGAAAAGATTAGAGGTATCAACTGTTTTGTGGTTAGCGTGGTGCCGGATTTTGAGATGTTCTTGCAGGAACAGATGAGACAACTGGAGGAGACGAAACAGGCTTTCCCTGATATGGTGGAGGAGTTGCCTTCTCCAGAGGATATGGAGACGATGATCAGGGATTTGCTCGGTGATTTGACCTTCAAGCTATGGGTCTGCAAGGAGACCTTTCTCCCGGCAAGAGAGCACCAGAAGTGGACTGGGGTGGACACCCTTGGAGATTTGGAGGTGATCGCAGTTAAGGACACGACAGCCTATTTTGTCTACAATCAGCTGGTTACCATTGATCTCCCTCCCGAAGCTGCTCACGCGGTAAGACGTGAAGAATTTTTCGAGCTCGATCAGCCTGTGATGCCTCCTGAACCGCCCCCTGCAGTGCCCTGAAAGTATTTCGGGGCACTGCAGGCACCTTAGCCATTGAGGGATTGGAATTTCAAAAATTCCTATGCATGGTAAGGGGGCGAAGCCCTTTTAAAAGCCCAGGAGACAACTGCTTTAGGGGGTTTCAGTGGGATTCTCCCCCTGATCATCTGTGCCAACTTGAACAGAGTCAAGGAGGATCTCTATTCTGCCCTGGTTGTAGTTACCAGTAGCGGGGGAACGAGCTTTGTTGAGGTTATCATCGAGGGCGAGCGGACAGAGGTGAGAGAGCTGGAACCAATACTGATAGATGAAACCTTAACAGAGGAGATCGTAATAGAGGAGTAAGGTAGAGAATAAACATCCAGCCGCTCCTGCAAAAATTGTTGAAACAAGTGGCACCAGAACCTACGAACTCCACCTCACACACACTACCACACACTGGGGATGGACTACGGACTGGTTCTCTTCTAGCGCAACATTCGCACCTGCTCTTTCAAGTGTAACGGCTCACGCTAACATCGATGGACCACTGGGTGATGATGTGACTCTGTCCACCTGGGTTGGGGTTGATCGCAACGCCGAGGATCATCCCTGAGCTGCTGAGCCACCGAGACGGTGAGCGGCCGGCCCCGATAGCCCCCGAGCTTCTGTGGTGGCCACCAGTGCTGAGGTGGTGGCCACCACAGCTCAATAGTGTTTGCTGAGAAATCCTCATTTCCCCTCTGCATTCTTGATTTTTGAGTGTATCTCTTTCTTCGTAAGTCTTGCTCTAGCTCGTTTCTAATGTTAGAATGAAGTCTAGTGAGGGGGATACCAATGACAGAGAGAGTGATTTTGGCTTATAGCGGCGGACTCGATACCTCAGTGGCTATCAAGTGGCTGGCAGAAAACTATGGCATGGAGGTCATTACCCTGACCGTCGACATTGGAATGGAGAAAGACTACCATTCAATTCAACAAAGGGCACTTGATACTGGTGCCGCCAAGTCCTATGTTACCGACGCTAAGGAGCTCTTCGTCAAGGACTACGTCTTCCCGGCCCTCCAGGCGAATGCGTTATACGAAGGTCAATATCCCCTGGCCACCGCTCTGGCTCGTCCGCTTATAGCCAGGCTCCTGGTTGACAGCGCTCATCAAGAGGGTGCCAGGGCGGTTGCTCACGGCTGCACCGGCAAGGGAAACGACCAGGTGCGGTTTGACGTCAGCATCACCGCCCTCGATCCGCGACTCCAGATCATCGCTCCGGCCCGGGAATGGGCGATGACTCGCGAGGAAGAGATCGCCTATGCCAAACGCCACGGCATCAGTATTCCTGTTACATCTGCTAGCCCCTACTCCACCGACGAGAACCTCTGGGGACGAAGCATCGAATGTGGAGTTCTGGAGGATCCCTGGGTCGAGCCCCCGGAGGATATCTACAACTTGACGAGGTCGCCCGGTGATGCGCCCGACAAGCCGGCTTACGTAGAGATCGGGTTCGACAAGGGAATACCTATCCGCCTCGACGGACGAGACCTGGATGGCGTGTCTCTGATCGATGAGTTGAACGAACTTGCCGGAGAGCATGGGGTGGGGCGTATTGATCATGTGGAAAACCGCCTGGTGGGGATAAAGTCACGCGAGATTTACGAAGCGCCGGCGGCCGAAGTTCTGCTTGCGGCACATCGGGCACTGGAAGCCCTGGTGCTCTCGAGGGATCAGTCGCGATTTCACGAAAGAGTGACCCAGGAGTACTCCGATCTTATCTATAATGGGCTGTGGTTCAGCTCGTTGCGACAAGACCTGGCCGCCTACGTGCAAAGCTCGCAGCGCTTCGTAAGCGGCTCAGTTCGGGTGAAACTGTTCAAGGGCGGTTGTATGGTGGTGGGACGCAAATCGCCGCACTCGCTATACGACCTGGGTCTGGCCACATACGATGAGGGCGACATATTCGACCAGAGCGCCTCACCGGGATTCATCCACATCTGGGGTCTGCCGGTCCGGACTCAGGCCCGGCTGCAGCGGTTAGACCGGCGCAAATAAACAACGATGCCGAAGTTACACGCCATGCCTGTGAAAAATCTTAATATCCGCAAGGGGAATTTAGTAGAATATGGACGTAGTAAGGTCTAAAAACGGTGTCCCAATAAGATTGACAGAGGAGAGATGGATTCATATTACAGAGGAGCATTCAGAGATGGCGGGTTATTATTTTGAAGTGGTTCAAACGGTGGATGAGCCAGAGGCAATTGTAATTACCGCCTTCTTAACGAGGCGGAGGAAACAACTTGAAAGGAGGCGAAAGATATGGCAGCAGTAGAGGTAAAAAGTATATTGACCCTTGTGCCAGAGCTGTTGAAAGTCCCATATTCAAGGATTTGGACATCCTATGATAAAGAGGCTGATGTTTTATACATCAACTTTAAGAAACCAAGTCATGCGGATGATTCTGAGCTTACAGATGATGATCTCGTAATCAGATATGAGAAAGGGAAAATTGTGGGAATCACCATACTCAATGCAAGTAGAATGAGGACAGGATATGGGCACAGCGTATAACAGCCGACATATGGCTACGCTATGCTCCGCCCAAATTCCCTCCCTTCGCTCGGGAACTTCGTATGTCCGCAAAACGATAGACGAACTCTGTATCAACACCATACGTTTTCTGGCCATCGATGCTGTCCAGAGGGCAAATTCAGGCCATCCGGGAGCGCCCATGGGCATGGCGCCGATGGCTTATGTGTTATGGAACAGGTTTCTGAAGCATAATCCCGCCGACCCGAAATGGCCCAACCGGGACCGCTTCATTCTTTCGGCGGGACATGCCTCAGCCATGTTGTATGCCCTCCTGTACCTTGCAGGATATGAGTTGTCCCTTGAGGAGATCAAGCATTTCCGACAATGGGAAAGCAAGACCCCGGGGCATCCTGAGTACGGATTAACCCCTGGTGTGGAGGCGACAACGGGGCCCCTCGGTCAGGGGTTTGCTAACGGCGTGGGTATGGCCATTGCCGAAAAGATGATGGCACAGCACTACAATCGGCCAGGATATGAAATCATAGACCATTATACGTACGTTATCGTCTCCGATGGGGACCTTATGGAGGGCGTTGCCTCAGAGGCAGCTTCACTGGCGGGGACTCTTCGCCTGGGCAAGCTCATTTATCTCTACGACGACAACGATATCTCAATCGAAGGGCATACTGATATTACCTTCAGGGAGGACGTGGGCAAACGTTTCGAGGCGTATGGCTGGCACGTCGTAGGACCCATCGACGGCACGGATCCGGATGCAATTGATGACGCCATTCGGCAAGCACAGGCAGAGAGGGATCGCCCCAGCCTGATCATTTGCAAGACGATTATCGGTTATGGCAGCCCAAGCAAGGCGAACACCGCCAGTGCTCATGGTGAGCCACTGGGCGAGGCAGAAGTCCTTCTAACCAGGGAGAACCTGGCGTGGCCCTTCAAGGAGCCATTCACCGTGCCGCCGGATGTCCTGGCTCATTTCCGGCAGGCGCGGGAACGGGGAAAACGGTGGCAACAGGATTGGGAAAGCAAACTGGAGGCTTACCGTCGGGAATACCCTGAGGCGGCAAGACGCCTGGGGGAAGACCTGGCGGGGAATCTACCTGACGGTTGGGATCAGGATCTCGACGATTTGTTCTCCTCTCAGGAAAAGCCGATCTCCACACGCGCAGCATCGGGGCTGGTCATCAATGCCATCGGATCGAAGGTTCATTCGCTTACCGGCGGTTCGGCAGACCTTGCACCTTCCACCAAGACCATCATGAGAGACCGTGGTCAGTATGGTCCGGAGAACTATGCCGGTCATAACATACACTTCGGCGTCCGCGAGCACGCCATGGGGGCAATCGCCAACGGCATGGCCCTTCACGGCGGCATGATTCCCTATACAGCGACCTTCCTCGTTTTTTATGATTATATGCGCCCGCCGGTGCGCCTGGCAGCGATGATGAGAGTTCGAGTGATATATGTTTTCACTCACGATTCTATTGGGGTGGGAGAGGATGGGCCAACACACCAGCCCATCGAGCAACTGGTTGGGCTGAGATCGGTGCCGGACCTGGTAACACTGCGTCCTGCCGATGCCGCTGAAACAGCCGAGGCATGGAAGATGGCTCTGAGGCGTCGCCATGGTCCCACGGCTTTAGTTCTCAGCCGTCAGGATCTGCCTTTCCTGGATCGCTCAAGGTTGGCTTCAGCAAGCGGTGTGCAACGTGGCGGATACGTTCTCTGGGAAGCATCGGCCTCACCGGAAGTGATCCTCATCGGCACGGGCTCGGAGGTCCACGTTGCCTTGGAAGCCGGGCAGATATTGCAGGAAAAGGGTGTCCCAGCAAGGGTTGTTTCCCTGCCTTCGTGGGAGCTGTTTGATGCTCAGCCTCAAGAGTATCGCAACCAGATTTTGCCCCCCGAAATAAAGGCGCGTATTTCAATCGAGGCCGGTACGCCTCTGGGATGGGAACGATATATCGGTCTGGATGGACTCGCCATGGGGGTGTCTCGCTTTGGTTCCTCAGCACCGGCAGGGACAATCTACGAGAGGCTGGGCCTGACTGCGAAAGCGGTGGCGGAGAAAGCTCTCGCACTTCTAGGGGGACGTGATTGAATTACAGCATATTTGCCACCGGATTTGGCTGGATAGCGGTCGCCGGTTCCGAGCAGGGACTCTCTCGCATTACCCTCCCCCAGCCTAACCGCGAAAAGGCGCTGGCATACATCGCCGGTCTGGCCCCACAGCCTGTGGCGGATTCATCCTTCTTTGGCGACCTGATTCTCCGGCTTCAGGGATATTTCAAGGGGGAGAGGGTTAACTTCCCAGACGCGCTGGACCTGACCGGCACTACCACCTTTCAGCAGGCCGTTTGGAAAGCAACACGGACCATTCCTTACGGAGAGACAAGGGCATATGGATGGGTAGCAGGGGAGATGGGTGTACCGGGTGCGGGACGGGCGGTGGGGCAAGCGCTGGGCAGGAATCGATTCCCCATCGTGATACCATGCCACCGGGTAGTCGGCAGTGACGGCTCTCTGGGAGGATTTAGCAACGGACTGGAGACGAAAAGGAGGCTCCTTGCTCTGGAGTCAGGAGTCATGTAGCCTTCCCAAACTGCCTGATTTGACTCCCATGGAAGCAAGTTGCTATAATCCCAAGTGTGATCGTAGACTTCCACACTCATATCGTTCCCCCCGAGATTAAGGAAAGACGCGGAGACCTGGTACGCCAGGACCCATGCTTTCAAGCCCTCTATTCTGCCCCCGAGGTAAACCTTGCTACCGCCGAGGATCTGATTGCCAGCATGGACCGGGATGCAATCAACGTCTCGGTTGCTCTCAACATCGGCTGGTCGAGCCCGGAGTTGTGCCGCAGGACCAACGACTACATCATGGAGTCAATAAGCAAGTACCCCGACCGTCTGGTTGGCTTCTGTTCCATTCAGCCTAAATCCAAAGAGGCGGTAGCGGAGATCGAACGCTGTGCCCGAGGTGGAATCCGGGGCATCGGCGAGCTGATGCCCCACATGCAGGGTTTCGACCTGGGCGACAAAGCCTTGGTGTCGCCTGTCGTCGAGGCGGCACAAGAACACAATATGATCGTTCTCACCCACTCCTCGGAGCCGGTGGGGCATATCTACCCCGGCAAGGGCGATGTGCTGCCGGCAACTCTTTATCGGTTCATAACTAATTTCCCTGACCTGCCTATCGTCTGCGCCCACTGGGGGGGAGGGCTTCCTTTCTATGCCCTGATGCCGGAGGTCGCTCGTGCCCTCCAGAACGTCTTTTACGATACCGCGGCTTCACCCTTTCTGTATAGAGACGAAATCTTCCCTTGTGTTGCTGGGCTCGTCGGAGAGGATAGGATTCTCTTCGGCAGCGATTATCCACTCATTACCCAGAGTCGGATTGTCGAATCGCTGCGAAGCTTAAGCATGTCGCAGGAAACCAAGGACAAAATCCTGGGAGAAAGCGCCCGCAGGCTTCTGGGTCTTGCCTGATGGAACAAATCCGCGCCTTTATCGCTATCCGGTTGCCCGATCAGGTCAAATGCGATCTTTCTCAACTCCTGAATAGAATCAGGCCGGGTCAGGAGAGGGCCGTTAAGTGGGTCAATCCCGATTCGATTCACCTGACACTCAAGTTTCTGGGAAACATTCCTGCTGAGAAAGCGGTTGATATTGCGCGGGCGATCGGCGAGGCAGCGGCCGTGGTAAAGCCGTTTACCTTGGAGTTACAAGGGCTGGGTGCATTCCCTAGTTTGAGATCTCCCAGAGTGGTTTGGGTCGGAGTTGGAGGCGATGTGCAACTCATTGTGAACTTGCAGAAGCGGATCGACCAGGTCCTGATTCACCTGGGATTTCCAACTGAACGCCGGGAATTCTCACCGCATCTCACCCTTGGCCGGGTTCGCGATAAGGCTACCAGCCAAGAGCGGCGGTCTTTGGGGGAGTCAATCGGGTCAGTGCAACTGGAGAGTGGCCTGCCCTTCCTGGTGGATGAAGTTTGCTTGATGAGGAGCACCTTAACCAGCGCCGGAGCGATATACGATCGCCTCGCCAGCATTCACTTGACAGAAATCGACAGAACATGTTAAGATGTATTAGCACTCTCCCTTTGAGAGTGCTAATAGTACGACCATCAGTGAAAGACACATCTTCAAGGAGGGTAAACCGGTATGCCCATATACGAGTACCGATGCACGACCTGCGATTGCGATTTTGAGATAAGACAAGGATTTGATACCGAACCATTCAGTGTCTGCCCCAGGTGCCGGAACACGGCAAGGCGTATCTTCCGCCCCGCCCCGATCATCTTCAAAGGAAGCGGGTTCTACGTCACCGATTATGGCAGTGGATCTTCTACCATGGCTCGAAGCAAGTCAGAAGAAACCAAAGAGACTGAGACAAAAGCGGAGCCGGCATCCGCAGCAGCATCCAAGCCTGCGGGTGAGTGATGAAAGCTCTTCTACAGCGAGTGTCTCGAGCCTCTGTGAGTGTCGATGGGCAGATCGTCGGCCAGGTCGGGCCGGGGTTGGTTGTCTTCATCGGAGTAGAAATTGGTGATAGTGAAACCGATGCTCGCTACCTGGCGGAGAAGACCGCCGGCTTGCGCATATTCTCTGATGAAACGAGCAAGTTCAACCTCTCCGCGCTGGATACCAGAGGCGAGATTTTGGTGGTCAGCCAGTTCACCTTACTCGCCGATACCAGGAAAGGACGCCGCCCCAGTTTCACTGAAGCTGCCCCACCCGACAAGGCGGAGTCATTGATCGAGCGCTTCGTTCACTTCCTCCGCTCGGCCGGACTCAGAGTCGAGACGGGTCAATTCCAGAAATACATGCTGGTGGAGATCCACAATGATGGCCCGGTGACCGTGCCGCTTAGCAGCAAGAGGTAGGGTTTCCGACCAGGAGCACTTCAAAACACCCGGTTTCCCCCAAACACTTGACAGGAAGCGCGACGTGTGTTGTTATTAGTTATGCCAACCAGTTGCATTATCTTCGTGGGTTCGATCACCATCCGGAGAGAATGCCTTAAAGGGTTAGGTGAGGATTGAGGTCACTCAACATGCTCTCTGCTTGTCAACGAGGCGGCGGTTTGGAGCAATGGCTCTCATGTTCTGCCCCGGTATGGGGGAGGGAGAAGGGCTAGCTTTTTTTGTCGTCCTTATTGCAAATACGAGGCATGTGTCTTTTGGCAGGCTCACTCGATGACCGACGCTGTATTTGAATCTGCCTTGAGGGGCTGGCGCTTAATCATGGAGCAATAATGGAGGTGAAGACCACCGTTCGAGCTTCGGCTGAAGCCTGCTAAGAGGGTGCTGCGGTGGGATATTATCCTGGGTCTGAGCCGAAACTAGATAGCTCCAGAGGAGGGAGGCGATGCAGATGTAAGCAATCTATCGTATCTGAATAGCTGAAAGAAGACAAAACTTAAGTAAGAAAGGAGAATAGTAACCAATGTCTAGCAAGTATCTGAGACGTCGATTACGCGTGCTGGTCGCAGGGATTGCCATAGTGCTGTTGCTCACGCTCGGGCCGGCCATTGCCTGCACACCCGCGGTGGTGGAAGAGGTGCCGGTGGAGAAGGAGCTGGTCAATGTCTACTCCGGCCGACACTATGGGCATATGGAACCCGTGTTTGCCCGGTTCACGGAAGAGACCGGTATCGAGGTGCGGTTTACCTTTGGAAAAACTGCTGAGCTACGCGAACGCCTGAAGGCCGAGGGGCGCCACACGCCCGCCGATGTTTACATCGCAGTCGATGCCGGCAATCTCTGGCTGGCAGCCCAAGAGGGTCTCTTCCAGCCTATAGAGAGTCAGGTGTTGGAACGCAATATCCCCGCTGCTCAGAGAGATCCCCAGAACCGCTGGTTCGGCCTGACCATGCGGGTGCAGACCATCATGTACCATCCCGACCGCGTCGATCCCGCAGAGCTTTCTACCTATGCGGCGCTGGCTGACCCTAAGTGGCACGGACGTTTGATTATGCGACCGGCTACCCATGTCTACGCGCAGTCTCTGGTGGCCAGCCTGATCGCCGCCCACGGTGAAGCCCGGGCGGAGGAGATCGTCCGAGGCTGGATGGCTAATGAGCCCGTGATGATCGACAGTGACACCCGCATCCTGGAGACCTTAGCCGCCGGCGGAGGTGATGTCGCCATTGCCAACCACTATTACATGGGGCGACTCCTGGATGCTGATCCAGGGTTTCCCGTCCGCGTCTTCTGGGCTAACCAGGACGACCGAGGCGTTCACGCCAACGTCGCCGGCGCTGGCATAACCGCCCACGCCCACAACCGGGAAGCCGCCATCAAATTCCTGGAGTGGCTGAGTGGGCCAGGCCAGAGGCTGTTTACCGATGGAAACCATGAATTTCCAGTGAATCCTGAGGTGGCACCACATCCCATCGTCGCTGACTTCGGAGCCTTCCAGCGCGATCCCATTAGCATCGCGGAGTACGGACGTCTGCAGGCGGCTGCCGTTCGCTTGCTCGATCGCGCCAGCTATAAATAGAATATGACCTTCCCCTCCCTCGAACGGAGGGGAAGGTCCCTTTTCCCCCGTGGGAGAGGGACACGGTGGGGGGCATTTGTTCTGAACAAGATACAATTTTACACAGAGCGTATTCATGCGGCGGGCAGGCGGCAGCGCTTTACGCGTGGCCTGCCCACCCTCCCCCTGATGATCGCTGGTCTGATGATCTTGCCGGTGGCAGTAGTGCTCTCGGCACTACTCACCCCCACACATTCAGTCTGGGAGCATCTTTGGGCCACGATCCTGCCGGAGATGATCGGCAACACTTTGGTGCTGCTTTTGGGCGTGGGACTGGGCACCCTGATCCTGGGCACCGGATTGGCCTGGCTGACGGTCGCCTACCGTTTCCCCGGTCGGGCTCTGTTCGATTGGCTTCTCCTCATGCCCCTGGCTGTGCCGGCTTATGTCATGGGTTATGTCTATGTGGCGACCTTCGATTTTGCCGGCCCGGTGCAGTCGGTTCTCCGGGGCTGGTTCGGCGGTGTTATCTGGTTTCCAGAGATCCGCTCCGGTGGCGGCGCGGTGTTGGTGATGACTCTGGTCCTCTATCCCTATGTCTACCTTCTGGCGCGGGCGGCGTTCCATGAGCAGTCGAGCAACACCTTTGAGGCGGCGCGAGCCATGGGCTACAGCCGGCTGCAGTCGTTCTTTCGCCTCGCCATCCCCCTGGCGCGCCCCTCGATTGCCGCTGGAGTAACCCTGGCGCTGATGGAGGCACTGACCGATTTTGCCACGGTGCGCTTCTTCAACTTCCCAACCCTCTCAGACGGTGTCATCCGCGTTTGGCATGGCATGATGGATCTGCGCGCGGCGACGGAGTTGGCCGGGGTGTTGATGCTCTTCGCCCTGGTGGCCATCTTCGTCGAGCGAGGGGTCCGGGGACGGGCGCGCTATTTCCAAAAAGTTTGTGGATGTGATGAAAGAACTGCCCATCACCATGATGCTGCGACCCTTCGGCTATGACACCCTTGCCATCTGGGTCTGGCAGATGGCGGCGGAGTCCCTGTGGGCCGGTGCCGCCCTGCCTGCACTCACCATCGTGGCGGTGGGCATTCTTCCGGTGATATTGCTGATGCGGATAGCCACACCGAAATGAATCCAAGAACTGAGGAGGTACACATGGCCCTCAACCTACATGAAGACCATGCCAATGTGATGGAGACTACTACAGCCCATGTTACCTTGCGGCAGGTATCCAAGTGTTTTGGCGGTGTAACTGCCATCGCTGATCTGACCCTTGAAGTAAACCAGGGAGAGTTTTTCTCATTGCTTGGGCCATCAGGATGCGGCAAAACGACCACGCTAAGGCTGATCGCCGGGCTGGAGGAGCCTGATTTGGGAACTATAGCCATAGGCGAGGATATCGTTGCTGGAGCTAGATGGATTCCACCGGAAAAAAGAGAGGTGGGCATTGTCTTTCAGGACTATGCACTGTTTCCTCACATGACAGTCTTTAAGAACATCGCCTTCGGCTTAAGATGGTGTAGCCGGCAGGAGCTCCAACAAAGGGTAACGGAATCGCTGCATATGGTAGATCTGTCGGGCATCGCACAGAGGTACCCCCACGAACTTTCCGGCGGACAGCAGCAGCGGGTTGCCCTGGCGCGCGCCCTGGCCCCCGGGCCGCAGGTGATCCTGCTGGATGAGCCCTTCTCCAACCTGGATGCAGACCTGCGGACTCGGATACGGGCCGAGGTAAAGACTATACTGGCCGGTGCCGGAGCCACCGTCATCTTTGTCACCCATGACCAGGAGGAAGCGTTCTTCATAGGCGACCGCGTCGGGGTAATGAACGCCGGGCGACTGGAACAAGTCGGCACACCTGAAGCTATCTTCCACCGGCCGGCTACACCTTTTGTCGCCCAGTTTGTCGGCATTGCCGATTTCATTGTCGGGGAAGTTCAGGACAGGGCCATCGCTACTGAGATCGGCCGGTTACCGCTTCGCAACGGGGTGGTCGGGGCAAGCACCGTCACGGTGATGGTGCGTCCGGACTTCATAGATATACGACCGGCAGCGGACGGCGTGGGGGTGATCGTGGATCGAGTCTTCCATGGGATGCACTACCTGTACAGGGTGAGGTTGCCATCCGGAGCCACGGTACAGTGCCTCCAACACCACAACCAGTGCTACCCCCTGAATACACGGGTGGCGATGAAGATCAATGCCGGTCATAGTTTGGTCTATTTTGCAGACGGAGATGAAAGACAGGATGGAGAAACGATCGTCACCCTTTGATCAAGGGGCCTTCTCATTTTTTCGCTGGCTTGCTTTTTGGCTTCGCTATTGGCTTAGCCCACTGCGTGTCCTCCGGGGTCACCAGGCCCATATCGCACGCAATGTGAAACACCGCTTCCATGCCGCCTTCCTCGCCATACAATCTCCGTGCGTAGTCAACAGTCTCAAGATTATGACGCAGCAGCCTATGCCCTCGGCCAAGCTCCCAGGCATACTCATCCATGAACGCATGCAACCCCGGATGTGGCTTTGTTCCCAGCAACAGCCTTGTAGCCTCGCAGTGTTGCTTGTTATTCACGGCGAATGGGATCCGTAACCCCGTAGATTTGCGCCAACTCGTTAGCTGAATACTCCTTGGTCGCTTTGGTTGAAAGCTCGACCAGGCCGGCATAGTTCTCGGTCCAGCTTCTCCACAGGTCATTGATATCAAGTTGGCTCACTCCCCCTCTTGCGGCTCCCAGCGCCTCGGCGAGACTTACCACTTCCTCCTTTGATACCACTGCCGATGGCTTCAGACTGAGGAGCTTCTTCACCTCTCTCTCCCAGAACATGTTCAGTGCCTGTGTCCTCTCCATGAGTTCCCGTGTATCCACTAATGACCTCCTTGCTTCGTATTCTCTCCCAGTGTTCTATATCAGAGGAGACCTTGGATTGCCATCTCTGTATTGCTTCAGATTGTGTCGTTTCCGGCTCAGTCATTGATTCCTCTCAACCTGCTCGATGCTCCATCATAGTGTATACAATAGTTTAGCACAACTGTCACCGATTTGCTATACGCGTCCTATCAGGTTCAAAGTTCCAGGGTTCCGAATTAGCGTGTAGCGCATAGCATGTAGCGCGTAGGGCAGCGGGAGGCTACACGCTACGTAACTACCCCCTACACGCTAGCCAGCAGACAAGCCCGAGGCGTAAACCGTGAACCGTGAACCTGCCAACCCGAGTAATTACCATCTCGCTTGATAAGAGCGGACGGCCTCAGCTATAATAGTAAAGGAATTGTGACCGGCGCCATTCGGAGGACTAAAGATGAAGGACAAAATACTAAACAAGGTCTCTCCCGAACAGGCTTTAGCGATATTAAAGCGTTTAGCGGAGAAGGATTCAGATATAGCACAACAGATTGAGGCGGAAGCGGAACAACTGCTTAAAGAGGTAGACCTGGAAGACATCTGTGAAGACGTGTATTCAGCTTTAGACGGGATAGAGGTTGAGGAATTATGGGACCGTTCCGGCTCTAGCAGGTATGGCTATTCATCAACAGAAGATGTGGCACTGGAAATGATAGAACAAGAGTTGGAGCCTTACAATGAGGAGGTTCGCAGATATTTGGAACTGGGAATGACAAAAGAAGCCAAGTTGTGTTGTATGGGCGTTTTAAAGGGAATTTATCGACATGTAAAAGAGTCGGAGTCGGAGTTTAAAGATTGGGCAACAGATATACCTGAAGAATGCTTTGGAGACTTATTGACTCAATGGACGGAGAGCGCTAGGAACGAAGATGATATTAGTGATATGAACAGGTTTCTCGACAAGGAATGCTGTGATTGGGCAAGATGATTGCTGAAGAAGTGAATATGGTTCAATCGCCGCAGTGGGCGTAACCTCAAAGGTCATTTAACCAGGAATGAATACCCAATCATATAGACCTCAGGGATATCAGCCATGAGGAAGTTCATCTCGATTACTTACTTCGGCGACATAAAGGGGATTACTACCGAAACAGACGTCCACGCATTGCATTTGTCTGATGGTAACTGGTCAGGCAGATAGGCTGAAGACTGAAGGCTTTTGGTCTGCAAAACCCAAAGTTTTGCGCGAAATGGAAAGAAAATTTGCAACAAGTTAGCCACAGAGTACACTAAGATCACACAGAGGTTCTTTATGTCATTCCTGCGAAGGCAGGAATCCACCTAATTTTCTAACCTTGAACCGTGAACTAGGGAACCTTGAGCCTAAATAGTTACACAACGTCTATGTTTCGCGCAGGGATAATAACATTGGCTGCGCATTGTTTGCGATAGGCATCAAGTACTTTTTGAGAGAAGAGGCCAGGCACCGCCGAATTGGTCAGGGCAATAAAATGGCTTTTTGTTGCCTAGAATGTTTTTCAAATGTACAATCGTAATGTAAATCAGACGCGCAGGCCCTAGAAGAAACGGTAAGCTGAAGAATTGCTCTTTGGAGCAGGTGATAAGGTCGAAGTTATCGTGAGCAGTTGTGAGCCGGAGCAGGAAGGCAGAGCAGGTTGTCCCCTGCGCGGCAAACCGCTTCGTTGGACCCAGCCCTTTGACAGTGTTGCCGAAGGCGACTGGAGCACGCTCCGATGATTGTCCTCGATAAGCATGTTTGGGACTGGAGGGAACTCGAATGAAGGAAGAAGTATGCCGCTCGGCGTTCGAGGGATTCTTTGCAGAGTTTTACGACATTCTACACTTCTCCTACAAGCAGGACATCCCCTTCTTTGTAGAGATGGCAAGAAGATATGGACCTCTGGTGCTGGAGTTGGGCTGCGGAACCGGCCGGCTTTTGTTGCCGATAGCAGAAAGCGGGACCGCAATCGTCGGGTTGGATTCCAGTGACCAAATGCTGGCGATATGCAGAACAAAAATGAACGTCTATGACGAGCAGACAAAGGCCCGAATAACGTTGGTTCATGGAGATATGGTTGATTTTCAACTCAACCAGATTTTCGCACTGGCATTTTTTGCCTGCAACACGTTCAATCTTTTGATATCCCAGGAACACCAGGTTAAAGCCTTGTGCAAAGTGTATGACCACCTGTCGGCGGAGGGCATCTTGATCATTGACAACTGTACACCGAACATTCAGGGGTTCATGGAGTCTAATGGGAAACAGGCCGTTTACGAATTCGTAAATCCAGCCAATGGGAACAAGATAATCGACAAGTTCACCCCTCATTACGATTTCATCCAGCAATTGGAGCACGCCAAGATTGTCCTGGAAGAGTACAGCGAAGGGGAATTAGTCCGAACAGCCAGGACGAAAACCACATCCACATTTCTATTCCCAAGAGAGCTGCAACTCCTGCTAAAGTACTGTCGATTCGAGGTTCTGAATATCTGGAAAAACCACAACCAGGAGAGCTTCGATTCCGATGCCGGGGAAATAATTATCCTGGCGCGAAAGGCTTAGAATCGATGGCCAACTTCAGTAATAGAGCGGCGCCTTATGTGGGCCGTGAGAAACGAGAGATGGGGACAGTGATAGGGGGCAAAGATTAAAGAAAAGACAGTGTGCGGGCTTCTCATAGGGGAGACCGGTTCGGCGGAGAAAGCTGAGCAGAAGGCCAAGAGGTTCAAGGATTGCCCCTACACGGCGTTCATCGGGGCCTTTGCGGATAAGTTGGTGTGGGCATGCTTCATCCCCGAGAAGCATTGGTGGTGGATGGATGGCATCCGAGAGAAACCAGAGGAGACGTTGGGACTCAAGAGTGCTACCCTTCTCACAACGGATGAAGCTAAGGTCACATATCCAGAGAAATTCAAGCTCAGGCTGCCCCAAGAGAAACTCGACGTAGCGCCCTGTGGCACGGACTGCAAAGAGTGTCCGAGCTTCGAGCGCTGCCCCGGCTGCCCGGCGACGATCTACTACAAAGGAGTCAGGCAGGAAGACTAAACAGCCTTCTCAGGCCGACCTTTTACGAAATTATGCCAGAATGCCCCGTTCTTTGAACGGGGATGAATGGCATCCGCTTAGCGGGGGTTATAGGGGGCAGCCAGCCCCCTATAATGGTCCTTCCGCTGAGATGCCCCGCCCTTTGGGCGGGGAGCTTCACTCTCGCGATCGTGGCGAGATCAACACCGCCAAGGTTTAGCTAAAGGAGAGATTATGACGGCAATCCTTTGTGAAGGTCACAAGGTTTATCTGCGGACAGTCCAAATGGAGGATGTCCCACTCATCGTGAAATGGAAGGGTGATCCCCTGGTGCGGCGAATGGCCGTAGGGCGTGAGGCCCAGGTAACCCTGGCAAACCAGGAGAACGATGTGAGGGGGCAGTAGAGTCCGAGAAAGAATTGTGCTTTATTATCGTAGTTAAGGAAACCGATCAAGCGATTGGTTATGTTCGCATTAATTGGATAGATGGGACGAAGCGCTTTGCGTGGCTGCGGTTTGCTTTGGGGGAACAGAGGGGAAGAGGATACGCGAAGGATGCTCTGAAAGCGCTTTCGAGAAGGACGTCGAACGATATTTAGCGGATCGGCATCAAAGCGGGACTTTCCATGGAATGATAGAAGTTCCGTTCATGAAATGCCTCATACGCAAAGAGCTTGGCGTCAAGGGAAGCGACTTAAAGGAGTAAACTGGATGCGATCATCGGAAGAGTCAATAATAAGACAGGAGCGCGCTAATCGCGTATGCCGACAAAGAAAACTTGAAAATATAGACAGACGCAACAGGGAACTCGCTCAGAAGGAGAGAGCGCAGAAAAAACTCAAGTATAAAAGCAAGCTGCCTGAAGAGGATTCCGAGATGGATGTGGATGTCCAGCCGGGTGGATGGGTAATCAGGATAGACCGTGAATTCTATACCGTACTATCCGACAACAAGAAGCTTAAGTGCATCCTGTCGCCGAAACTGCCTCCTTGCGTCATTGGGGATCTAGTGCACTTCAGATTGATCCCGACCCTGTCGGATTGCGACGGTCAGATAGTATCCATCCTGCCGAGAAGGAATAAATTCTCTCGAGGTTCTTCTGGTAACGAGCATGTTGAGCA
Source organism: Dehalococcoidia bacterium (assembly GCA_023271215.1). GTDB lineage: Bacteria > Chloroflexota > Dehalococcoidia > SZUA-161 > SpSt-899 > BS503. Next base: position 17,033 of record JALPYG010000012.1, read on the forward strand.
AGTGCTTGGCGCAAACCTCGATACGATAGTGATATTCATGTCGTGTAAATCACCGGAAACCAACTGGGGGATGATCAACAGGATGCTGGTGACGGCGGGGCGTGAAAGCATATCTCCGTTGATTGTAATAAATAAGATCGATCTCCTGACTGATGCAGAGAAAGAGGCAATGCGTAGCGCGCTCAAGAAGTATGAAAAACAAGGATATGAAGCTTTGCTTGTTAGCGTAGCGTCCGAGGCGGGGATAGAGGAACTCGAGGCGAGGCTTTGCGGGAAAGTCAGCATCCTGGTGGGAATGTCCGGAACCGGAAAGTCATCCCTGCTCAACCTGCTTCTCGGCGAGTCGATTGTAAAGACAGGGCCCGTAAGCGATGCTACAAACAAGGGGAGACATACCACGACGAGTTCTCTGATGCACAGATTGCGCGGCGGAGGATTTATCATCGATACTCCAGGGATACGTACCTTCAGCTTGTGGGATATGAGCAGCGGCTCACAGGCTCACAGGGGTCCTCACAGGGGTCAGCTCACAGGGGTCAGCTCACAGGGGTCAGTGTCTTTTGCTGTTTAGCAAAGCATAATGATCATATGGCTAGACCGTTGCGCTTGGAGTACGAAGGTGCGGTGTATCACCTCACAGCACGAGAAAACGCTAAACAGGCGATTCCGAAGACTGAACGCTTTGCAGCCACGCCTAACCTTGAGGCATGGAATTTCAATAATTCCTGTGCCTCATAAAGGGGCGAAGCCCCTTCAAGAATCCTGGGCACGACCGCTTCTTAGGGGGTTTCAGGGGGAGAGTCCCCCTAGAGATCTTGCCTCGCTGTTCAAGGATACAGGAGGAGACAAGGAGAAGCAAAACGTGAATATCCATGAGGCCATCAGACGGTACGGATACACCTTGAATCAAGTTGAGGCCGTTGTCGGTCTCCACTAGTCGACCATCAGTCACATTATGAAAAAGGTGGAACAGAACAGACAAATGTCAAAATACAAGCTCTGACCCTTCACCCTTCACCCTTCACCCCTTCACCCTTCACCACAAGCTCTGACCCTTCACCAGGGCTTCAAGTGGCGCATGGGGGATTCGAACCCCCGATCTCCGCCTTGAGAGGGCGGCGTCCTGAACCCCTAGACGAATGCGCCGTCTGGCTGGGGAACCAGGATTCGAACCTGGCCTTGTGGATCCAGAGTCCACCGTCCTACCGCTAGACGATTCCCCATCGCCACACGCTATCCATTATAGCCGACCTGCTGGAGGTTGGCAAGTTCCAACGCCGTGCCCATTGCAAAGGTTGCATACTGCGGCAAGTGGTGGTAGAATGCAGGCGGGGCACTTGTATTCACTTCAGCGAAAATAAGGATGATTCTCAGCGACCGAACTATAAAAGCGGAGATTGCCCGGGGACGGCTGATCATCGATCCCCTCGACCCGAGCTGCATCCAGCCGGCAAGCGTGGATGTTCGCCTCGATAAAGGGCTTCTCGTCTGCAGAACGAAGCGGCACGAATCCTATATTGATCTGAGACAGGGCCTCGATGACCTCAATCAGCTGGTAGAACTTGAGGAGGATGAGCCTTTCCTGCTTGAGGCCGGCGGATTCGTATTGGTGAGCACGCTCGAGTTGATCGGCCTACCCGATGACATCGTGGCCCGACTGGAAGGCAAAAGCTCTCTCGCCAGGATCGGTCTCCTGGTGCATTCCACCGCCGGCTATGTCGACCCCGGCTGGCGAGGACGTCTGACCTTACATGTATCAAACCTGGCTAAATTCCCCGTCACTCTCTACTACGGCATGAAGATCGGGCAGATTTCTTTCTTGAGACTCACTTCCCCTGCGGAAAACCTTTACGGCTCGTCGAAACTAGGCAGCAAATACCAGGGACAAACGGGACCCACCGCCAGCAGGTACCACTGTAATTTCGAGGGGAATCAACAATGACTACCGACTACATGCAGCACGCCCTCTCCCTGGCAAAGAAAGCTCTGGGGAACGTCAGTCCTAACCCGGCCGTGGGAGCGGTGGTGGTGAACAACGGGAGGATAGTTGGCGAAGGCTATACCCAGCCCCCGGGAGGCCATCATGCCGAGATAGTCGCCTTGACGCAAGCCGGAGAGGCGGCCAGAGAGGCGATAATGTACGTCACCCTCGAACCATGTTGTCACTACGGGCGCACCCCGCCGTGTACCCAGGCAATCATCACCAGTGGTATCCAGGAAGTCCACCTGGCGATGCTGGATCCAAATCCTCTGGTATCGGGCAAGGGGAGAGAGCAACTGGAGGCCGGCCGGATCAAGACCTATCTCGGCGAATATGAAGCCGAGGCGCAAGAGATCAACGAATCCTACACCAAATTCATCACCACGGGCGTCCCATTCGTCACCACCAAGTTCGCCATGAGCCTTGATGGGAAGACAGCAACCAGGAGCTTCGACTCCCAGTGGATCAGCAACGATTGGTCGAGGGAATACGTTCATCAGGTTCGTTGGATTACCGATGCCATTATGGTCGGCCTCAACACGGTGCTAAGGGACAATCCTCAACTGACAGCAAGGACCACGGAAGGAGAGAGACATCCACTCAGAGTGATCGTTGATAGTCACGGCCAGACTCCCCCCGCGGCCAGGGCGCTTCAACCCCCGGGCAGAGCGCTGATAGCCACCACGACGGCGATAGAGCTGATCCGGGCGAATCAATATGCCGATATGGGCGCCGAGGTATTGACGCTCCCACCCAGGGATGGACTGGTCGATCTCGACAAGCTGCTTAAGGCACTTGGGAAAAGAGACATCACCAGCGTGCTGGTGGAGGGTGGAGGCCTGCTCCTGGGCTCATTATTCGATCTTGGACTCGTGGATAAGGTCCTGGTTTTCATCGCCCCGATTATTGTCGGGGGCAGAGAGGCGATTACCGCAGTGGCTGGTGAGGGCGTGACATCAATGGCGGAGGCTCTACGATTGAAGCAGATTAGGATAGAGCGGCTCGGGGATGATATAATGGTTAGCGGATATACCAGGTGATGCCATGTTCACCGGAATCGTTGAGGAATTAGGTAGAATCAGGGCTGTGGGAAAGGGTCAGCTTACTGTCGCCGCTCAAAAGGCATTGGATGGCACCGAGCCGGGAGATAGCATTGCGGTTAATGGGGCTTGCCTTACCGTGATCGCTGTGGGGGATGGAGCTTTCTCCGTCGAGGTCATGCCGGAGACCCTGCGTCGCACCAATTTAGCGAACTTGCACCTCGGCGAGACAGTCAATCTGGAGAGGGCCCTGGCAGTGGGTGGTCGCCTCGGCGGACATCTCGTCCAGGGCCATGTTGATGGCACAGGAAGGATTCTTTCGACGACACCCGAGGGCGAGTCGGTTCTAATGAAGATCTCCGCTTCATCGGAGGTAATGCACTATCTGGTCGAAAAGGGGTTCATCGCCGTGGACGGCGTCAGCCTCACCATTATCGAGCGAGATGCTACTTCTTTCAGCGTCTCACTGGTGACCTTTACCCGGCAAAATACCACGCTAGGAGGCAAACGGCTGGGCGATCCGGTGAACCTGGAAGTTGACATCATCGCCAAGTATGTGGAACGGTTGGCAGGCCGAGACAGGCCGGAAATCACCCCCGAATTTCTGGCGGAGCACGGCTTCATGTAGCTATGCTGCAACAGCACCATTGACTTCCTTGATGCTGCATAATAAACTATTATTGGAAGTTTTAAGTGCTGATGGCTAATTTAGGAGGCTCATGACATGGCACTGGCTACCATCAGGGAGGCAATTGAGGACCTGAAATCTGGGAAATTCGTCATCGTGGTTGATGATGAAGGGCGGGAGAACGAGGGAGACATTATTGTCGCCGCGGAGAAAGTCACGCCGGAGGCGATCAATTTTATGGCTAAACATGCCCGAGGGTTGATCTGCGTGCCGATGAACGGTAAGAGGCTCGATGAACTCAGGATACCGTTGATGGTTCGGGAGAACACCGCACCATTTGATAGCGCCTTCACCGTATCCGTTGAGGCACGGCACAAGGTGACCACCGGCATTTCAGCCCGCGATCGGGCGACCACGGTGAAAGTGCTCATCGACCCCACCACCAGGCCCGACGACGTCGTGTGTCCTGGTCACATGTTTCCACTGCGCGCCAGGGAGGGTGGCGTTCTGGTGCGTGCGGGCCACACCGAGGCAGCGGTCGACCTCGCCAGGCTGGCCGGCCTCTATCCCGCGGCGGTGATATGCGAAGTAATGAATGATGATGGCACCATGGCCCGCCTGCCGGATCTGGAAAGATTGGCCGCCGAGTATGGTCTTAAGATTGTGAGTGTAGCTCAACTGATTGCTTACCGACGGCGGCACGACACGTTGGTAAAACGGGTAGCAGAGGCCAGGCTGCCTACGGCGTATGGTGAATTCACTGCCATTGCTTATAATAGCGTTATCGACTCTGATGAGCACGTTGCCCTGGTCAAGGGTGAAGTTGACGGAGATGAACCGATATTAGTCCGGGTGCACAGCGAGTGCCTTACCGGCGATGTCTTCGGCAGCCTTCGTTGCGACTGCGGCGAGCAAATCCCTATGGCCATGGAGGCTATCGCGAGTGAGGGGAGGGGAGTTTTCCTCTATATGCGCCAGGAAGGTCGGGGCATCGGATTGCACAACAAGATTAAAGCCTACGCCCTTCAAGATGAGGGGATGGATACCGTGGAGGCTAACGAGGAGCTGGGCTTCCCGCCGGACCTTCGAGAGTATGGCATCGGCGCTCAGATTCTGGTTGACCTCGGGGTGCGCAACATGAGGCTACTCACTAACAACCCCAAGAAGGTTATCGGCCTGGACGGCTACGGTTTGCGGGTAGTTGAGACCCTGCCTATTATGGCCCCGGCGACCCCTGAGAACGTGCATTATCTGGAAACCAAGCGGGAGAAGCTGGGGCACCTGATCAATGTCGGTTAAGAAACACATGGTGACTACTCAAGTTCCAGGTTCCGGGGTTCACGGTTCAAGGTTAGAAAGCCATCACACAAGGAGGGAGTTTTGGGTAAACGATACGAAGGCATGCTGCTAGGAGAGGGCTTAAGGTTTGGTCTCGTTGTTTCCCGATTCAATGAATTCATCACCTCTAAACTCCTGGAGGGGGCCCAGGATGCCCTTTCCCGTCACGGAGTCAGGGAAGATGACATCGAGCTCGCCTGGACCCCGGGCTCCTTTGAGATTCCCCTGGTGGCCAAGAAGATGGCCGAGACGGGGAGGTACGACGCGGTTGTTTGTTTGGGCACGGTGATTCGTGGGGGAACACCGCACTTCGACTACATCGCTGCCGAGGTGAGCAGGGGTATCGCCAGCGTAGGACTGGACGTGGGAATACCGCTGATCTTCGGAATCATCACCGCCGATACCCTGGACCAGGCCATTGAGCGGGCAGGGACAAAGATGGGGAATGCGGGCTTCAATGCCGCAATGAATGCCATAGAGATGGCTAACCTGCTCAAATCGCTCTGAGTAGGCTACGAGAATCCAACGGCCTCTCACGGCTAATCGGTGACTTTGTAGACCTTATCGCCGCGCCTGACTCGATCCGGCACTTTGATACCAATGGAATCCCCCGCTTTCCCTTCCTGCACATCTGCGTTATGAATCTGCATGGACTCGACCACGAGCTCAAGATCGGTGGTGTGCCCCTCGATATGGAGCTTATCCCCTACCTTGATAGGCGCTGTCAGATCGATCCCTGCGACTACCGGCCTGGCAAAAAAGGTACTGACAATCCCGACTTCCACTTCTGCCATCTCTGGTTCCTCCTTATGCAATTAGCTCATCTCTTCTTACGAGAAAGTCTAGCATTTAGTGGGCACTGACGTCAAGCTATGGGGCGGCCACCCAAGTTGACAAATAATCCCGTCTGCGCTATCATATCTAGGGGTATTGGTATGACTGATGAGAAAATAACCGGGACTGTAGAGACACTCGAGGCTGAGGCTGAGAGAGTGCTCGCCGCAGCCCGAGGCAAAGCCAGGGAAGTCCTCCTCAAGTCCCGAGAAGAAGCATCTCAAATCCTTTCATCGAGAGGCGATATGAGTCAGATTCAGGAGGAATCCGAGGCCATTAAGCAGAGGGCCAGGGCAGAAGCGGAGAGAAGGGCAAGGGAGTATGATGAGGAGGCTTCCAGGATAAGAGCAAATGCTACTACCAGGATAGATGGGATTGTCAAGGAGATAGCCAGTATCGTAGCCGGGGAGAAGGCGTGAACCTACCGCTGTTACTCAACACGCCGGAGCCGATGGCGAGGATGAGGGTAGTAACCACAAGAGACCGCTCCGACGCGGCTCTTAAGACCTTACACGAAGAGGGCGTCCTCCACGTTGAGCAGAGCGAGGAACTGAAGCCGGTTGAGAGGGCGGCTGTCGAGGGAGCGCGGAACAGGGTTAGCGAGTCGCTGAAATACATCAATGAAATCCTATCCTATATCCCCGAGAAAGAGAAAGTCTTCCTGAAGGAAGACCTCACCACCAAGTATCTCCGGCCGTTTGACGAAATCGAGAGCGACACCAGATCGCTCTACGCCACTCTAACCGACCTCTACAAGAAAGCTGCTGGGCTGGACCGGGAAATCAAGAGGCTGAGGGAGGATAATCGCTACCTTCGGCCACTTAGCGAAGCGTCCGAGGAAATCGACCTGAGCCTGGCTGACTTATCCTTCTCCGGCAATTACCTCTTCTCCATGATATTTGTGATGCCACTCGAGCTTCACCGATCATTCCTCGATCGGATTCGGCCCCATACCCTTCACACCGTAGTCGCCACTACAGAGAATGAGGCAGTCGTATATGTTATTGCCCGGGTCGAGGGAAAGAAGGTCATTGAAGATGCCGCCAATGACCTGGGCTGCCGAATGTTTGAAATAGCCCCCGAAGACCTCACACTGAAACACTTCCTCGTGATAATTGAGAGCAGGATCCAGGGACTCGAGGAGCAACTAACGACGGTCACGCGAGAGCTTCAGTCCAAGACCAGGGAGCATCTGGCAGAGGTCGTTTTGCTGAAAGAGGTGCTGTCTGCGGAGAGTGAGCGACTTGCCATTCTGGAGAAGGCCTCGGAGGCAAAGTATGTCACTATGGTCGAGGGCTGGATTCCTGAAGCCAACGTTGAGTCGGCGATGCTGCACCTCAAGGAGGCGATTGATATCGTATTCGTCGACGTGCGCGCAGCGACCGAATCAGAGGAGCCCCCAGCGAAATTCAATAACCTCGGTCCGCTTCGTCCTTTTGAGGTGGTTGTAAAGCTCTTTGGTGTTCCTGGATACAGAGAATGGGACCCTACCCCGATTATTGCCTACACCTTTGCCATCTTCTTTGGGCTTATGCTCGGGGACGTGATCTACGGACTGGGACTCATACTGGCGGCGAGGTTTGTTCTGCCTTTTTTCACCGACGATCCGGAATCCGATAACTTCAAATTATTCCAGCGCTTAATCTATACCAGCAGCGTGATCGCCCTTATCGTAGGCCTGCTGAGTGGGACCGCTCTGGGGGATTTTACTTGGCGGTTCCTTGGGATTTACGAGGGGGACTGGGCACTTGTGGGACCGTTCAGAGAGGTGATCACGAATCCCGTTTATTTCATAGTGGGTGCGCTGGTAATAGGTATTATTCATATAATCCTTGCTCACCTGCTCGGCTTTATCAGGGGAGCAAGGGAGCGGAGTAAAGGGATAATGCTAAGTCGAGCGGGCAGTTTATCTGTCATCATTTTTGGGATACCCTTTCTCCTTTACGGCATGATGGATTTTAGGGTTGTTCCCGTGGGTGAGGGGGTATACACCATATTCGGATACCTTGCTGCTGTGGGATTTGTGATGATTGTGGTTGCTGCCTTTGTGCAAATGAAGGGCTTGGGGGCCATCTTTTGGCTTCTTGATGTAACGGGAATACTGGGTGACATCATGTCCTATGCACGGTTGGCCGGTGTGGGTCTGGCTACCTTCTATCTGGCATACTCATTCAACATGCTGGGAGAAATGATCTATGGTGCTCTCTCCGGTATGTTGCCGGGTCTTCTGGGCGTTGCCATTGGCGGCATTGCAACGATAATTGTTCTACTCTTCGGGCACTCGCTCAACCTGGCTCTGAGTGGACTGGGGGCATTCATCCACTCGCTGAGGTTGTGCTTCGTGGAATTTATGTTCAAGTTCTATGAAGGGGGAGGAAGGCAATATGAGCCGTTTTGTCTGAAACCACGCACATTCATCGTTGTGGGGTAGATAGTTTTTAGAAAGGAGCGGTTAAAATGATAGATCCAGAATCCTTGGCGATTGTGGGTGGTGCGATAGCACTGGCGGGGGGTTTGGTAGGCTCATCCATTGGAATTGCCCAGGCGGCATCAGCCGGGGTGGCCGTCCTGGCCGATGAGCCGAAGGAGTTTAGGAATGTGCTAATGCTGGCAGCCCTGCCAATGACCCAGAGTTTCTACGGGCTGATAATCCTGATACTCACCCTGACAGTGGTGGCGCCAGGAATTGCGGAGATGCCTGAAACCGGCTTAGGTTTTGCGGCCTTAGGGGTCGGTCTCATCGCCGCCCTGGCGGAATGGTTCTCCGCAAAATACCAGGGATCGGTTTGTGCCTCAGGAATATCTCTGCTCCCCAAGACGAAAGGGCGAATACTCACCAATGCCATAGTGATGGCGGTGTACGTAGAGCTCCTCGGATTATTTGGGATGGTGTTCACCATAGTGGCCTGGGTTATGATGGGTGTTTTCTAGAGGTGTCGAATGATTACAGGAATGGAGAAGATCAACGAGGCCATCTTAAGCAAGGTGCAGGAGGAGGCCCGGGGTATCATTGCTGAGGCCGAGGAGAAAGCCGGAGAAGAGGTGGAGAAGGCCCGCAGGCTGCTCGAGGTCAGACTTGAGGACGAGCGGCGCAAGCTGAGAGCCGAAGCGGAGGTCGAGGCTGCTCGAATCCTGGCTCAAGGCTTGATCAGAGCACGGCAGGAGTTGCTGAAAGCCAAGTCTGAGGTCATCGATGAAATAACCCGCAGGGTGAAGGACGCTCTTTCACGAACCACAAGCAATGAGGCGGCGCTCGGGGCATTGCTGAGGGAGGCCACCAATGGTCTGGAGACCGACAAATCACAGATATATGTGGCACCGAAAGATAAGGGCATCGTGGAGAGGATCGTCAGCGGGGACGGAGAACTTTCGGGCATGGTGACGGGGATCAGAGAGGCCGATTTGCTCGGAGGGGTTATCGCCGAGGATATTGAAGGGAAGATGAGGATTGATAACTCCTACGAGACCAGGCTTGAGATCCTGCTGCCGAAGATTCTGCCGCAGGTAAGTAAACAGCTTTTCTAGCGGAGAGGGGATATTCTATGTTGGCTGATCCCAGATACGCCTTTGCCACAGCATACCTGAAGGCTGGAGAAGCCAGAGTGGTAACTTCCGAACACCTGGAAGGGATGTTGAGGGCATCCAATTTGCCCGAGGCGCTGGAGCTCATCCAGGATACGGACATCGGGAGCTATCTGAGGCAGCAGACCATCAACGAATTCGACGACTTCGATGTCTCGCTATGGGGGTATCTTCAGGGGCACGCAGAGCATCTTGACGGGCTGCGCATCCTCCCCGATGAGATGCGCTCAATGCTCAAGAAGCACCTCGTGAAGTACGACGTGCTGAATGTCAAAGCCGCCCTCCAGGGCATTGCTGCACAAAAAAAGGCTCGCATGGTGCCGGTGGGGGTTATCTGCAGTCGCGGGTTACTCGACGAACTCTCCAACGTTGAAGAGATCGAGAGCCTCATCGAGATATTGAGAAGGTGTGGGTTGGAAAGATACGCCGATGTGTTGAGCCTGGCAGAGACCGTAGACGTCAAGTCGAGGCTCACTCTCGAATCCCGGCTCGACGGCGCCTACTATCAAGATATGTTAGCTGCGGCCGGCGACTTGAGAGAAGGACATGTGTTGAGCAGTGCCCTTGGTTTCATAATTGACCTGCTGAACCTGCAGATGGTCTTAAGATCCGTAGCGAGGGGATCAGGTCACGAGGTAATGGAATACACCCTCAGCGGTGGCTGCATGCTCTCTGCTGAAGTCATCAGCGAGTTGCTTTCACTCAAGCTGCCGGATATTCCGAGCAGGCTGGAGGATACCTTCTACTATCAGGTGGGACAAGAGGTTGTGGTGAACTATGAAAAGACACATAGCCTTACGGCTATCGAAGAGGTCATAGATAAGCACAGATTTCAGTTGCTCAGGGATACCCTCGTGCCGAGGGTAATGATGTCATCTTTGCTGATATCGTGGTACCTGATTCTCAAGGAGATGGAGTTGCGGAATTTGAGACTGGTTGCCAAATCCCTCCTCGATAACATATCACTGGACGGGGCCAAGAACCTTCTGGTGGGGCCATCATGACGCGCCTCCAACACCTGACCATCGCCGTTGTCGGGGATGAGGACCTGGTAAACGGAATGAGGCTCGCCGGCATTAGCCGTTATTGTCTTATGGAAGGACATAGCGATGTTCGTACCGACGTTAGAAGAGGCCTGACCGAACTGGTAAGAGATCCGGAGATCGGCGTAATCATTATTCTGGAGGAGTATGCCGAGCATGCCGAGGATTTAATCGCCGGTGTCAGAGGTGAGAAAAGTATGACCCCGGTGATCGTCGAAGTGCCGTCCAAGTACGGAACCAAGCACGAAGACATCGGGGCGCTGTATAAGGCATACATCAAACACTTCATCGGGTTCGATGTGGAAATCTAAAGAGAAGTTGCGTAAGTAGGGGGCTAAGAGTATGGGTAAGATATGGAGAATTTCCGGTCCGGTAGTCATCGCCGAGGGTATGAGAGGTTCGCAGGTCTATGAGGTGGTCCACATTGGCGAGGAAGAGCTCATCGGTGAGGTCATCGGGCTTGACGGAGACCGGGCAACCATCCAGGCCCACGAGGATACCCTGGGATTACGGGTGGGCGAGCGAATTGAGGGAACGGGCAAGATCCTGACCGCCGAGCTGGGTCCCGGGATTATGGCCTCCATCTACGATGGTTTGCAGAAATCGCTGACCAGTTTGATGAGCGGTGGTGAACTGTTCCTCAAACGTGGCGCCAAGGCATTTGCCCTCCCCAGGGACAAGAAGTGGCATTTCACACCCCGGGTCAAGGTTGGCGACACTCTCGATGAAGGCCACATTATAGGCGTCGTTCCCGAGACCGAACTGGTGGAACACCGTATAATGGTTCCTCCCGGAACCAGGGGTACACTAAAGAGAATCGTTGGAGAAGGGGAATACACCATCGAGGAGCCGATCGCCTGGGTCGAGCAGGACGGGGTGCAAAAGGAGCTTACCCTCAAACAAGAGTGGCCGGTGAGAAAGCCCCGACCGTACAAGAACAGGTTCGATCCCTCCGGGCTCCTCGTCACCGGCATGCGGATCATGGATTATATGTTCCCTCTGGCTCTGGGTGGCAAGGCCTGTGTGCCAGGAGGATTTGGTACGGGCAAAACCGTTGCCTTGCAGCAGTTGGTCAGATGGGCGCAAACCGATATCAATATCTATGTCGGCTGCGGGGAGCGTGGCAACGAGATGGCCGATGTGCTCCACAGTTTCACCAAGCTCCGGGAACCGAAGACCGGCCGCTTGCTCATGGAAAAGGAGGTCTTCATCGCCAACACCTCCAATATGCCGGTTATCGCTCGCGAGGTGAGCGTCTTTATCGGCATTACCCTCGCCGAATACTTCAGGGATATGGGATATGACATCCTTCTGGTGGCCGATTCGACATCGCGCTGGGCCGAGGCCATGCGAGAATTAGGCGGCCGGCTGGAGGAGATGCCCGGCGAGGAAGGCTTCCCGCCATACCTGGGTTCCCGCCTGGCCAGCTTTTATGAGCGGGCAGGGATGGTGGAGTGTCTGGGCTCACCGCAAAGGAAGGGCTCGATAACAGTGGTGGGCGCAGTCAGCCCTCCCGGGGCCGACTTCAGTGAGCCGGTGACCCAGAACACGCTTCGCATCATCGAAGCCCTTTATTCTCTGGATGTCGCCCTGGCCAACCGGAGGCACTTCCCCACCATCAACTGGCTTGCGAGCTACAGTCTCTATGCTGAGAGCACCAGGGAATGGTGGAGCGAGATCGCTCCCGATTGGGCGGATATCAGGGCGTCCGCATTGAAGGTATTGCAGCAGGAGGCTCAGCTCGAGGAGATCGTCCGACTCGTGGGCCCGGAGGCCTTGCCGGAGAACGACAAGCTGCTTCTCCTGAATGCCCGGATGATTCGCGAGGATTTCCTGGCACAAAGCGCCTACCATGAGATAGACACCTATTGCCTGCCAAAGCGAGCTCACCTGATGCTCCAGACGATAATGAAATTCTACGAGTTGGCCGGGGCGATGGTTAACTCCGGGATACCTGTCAGCGAGATCCGCTCCTCCCCGATGGTGCATCGAATTTCAAGGATGAAGGACATACCGAACGAGGAGTTCGAGGGGCGCATCGGTCAGTTGTGGACCGAGATGGAGGGGAGTCTGGTGGGGGGTTGAAGCAGGAGTGAGGAGGGGCTTAAACAAAAGAGAATCGTAACCATTCAGGTTGTCACGTTCAGGG
>JALPYG010000119.1 GCA_023271215.1 Dehalococcoidia bacterium
GCGGGAAGCAGTACCCCTTGACCTTCTTCCAGAAGTGTGTTATACTTCGTCTGGAAAAGAACGAAGTTACCGGCTAATGAATCAGAAACGTGACAGACAATTTGGTGTCCCCCCGCCTGCATTGCAGCGGATGCCGGTCTACTACCGCCGCTTGATGAAAGCCGTCGAGGAAGAGACGCCTTTTGTCTCTTCCGATGAGCTTGGGCGGGGTGTTGGTGTGCCCGGGGCGCAAGTGCGCAAGGACCTGAGCTATCTCTCTCAACAGGGTCGCCCGGGGATAGGCTATGATGCCCGATCTCTGGCCTCCCATTTGGAGGAATTCCTGGGGCTGATCAATGACAAAGAGGCAGTGTTGGCGGGTGTGGGGAACCTGGGCCGGGCGCTGGCTCTCTACCCCGGGTTTGAGCGTTACCGGTTGCAGATCATTGCTCTGTTTGACAACGACGTCGCCAAGGTGGGGAAAACCATAGGTGGCCGCCGCATCTTGCCAATGGAGAAGCTTGCCAACCTGTCCCAACGGCTGCATATCCAGATGGGGATCATCACCGTACCAGCCTCGGCTGCCCAGGAGGTGGCTGAGACGATGATCGCCGGAGGCATCAAGGTGATCTGGAACTTCGCACCGTGCCGGCTTGCGGTGCCGGAGGACGTGTTGGTCAAGAATGAAGACCTGGCCGCCGAACTGGCTACACTCTCGCATCACATCACGCGTCGTAAGGTGGCTATGCCAGATGAAGTGGGAAGGGGAGACGGCAGGCGTCTGGAGGAATATCTATGCTGACGATTGTTATTTGCGTGGGGAGCTCGTGCTACGTGCGCGGATCGGACAAGGTGGCCGAGGTATTTGAGCGGCTGATTCAACAGGAGAATCTGAGTGATCGGGTAGAGTTGACGGGCGCCTTTTGCATGGAGCACTGTTCTATGGGTGTGTCCGTGCGGGTGGGCGATGTGGTGTATGGGGAGGTGTATCCTGAGGATGCCGAATCCTTCTTCTATAACGAGGTGGTGTCTCGCCTCAAGCAAGGGGTGAGATAATGGGAGTTGTCAGTACCAACCCGGCGCGTTGTCAAGATTGCTATCGCTGTGTGCGGACATGCCCGGTGAAAGCGATCCGTGTAATGGGTGCCCAGGCCGAAGTCGTAGATGAACTATGCATTGTCTGTGCCAGTTGCGTGCGGGCTTGTCCCCAGCAGGCCAAGATAAGCCGCGACGACCTGCCTGTGGTTAAGGTGGCTCTGGCCGATGGGCGGAGGATGATCGCCAGTGTAGCCCCTTCTGCGCCGGCCTATTTTGAAATGGCTTCTTTTGCGCAGATGGAACAATTCCTCAGTGGCTTGGGGTTTACCGCCGCCGGCGAGACTGCCTTCGGCGCAGAGATGGTCGGTCAGGCCCACGATGAGTTAGTCGAGCAGGAGGTGGAGCTTCGGCCCATGATCACCTCGTCGTGCCCCGTGGTGGTCAGCATGGTGGAGAAATATTACCCGGATATCCTTCCTCATCTGGCGCCCATCGTCTCGCCGATGATCGCCCATGGGCGGTACCTGCGCCGGCGATATGGCGATGATGCCTTTATCGTGTTCATCGGGCCATGCATCGCCAAGAAGGGCGAAATTATGGAACGGGCTGTGTCCGGCACGGTGGACGCAGCGATCACCTTCACCGAACTGGAAAAGTGGGCACAGGAGACCGGCGCGGCCTTTCCGGCGGTCAGAATGGAAGAAGAGCCTGTACAGCGCGTCTGCGCCCGTCTCTTTCCCATTGAAGGGGGACTGGTAGGCACCGGCCATATGGACACCGACATCCTGGCGGGTGACATTGTGATCGCCTCGGGCATAGAGGCCTGCCGGAATGTGATGGAAGGGATCCGATCGGGGGCGCTTGAAGCTCGTCTGGTCGAGTTGATGTCCTGCGAGGGGGGATGTATCAACGGCCCGGCACTGATGGATCAGGGGAGCGTGGCCCTTGCCCGGCAGCGGGTGATTGCTTATGCCACTCGCTGTCAGCCACAACCGTTGCCTACCCGCAACGAGTGGCCACAACTTGAGCGAGTCTACCACGACTACAGCCGACCCACCCCGGAGTTCACTGAGGAGCAGATTCAGGAAGTGCTGCATCGAGTAGAGAAGTACTCGCCGGAGGATGTGCTTAACTGCGGAGCTTGCGGTTACGATTCCTGTCGCCAGAAAGCTGCCGCCGTCCTGAGTGGCATGGCCGAGGCGACAATGTGCATTCCCTACATGCGTACCCGGGCTGAGTCGCTGACCAACGTGGTGATGGACGTTACCCCCAATGCCGTCCTGATCCTGGACAACACCCTGCATGTGCAGGATATATCCCTGACTGCCGAGCGGATGTTTAACTGTCACCGGTCGGTGGTCCGTGGCAAGCCGCTGCGCGAACTCATCCCCATTGCGGACGATTTCCTGGCTGTACGTGATACCGGTCAACCTATGCTTAACAAGATCGTGCGTCTGCGGGACGATCTGACGGTGGATCAAAGTATCGTACCTGTGGGGGGCGAGAATTTGATGGTGACTGTCCTGCGTGACGTGACCGAGAGCGAACAGCAGCGCGAGGAAATGGAACGCATTCGTGCCGAGACTCTCCATCGCACTCAGGAAGTCATCAATAAGCAGATGCGTGTAGCCCACGAGATTGCTGGATTGTTGGGCGAGACCACGGCCGAGACCAAGACACTTCTTACCCGTTTGGCTCGCTTGATGCAAGAATCATAGGATCGGGATGAGACAGATCGTTAAAGTAGCCCGGAATAGTTTGAACAAGCACGGCGAGGAGCTGTGTGGGGATTGGGTCAAGGTCACTATGACCCCTGACACACTGATCGTCGTGCTCTCCGATGGCCTCGGCAGTGGAGTCAAGGCCAATATCCTGGCTACCCTCACCGCTGAAATCGCCGCTTCGATGCTGGGGCAAGGCAGTAGCGTTGAGGAAGTGATCGAAACACTGGCCGCTACCCTGCCCGAATGTCAGGTGCGACGCCTGGCCTACGCCACTTTTGCGGTGCTGCAGGTTTTTCGTGGGAGCGAGGCCTATCTGGTGGAGTATGGCTCCCCACCACTGATCCTGATCCGCGACAATGAGGTAGTTGACTT
>JALPYG010000121.1 GCA_023271215.1 Dehalococcoidia bacterium
TTGTTTCTTTTAACATAAACTCTCTATCGCTGAAATCCCATAAACACCAACATATTAAGGCATCGATTTTATCAGGTATCATACAAGATGCAGCATAAGCCAGTGGCCCTCCCATACTTGCGCCGCCTATTATTATTTTACCATTAAATCTTTTCTTTGCATATTCTACTGTGTCTACTAAATTCTGAACATGTGCATCCCATTCAAAGTCACCTTTCAATCCCTCGTTGTAGCCATATCCTTGTAAATCTGGTACGATAAAATCATATCCTTTTTCATACAAAGGCATTATAAATGGTAAAAGAACTCTAGCATAGCCAGCTATACCATGCGAAAATATTATAGCAGGAGAATCTTTATCAGGGTGACAATATAATTCTAGATGAATATTTCTATTGTTTGATTTTATAATATCTTCTTGGACTATCTTCTCCCATTTGTATATTAATTCTTCTCCAAACCATCGAATCATATAGTTTTTCCAAAAATCTTTTCCTGTAAACATAAAAATACCTCCTTAAAATAACAATTTTCAATCATTAGCCGTCATGAGCGGCGGCTCTTCTAAACCAGTTTAGCGACGCGATTTCAGCTAACGTCACGAGCGTATCTGAAGTTCCCCGAAGGGGGGATTTTGGCGAAGTGCCGAAGGCACAATGCCAGATACGCTCTGTTATCTGTTATATGAAGTGGCCGTCGTCTGCTGCAATTGCTCATCTCTTTAAAAAAGATCCTCCTCATCAAACATGGTACAATATGCATCCTTTTCGCTTATACATCGGGTTGGACATACTTCACAAAAACTGAGTTGCTCATCCCACATTTTTGAAACTACATCCAGTATTTTGTTAACCATTCTATCGTTAAGATTTGGGAAATATGATTCTATCATTTCATACGAAAAGTATACCTTCTCGATTCTACCTGATAGTTTTTGTAAGATGATGTCCTTCATTTTCTTTGAGATATAATTTGAAAACCCAGCAAGGGCTTCGTCACTGATTTCGTGCTTCTTTAGTCGTTTTCCAATATCTTCCTTCATCTTGTCGTATATGCCCACAGATAATTCATAACAAAACCAGTTTAGTTTTGTTTTCTCCCCCTCACAGGAGTAAAATGATGTCGGTTTTATCATGCTTATTCCAGATTTGCCTTCTCCTTTCATTGTTATCGTCACCTTTGATTATGTGTCTGATTCAAAATATATCTCAGCACCATTTCATCTAACGGTTGGTGGGTATCTGAAGTCGCCGAAGGCGATTTGGGTGAGGGCTGTAGGCCCGAACCAGACACCCGCCTGTTAGGCGCAGTTTGGGGCTTATGGTCTAACCTCAAGATTGCCACGCCAACTCCTCTTCCTCCTCAACATGCAGCTGCCATATTCGTATCCCTCTATGACTCACTTGGATCACTTTACCCATTCGTTTGGATCGGGTGTCGAATGCGGGATGTCTCAGGAAACGGCGGATGAAACTGGCCACCTCATATTGACCTACAGCCAAGCAGACAAGACAATAGTTGGCATGGCAAAGGCGACGATGGTAGAAACCCAGGTCACGAGTGAAAAAGGTCACTGGACCTATCTGATGCAAGAGAGGGATGATCTCCTCGTCTTTCATCCCCCGTCGGCCGATTTCATGACCGATTTGGCGAACCTTGATCCTCCAGCTGCGCAGAAGCTGCCTTTGGCTGTCCGGGATGTTCTCATCCAGTACGTTCATGAGCTTGCCATGGCCGGCACCAATTCGGGTGCATAAGTGATTAATACTCCGCGAGCCAAACGAACGGCTTCGGCAATCGCCTCTTTGGTCAGTGCCCCGCGCCATTCCTCAATAATTGCCTCCCAAGCCATGCCGTTAGCTACCTGTTCAAGCACATCCGCAACTAAGATGCGTGTACCACGAAAGGTAGGCTTGCCATGACAGATAGCAGGATCAACCACAATGTATTGTCCTAACGCTTTGGGTCCCATATGATCACCTCCAAGCCCCTAATTAGCCCCAAATTTCGCCTAACGCTAAAGATTGTATACGGAGTGGAGCGAAGAGGAATTCCGGATACAATCTGGTAACGGCTTGCGGATAAAAGAAGTTGCCGAAGGGAATTTGGGCGAAGGTGCGAAGCACCGTAGCCTTTGATCCGCTGTTATACGCAGTTGTTTCATTATGCAATCCGAGCACATATTACTAAATCTCTCTTTGTGTCGTCGTCTTCAAAGGGTGTTCCTTCGTAATCACAAGAGAACAACTCAATTTCAAAACCACAATTGCGAAGCAAAAGTTTAATTTCTCCGGGTGATGGGTAATATTCAACCGCTGGAGTAATGAAGAATTTGACTTTATCATCTTTTTCCATATCAATGGAAAGATAATTAAGAATCATAATCTGCCGTTTGGCGTCGTATCTATTAAAAACTACGGAGAGACAATTCTTGCCTTCCTCTGTTTCCATCACTGAAAGTTCATATTTCCCTTTGGTGTTTTTCAAGTCTTCAGGAGATGGAAGCATAAGATCTACGAGAAAACGCCCCTCTCCTTTCAGATACTTTCTAACAAGTTTAAAACACCTAATTCTATCATCTTCCTCGGCAAGAGCAAAGATGGTATTCAATCCAAGAATAACGTAGTCAAAACGAACGTCAATGTTGAAATCGGTCATTGAAGCCTTTATAGGGATAATGCGGTTTTTTAGTTCTGTAGGGACCTTTGCCATTAAAATATTATGCATATCGTCTGAATTGTCGAGAGCATAAACAGTATGACCAGCTTTTGCAAGAGGTATAGCAGTCCTCCCCGTACCACTTCCCAGCTCCAAAATTTTAAGAGGGCCTTTACCAATTTTATTCAAGTAGAACTGAACATCTTCTTGATATTCTCCCTGTATAGCGTCATAAAATTCAACATTTCTTCCCTGATAGTCTGGTACTATTTGAACACAATCAAGCTTTGACAGTTTTTGAAATTCTGAATTGAAAAATTGTTCAAGATCCCTCATCTATTT
>JALPYG010000122.1 GCA_023271215.1 Dehalococcoidia bacterium
CTTTATCCCCGCGGTAGCCCGCTCGGAGCGGACAGCCATGGCCATCTCCCAGATTATCGTCTTCCCGGTGATGTTCTTCTCTGGGGTGTTTATTCCGTTGGATAGGCTTCCCGATTGGATCGCCCGCTACATTTCCCCGGTTATACCGATCACCCATGCCGTTGAGCTGATGCAGGGATTGTGGCAAGGCAATCCACTGCTTGATCTCACCCGGGAAGTGCTTATCCTGCTGGGTATTCTCTGCCTGGGCCTGGTCATTGCCGCCCGCACCTTCCGCTGGGAGTAGCCGGCATTTGAGGGGATAGGCAAGAATGAGAAAAAGCGCCCCACTGCTAAGAGCCATACAACAACTTTTCAGGGTTTACCCGGGTAGCGGCATAATATGCCAGCACGAGACCTACCGCAAAGAGTATGAAGGCGAAGGGTAGCATGGTATCTCGCCCCAGTTCCAATCCCGTAGCTAGGGTAACAAAGAATATCGCAAGAAACAAGCCCCCAGTCAACAAGTGACCATATAGATTGGCCCTGCTGACAGTACGTCCTGTAGCCGAAACAAAAAGCCCCATTGAGACGGTATAAAGGACTACTGCGGGAACAAATATTGATAGATAGATGTGAAAATCCGCAATCTGGGATCCTTCCACAAAAGCCCTGATCGAGAAAAAGTAAACCAGAGCCATGATATACGCGCATGCCAGGGAAACCATGAAGAAAAAAAGAAGCTTGCCGACGAAGAGGTTCCTCCACGAAAGTGGAAGTGAAAGGAGGCGCTCCAGAGTGCGGCTCTCGGTCTCTCCAGCAATAGAAGGTATAGCTAGGGATACTGCTGACATAGACATGAAGAACGGCAAGAGTAGGGGGATGATCGCCCCCAGCGCATGTTGCATCAAGGCTATCCTTTGTTCCTCAGTCAGGCCACCTTCGAGCCCAAACATACCCAGTCCCACTGGCGGCAATACCTCAACGAGCCTCAAGTACATTATAGTTGGTATGAATAGCCCCAGCCCCACGCTTAGAAGAAGCAATCCCGCAATTGTCCCTTTATCGCTCTTCATCTGTAAGAATTCTTTATAGAGCACGAAGGATAACATTTTCATGATTTCTCCTCCTTTATAAGTCGCAAAAGTATCTCCTCCAATCCCAGGGGCTCAAGTGCCTGAATGGGGCAATCTCTCCTGTTGAAGTATTGTAACACCTCATTTGCATTTTGACCTTCGCTTAAGGTGAATGTTAGCGTATCTCCGTCAACAGAATATTCCTTAACATATTGCGATAGACCATCTATGTTTGATGGTATATCTGACAGGATTATTCTGAATACGTTGCCCAGAACCTTGGTTCTTACCTCATGCTCGGTGCCGCAGGAAGCGATTCTACCCTTTACAATTAGGGCTATCCGGGAGCAAAGCCTCTGCACGTTGGCCAGATCGTGCGAACTCACCACGATCGTTTTGCCGGTATCGGCCAACTCCTCAATCTTGTGGCGAATAAACTGTCTCGACTCGATATCGAGCCCGGTGAAAGGTTCGTCAAAAAGAAGTATCCGCGGCTCGTGCAGAAGCGCACATATTAAGCTGAGCCTCTGCTTCTGACCCTTAGACAACGTCCTGACCTGGCGGTTCCAGAGAGGCTCCAGTCCATACTCGTCGAGAACCCTTAAAGCTCTCGTCTTGTCCAATTGAAGGGACCAAACCCCGGCATACATTTTTAAGGTGTCAAAGACGGTGAAGCCTTCGTAGAGCAAGGGTAAGTCCGGGAGATAACCTAATAGCTTCTTAGCCCTCAAAGGGTCAGTTTGAACGTCGATGCCCTCCATAGATACCATCCCGGAATCGGGCTTAAGCAAAGCTGATAATATTTTGCAAGTAGTAGTTTTTCCGGCACCGTTAGGGCCGACAAGACCTAAGATCTCTCCCGTCCTAACCCGGAGGTTCAAACCCGAAAGAGCCATAACTTTGCCATAACTCTTGAAGACTTGTTCCAGAATGAGAATGTCGTCGCTCATAGTGTCTCCTTAACTCTTGCAGGACCGCCGTATATCGCAGAGTCCCATACAGTACTTTTGCATTTCACAAACCCTGCAATCATCAAACGTACGAAAATCTGCTCTTCTCATAAAATGGTCCTTATACCTGTTCCATGAATCCGTAGAAATGTCCCAGTTTGGCAACGACGGTTCTCTTTTGTGTAAACAAGGTACACCATTCCCAGACGAATCAATAGTGAGGCAGATATCCCGGGCCGGACAGATACCTGGATTGCTTGCAGAATAACTGCTCTTCAGTAGCGAACTCAAGCAAAAAGGCAAGGGCGGTTTGAGAACAATACCCCCTAGAAACCCTAATCGTTCTAAAGTTAAGAGAACCTCCGCAATATCGTCGATAGAAGCCCCACCACCGTTTACTAAAGTTTGATTTAGGCTGGATACGCCTGATATCTGCGCAATTTCTCTTGTACATGTGACTAAGTTCTCCATCTGCCTAGCTGTGCGAGGCAAGTCAGAACATAAACTGGGGTAAAACTTCCTCTCCTTCTCCTCTAACAACAATATCAGCCGCAAATATTCTTATACATTCTTCTGGAATCTTTTCAAACTCATAAGTTATGAGGGAAGGCTATCACTCCCTTTGGCGAGGCTGCTTGTGGAAACCCCCGTTTGTGGCTTCCGGCCTAAGGCTTTTCGGGTTCCTTATTCTTGCTCTCTCAAGCATTACCCTGCTGTGAAGAAGTGTGAGTAGAATGCTACACCACCGATTATCGTTTGATTTTGACCCTCTGTCAATCCCCCAATGGGGGATTTTTGGGGGTGAATTTTTGTCACCCCTATCGATTTTGGTTTGATTTTGACCCTCTGTCAATCCCCCAATGGGGGATATTTGGGGGGAATTTAAGGGTGAGTTTTTATCACCCTTAGCTTCGAGGAGGCTCCTTTTTGCTTTAAGAGGCGATGCCTCGATGAGTTCTACACAAAATGGGGATC
>JALPYG010000123.1 GCA_023271215.1 Dehalococcoidia bacterium
GGCAAAGAGAAGAAAGGCTGGTCGCAGTTGGAGTAATCAAATGGATAGGCTGAAGGCTGAAGTCCGAAGGCTGAAGCTTCCTGACAGCCTTTAGCATAATCACCTTGGGGAAAATAGAGTTGACCCCATTTTCATTTTGCACGTGTTGAATAGGTGATGAATATGGTATAAACTAGAGATTGTAGTTACCGATTTCTCGCGAGAGGGAAACATTGAGAATCAAGATTCAAAATGAGCTCTTGGCCATCAACATCCTTTCTGTAGTTCTGATTCTGACTATTTCCTTCTTTCCCATTCAAGCGCTGCGCATCATTTTGGGGCTGCCCTTCATCCTCTTTTTCCCGGGTTATACGCTCATCGCCGCTCTTTTCCCCAAGAAAAGCGGCCTCGACGCCATCGAAAGGGTGGCACTCTCATTCGGCCTCTCCATAGCTGTCGTGCCTCTCATTGGACTGGTGTTGAATTATACCCCTTGGGGGATTCGACTCTACCCCATCCTTGTTTCTCTGACAGTTTTCATCGCCGCGATGTCAGCCATCGCCTGGTATCGCCGGCACGGGCTCCCGGAACAAGAGAAACTCAACCTGATTCTCAACCTCTCGCTGCCCAGGCAGGAAAGCAGGTTGGATAGAGCGCTCTCCATCGTACTGATACTGGCGATCGTGGGAGCCATCGGAACTCTGGGCTATGTAATCGCCAGTCCGAGGGTGGGGGAGAGGTTCACCGAGTTTTATGTTCTTGGGCTGGAAGGGAAGGCAGAGGGTTATCCCACAGAGCTGACTGTGGGGGAGGAGGGGCGGGTGATCCTTGGCATCACCAATCGCGAACACGAGATAATGGGCTATGAAGTTAAGATTAAGGTTGATGGAGTTCTGCAGCGGAGGATCGGCCCGGTAGAGTTGGAACACGAGGAGAGTTGGCGGGAGCAAGTCGGATTCGTTCCACAGGAGCCCGGGGAAGATCAAAAGGTGCAGTTTGTGTTGTACAAGATCCGCACGTTGGACGCAGAGGACGAACCAGGCCCCGCACTTCATCTCTGGATCGACGTGAAAGAGGGGGGCTGACTGTTAGACGTCCAGGTTTCTCACCTGGGTGGCGTGGGCCTGGATGAATGCCTTGCGGGGAGGGACCGCCTCGCCCATAAGCATATCTATGATCTCGTCCGCCTTGACGGCGTCCTTGATGTTCACCTGGAGCATGATGCGCGTCTCGGGATCCATCGTCGTCTCCCAGAGTTGCTGCGGATTCATCTCCCCCAGCCCTTTGTAGCGCTGGACCTCCACACCCTTGCTCCCCATCTTAGCGGTCAATTTATCCTTCTCGCCATCGGAGTAGATCCAGTGATGCTCCTTGCCCTTCTTTATGCGGTAGAGTGGCGGCTGTGCGATATACAGATGGCCGTTGGTGATCAGCTCCGGCATATAGCGGAAGAAGAAGGTAAGCAGCAGGGTGCGAATATGAGAGCCGTCAACATCGGCATCGGTCATGATGATGACGCGGTGATAGCGAAGCTTGGCAAGATCGAACTCCGAACCATTACCGGTTCCGGCCCCCGCCCCCAGAGCAATGATAAGAGCACGTATCTCATCGTGAGACAGCATCTTCTCCGGGCGAGCCTTCTCCACATTGAGAATCTTTCCCTTGAGTGGCAGTACGGCCTGGAAGCCTCGATCTCGTCCCTGCTTGGCAGAGCCACCGGCGGAATCTCCCTCGACAATATAAAGCTCACGGTTAGCGGGGGATTTCTCAGAGCAATCGGCTAGCTTTCCCGGCAGGCTATTGCCCTCAAAAAGTCCCTTCTTGTTGACCAGTTCCCGAGCCTTTCGGGCAGCCTCACGGGCCCTGGCGGTGGTGAGGCATTTCTCCAGAATGCGCTTGGCTTCCTGAGGATGCTCATTCAGATAATAGGTCAATCCCTCATAGACCACTGCCTCCACCTGGCTTTTCAGCTCCGAGTTGCCCAGCCTGGTCTTTGTCTGCCCCTCAAATTGGGGATCGGTGAGCTTGACGCTGATAATGGCTACCAGCCCTTCCCTCACATCCTCGCCGGCGAGGTTAGATTCATTCTCCTTGATGAACTTGTACTGGCGAGCATAGTCGTTCAGTGATCGGGTGAGGGCGGTGCGAAAGCCGGTGAGATGCGTCCCGCCGTCGATGGTATTGATGCAATTGGCAAAGGAAAAGGTGGACTCGGTGAATCTGTCGTTATATTGCAGCGCGACTTCGACGGTGGTGCTGTTGATTACTTTAGAGATATAGATCGGCTTCGGGTGAAGCACCGCTCGCTTACGATTGATCTGCTGAGCAAAGCTAACGACGCCTCCCTGGAAATAGAAGCTTATCTCCCGGTCTTGCCGCTCGTCCCTGAAATTGATCCAGATTCCTTTATTGAGGTATGCCATTTCCCGGAATCTTTGGGCCAGAACGTTGAAGTCGTAGTCCAGTTTGTCAAAGACATCTTTATCCGGGAGGAAGGTCACGGTGGTGCCGGTCTGCTGGGAGTGGCCGATCATCTCGACGCCGTTTGTGGGAATCCCGCGACGAAACTCCTGGCGATACATCTTGCCATCGCGCTCGACATCCACCCTGAACCAGGATGAAAGGGCGTTCACCACCGAGGCCCCGACCCCATGCAATCCGCCACAGACCTTGTAGGATTGCCCTCCGAACTTGGCCCCGGCGTGCAGCGTTGTCATCACCGTCTCCAGGGCGGAAATCTTGGTGGCGTGGTGTATATCGACAGGAATGCCCCGGCCATTGTCGGTTACAGTGACACTGCCGTCATCGTGGATAATGATAGTGACCCTATCACAGTAGCCGGCCATCGCCTCATCGATGCTGTTGTCTACGATCTCATGAATCAGGTGGTGCAGTCCGCGCTGATCGGTGCTGCCGATGTACATTCCCGGCCGCAGCCGTACTGCCTCAAGCTCCTTCAATACCTGGATATCACGAGCGGTA
>JALPYG010000124.1 GCA_023271215.1 Dehalococcoidia bacterium
ATACGCGCAGGACCAAACGGCTCCTTTCCGCGCATCAGATCAAGACCCCTCTGACAAGCTACCACGAGCATAACAAACGAGCCAAGCTCCCGTACCTCTTGAGGGCTCTTGAGCATGGAGACGTGGCGCTGATTTCGGAAGCGGGCATGCCCGGAATCAACGATCCAGGCTACGATCTTGTTCTGGCTGCGGTTGATCGTGACGCAAAGGTGGTACCCGTTCCGGGGCCCTCGGCTATTCCCGCTGCCCTGGCTGTGTCGGGGCTCACCACCGAGCAGTTCATCCACCTGGGATTCCTGCCACGGAAAAAGGGCGCGAGGAGAAAACTGCTCCAGTCCATCGCCGCTGAGCCACGGACTATCGTCGCTTTTGAGACACCGCATCGTCTGAGATCGGCGCTGGTGGATCTGGGTGAGGTGCTGGGCGAACGCAGACTTGCCATCTGCCGTGAGATGACCAAGCTTCACGAGGAGATCTTCCGAGGGACGGTCAGCCAGGCCATCGAGCACTTTGCGAAGCCCAGGGGAGAATTCACCCTGGTTATTGAAGGGAAAGCCCGAGAGCCAAGATGTGCTGATCGACCACGTCTTGACGAGTTTGAGAGGGGGAAGTATAATAGAGATTGAGACTTACAAAGGCGGTGCATCCATGCCTAATAAAGTCGGGAAGCGGTATCAGTGCCTCAAGTGCGGCACCGAGCTGATAGTCACTCGGGGTGGTGAGGGCTCAGTCAAGTGCTGCGGGGAGCCGATGCAACTGAAATCCTAGGAGGAATTTTCACATGCCAAACGAATTAGGCAAGAGGTTTCGCTGTGGGGTATGCAATAGCGAGGTTCTGATTACAAAGGCGGGTGACGGTGGGGTGGAATGTTGTGACAAACGGATGGAGATGCAACAGCCAAGGCCATTGCCGTCGTCTGACTAACAGTGCTCCAGCCCCTTCTTTTCAGTTGGGAGAGCGAATTGCCCAAGCGAATTCGATATGGTGGGTAGGCGGTTCTTGAGGGAGTGATGATGCGGGGGCCTAATCGGATGAAGGTCGCCGTTCGTCGTCCCGATGGCGAGATTGTCTCGATGGCCGATCCTGTGAGTACCGTTTACGCCGGCCGCCTGCGAAAGACACCGCTGCTGCGCGGCATCTTTGCATTGATCGAGGCCCTCATTCTGGGGGTCAAGGCCCTGACGTTTTCGGCTAAGATAGCCGCTGAGTCAGAGCTGGAGGAGGAACTCAAGCCGGGGATACTCTGGGCTACGGTGGGTCTCGGCCTTGTCTTAGGGGTGGCCCTATTCGTGATCCTGCCGATGCTGATCACTCATTACGGTATCGATCGCCTGACGACCTCCCCGGTAATCAGCAATGCCGCCGATGGCATCATTCGCTTGCTTTTCTTTATCACGTACCTTGCCCTGATATCACGTATACCTGATATTCGCCGGGTTTTTGCTTATCACGGTGCGGAGCACAAGGCGGTCAATGCCTTTGAGGCGGGTGCCACGATGACGGTGGAGAACGTTCAGAGATACAGTACGTCCCACACTCGATGTGGAACCGGCTTTCTGCTCATCGTGATGGTTATTGCCATCATGGTCTTCGTCTTCACCGGTCAACCGGCGCTGTGGCTTCGCCTCCTCTCTCGACTCGCCCTTCTCCCCGTAATCGCCGCGATCGGATATGAGCTGATTCACCTCGCCGCCAACCATACCGGAAACCGCATCGTCCGAGCCGTTATGGCTCCCGGCCTGGCGCTCCAGTCGCTGACCACCCGGCAACCCGATTCGGAGCAGGTCGAGGTAGCTATAGCGGCGCTTGAAGGGGTGATCGAGACTGAAGAGTAGAACGTGGCTACTCTTCGTCGAGTCTTCGGAAGAAGCAGGACCGGCTTCCGGTGTGACATACCGGGCCGGCGGGCTCTGCTCTAATCAGGATGGTATCCCCGTCGCAGTCGATGAGGATCGAGCGCACATTGATGTAATTGCCTGAAGTCGCTCCCTTGTGCCACAATTCCTGCCGGCTGCGGCTCCAGAACCATGCCTGTCCAGTGGATTTCGTCCTCTCCAGTGACTCCTGGTTCATGTAGCCCAGCATGAGCACCTCACCGGTGTTGGCATCCTGAATGATTGCCGGGATCAGACCTTTTTCGTCGAATTTTGGCATGGTTGTTATCCTTCTCCGTAAGCCTTCACCGCAGAGCACGCAGAGAACACAGAGAACCCCCTAATGTTAAAAACCATAAACGAGCCTACGGATACCGTTCTTAAGCACCTTAACATTAAAGTTGATCAGTAGGCCCACTTTGTATCCAGATAGCTTCAGATAAGACAGCAATTGTGCTTGGTGGATCGGTTCTAACCTTTCGACTGCCTTCAATTCAACCACTATTTGATCTGCCACCAGCATATCTATGCGATACCCGCAATCCAATTGTACATCGTGGTAGATTACGGGCAGAGCCTTTTGAGGTTCGACTTTCAAGCCTCGCTGTGCCAATTCCCAAGCAAGACATGCCTGATAAGTCGATTCGAGCAAACCCGGGCCAAGCTCTCTATGCACGGCCATAGCAGCCCCAATAATCGTCTGCGTTATCTCGTCCGGATTTTGCCTCATCTCAGCGGTCTCTGTGGTGAACGGGTGCCCTGCTCCTTTCTGTTCAGAAGGTCGTTCTTTGATCGCAGACAGTGCCTCCTCCAGGTCGATATCCCCGGTGTAGATCGCCCTGCCGATGATAGCCCGGGAGGGGTTTGTCAGGGGACACGGATGGAAAGAGCGAGGCAGGCTGACCGTCAATGAAGTGATCCGCGAAATGGTACGGC
>JALPYG010000125.1 GCA_023271215.1 Dehalococcoidia bacterium
TGCAGAACTGGCGGGCAACTAAACAACAGGGAGGACACCCAAATGTCCAATTGCCTTTGCTCACATTGTAGCACAAACCGCACGGAAAGTCAAGGTAAATCATCCGGGGAGCGGGACTCCATGCCTCAATCCTCTGCCAGCGATTTCGTCCTCATAGATGACGATGAACTGACAGATAGCGAGTTACTACGCTTCACCATGAACCAAGTGGAGGAGATTTGGGAAACCCTAGCCGAGCAGTATTGTCTGTTGAAGAAAATCGGCGAATCGCTCGTCCGCATCGAGGATGTGCTTCAAGACATTTCTATTGGCGGGGACGTTTCAAATGTCGAGCAAACCCTGCGCGAAATTTTAGAGTTGATGCAAAGCCGATATGACGACGAAGCAAGAAACGACGACGACCGGTGGCCACCTGGGCGTTCCCCAAGGAAATCCAAAAAAGGGGGCAGCTATGTCAGAATCCAGCCGTGATGGCCTCGTGATTGAAATACCAGTCAATGTTGATGCATTACAGAAAAAAGAAATTACCCGTCTTGTCCGGGATTATCTGGTTCAGTCTAACCAAATAAAGGAGAAAACCTATCTCAATGTCAATGCCAAGGATAGGGCTACTCTCGACATCGAATCCTTGATATGCGATCTCTTGAGAGAGTTTAACTTCAAAACTTTTCGAGACAACGAAGAAATCGTAATTTACCAGGATGGCGTCTGGAGGACCGGTGGGGAAGTGTTCATTAAGAATGAGTGCGAGCGAAGGGTGGGTGTTAAGGACATTCTAACGACACACAATATCAATGAAATAACAGCTCACATTCAGCGCAGCACTTATACTGATAGGCGAGATTTCAATAATGACAAGTTTACCATCAACCTTCAAAATGGACTCCTTGACGTGCGGACCCGAGAGCTTAAGCCCCACACCACTGAACATCTCTCTACAATCAGGATCCCCGTTATTTACAATCCCACCGCCGATTGTCCCCGGACCCGACAGTTTTTTGAGGAGATATTACATATGGAGGATATACCTATCATAGAAGAACTGTTCGGTTATATTTTAATCCCAGATTACACAATCCAAAAGGGCTTTCTCTTCATTGGAGACGGCGCCAACGGAAAGACAGTGCTCTTGAATTTGCTGAAAAACTTTGTCGGAAAAGACAATTGCGCTAGTATCGCCTGGCAGTCACTGGAGGGACAGCGTTTCGCCAAGGCGGAACTTGAAAGAAAACTGCTAAATATCTACTCCGACCTACCTGCACAAAATTTAAGACATGTGAGCGCTTTTAAGATGCTGACAGGCGGCGACCTGATAGGCGCGGAGAGAAAGTTTAAGGACTATTTTCATTTCGTCAATTTTGCCCGTCTGGTTTTCTCTGCTAACAAGCCCCCTAAGATTGAGAACGAAGACTCTTATGCATTCTGGCGGCGCTGGGTTATTTTGGATTTCCCCAACAAGTTCAGCGATGAACTGGGAAATAGAGACAAGGATGTACTTTCTAAACTAACAACAGAGGATGAACTTAGCGGCTTGCTGAACATCGCACTAGATGGATTGAACAGACTGTTGGAGATTGGGGATTTCTCATATACGCTTTCTGTTGACGCAGTTTCAGAAAAATATATCAAAGCCTCAGATCCTATTCATGCCTTTGTCTCTGATCGCTGTCAAAATGACATACAGGGATGGATATCAAAAGATGAACTATACGAAGCATATTTGAATTACTGTGAAAAGACAGGCATTCCTAAAGTGGGCAAGATGTCATTTGGATGTCAACTAATGAACACGCCAGGTGTACGCGTGAAATCAGCCAGAAGGGGGCCGAGAGGTGAACGCCAATGGGGATGGGAAGGCATCAAGATCAGCGAGCAGGAACCTAATGAACGAGAGTCTGCTGAAATTGAGCTTCCAGGGTGGTTTTAGACCCAAAAGAAAGAAGTCGGACACCGTAGCTTCAGGTGTCCGAGTGTCTAACTTTTTTCCTATTTAAGGTTTATCGCGCAACATTCACTTAATTAAGGTGATACATGTAGATTAGAACTAGCAAAAATCATAGACACTTGGACACCCAGATACGATGGTGTCCGACTTTTCGTAAGCGATGCCCTGGCAATAATTCACCATGAAGAGGAGGAGGCGATATGAGTTTGGCGAGAGGCATTCGCGGAAACTACCGAAAAAAGGTAATTTATGATCATCGGCTTTTCAAATTCTTGGAATGTTTCGATAATTACGCCATGGGCAGGGCTTCGTGGGCACACCTGAAGGTGCGCGGCGACAAGATGGTTCAAATTCGCAAGAGATGAGACCTTTTTCCTTCAGCCGCTCGGGCGGGGGTGTTGCCTCCCACCCCGGCCCCATGGGTGGCAAATTTGAGAGTGAATATTCAAGCCGGCTTGAAACTCTTGGCTTCAAATGGATGGGGATTGATTATAGCAATCTGGCAAAATGTGCTTCAATAGCATCTCGTTACGAACTTTTACTGCGCAGTAAAACTCTCAGCTTCAATCATCATCAGATAGCCGCGCCGCTTGATGACCGAACGGAATGGCTCAAGAGCAAGAGGCGAGGAGGTTGAGCAACAGTAATACAGGAAGGCCAAGAAAGTGTCCCACCGGTGGGACACTTAATTTAACAGATTATGGTCTTACTAGGAGTGACTCTTCCCGTGCGCAATCCGGGGAGGACTCA
>JALPYG010000126.1 GCA_023271215.1 Dehalococcoidia bacterium
TATATTGACCCGTAAAAGCTGCCATCACATTATATATCGACCTGTCTGGCTTCACCTCGCTTCTCACTTCATTGAATAGGGCAGGCAAGGTAGTATGGGCATCATTCGAATCCCATGACATCCTTTCTTCCACCACGAAATTGATCTGAAATTGACTCTCAAACTCATTATCACCGGCTTCAATTATATTCCCTATAGCGATTCTCCAGTTAGCACCATGAATCATTATATACTCCTCATCAGCGACGGCATAGACCGAGACGCTTCGCCACGACGGGTTGCCCCCATAGCCTCCAATCGGTCCAATCAGGTCCGCTAATGATTCAAGGTATGATGCCGCGCTCCCTTGAGCAGCAATAAGGCCTTCCAATAACTCACGAACATCATCAATATCCGCATCCTCATCTTCAATATGTGTTAAAGTGTATAAAGCGATAAGTTTTAGAACATTTTCATTCAAATCAGCGAGTTCTCCTGGATGCGCTCTTCCACAAGATGGGGCTCGGTAACCAGACGCAGGAGAATGACATCATCTCCAGCAGCAAGGTGCTCTTTTAGAGATGGGACATACTGGCTTTCAGGACAAATATAGAGGTCATCCTCTTCGAAGTCCAGCGGTGGCAAGTCAAAGGGGTCAATTCCAATAACCGGTGGTCCAAAGACAAGCTCAGGTTCCGGCAATTGCAGGATTCCCAATTCAATCAGTTTTTCTATTCATTATTATGTGCCACCAGAATTGTCCCTGCTGAGAGCAAAGAGGCGGCGGCACTAAAACCATAAACCACATCACCTAAATCAATCTCACCAACTACCACATCCTGATAGCGAATCAATCTCACTTTACCTTCTTGATTACGCAGGTACCCCTCAAAAAGGATACCTCCCTCAATTGACTTATGCACCAGAGAGGTCCCGTCAGCGGATTCGATTTTACATAGCCATCACCTCCCAGGTAAGGGTGAGCTCGGCCACTGGCATGTTGGCCTCTGTATATACAAGACGCTCGGAGCGGCCGACTCTGCTCACATACCGGGGCTCGATTAGAATCGCCTCTTCTTGCGCCAGTAGAGCAATCCTGCAATGCCCGCAATTGCCAGCCCGATAATGGCGCCCAGGATTTTTTTGAATCTCATTCTCTCGTCCTATACCCTGCGTCGTTCCCTCAAAGCAGTAAGTAGATCAGGCAGCCGGGTTCAGCACGCGGCCAACAAAGAGTATTGCCCCAGTCTCGATGTCACGAATCAAGAAGATGAACGGCCGGTCAATGGTGACCTCAACCGGCGGCAGGGGCGCCGCTGTTATCCCCACAACCACAGCGGTGGCTGCGGCCGCCTCTGTGCCCGCTTCATCTACCGAGACAAAGGCCTTGTGGATCACATCCTCGATGAACAGATCGCGGTTGCCTGTCATGCCCGAGAAATCCGCCTTCTCTGGCAGGAAGGCATCTGGCATACCCATCGCCGCCAGAGTTCTTCTCAAAGTGAAACTTGAGTCGAATTCAAATCTAGGCATCGCCAGCTCGACTTGCCCGGGTTTTATTCGGCCAATAATTTCATCCACCTTCTGAGCATCCAGCGCCTTTTCAAATGCCTCAAATCGGCCGGCTTGAGGAAGGAGGATCACCATTGAGAGTTCACCGCCATCGTATAGCAGTTCAACAGCTTGATAACCATCCGCTTCGACAAGCCCGAACCGCTCCGTCTGTCTCATCATCGGCACGGTGACCTCCCCTCCGTCCAGCAGATGAAAGATGTCGTCCGTGGTATCATGTTCCGAAAACGGGTGCTGCCATGCCGCATTGAAGTAGATGGCGTTGGTGAGGACGAGACGGGTGAGGACGTTAATCACACCCCGCGGAATCAGGTCTTCAATCCGGCCTTCCGTCTGCTTGCTTATCCAGTCGTTGATCGTTACTCGTGACTCTTCCGGTGCATTTTTGAAATCGAGCATCCTCAGCCCGGCGCCGTAGTTCTCGGCCAGAACATCAAGGAACTCGGAAAGGAACCTGAAGTCCTTCTGCCCCCAGATGTCGTTGACGATATTCAGCCGGAAGCCCTCCCCATCCCTGCCTTCGGCATCCTCACCGCGGCGAGCAAGCTCCATGTCAAGCCTGTTAAACGCCTGATGCAGGTGATCCACAAGGTGAGTGAAGTGGAGGGTATCGGCCATCTGCTGGGAGGTCTCCCCGCGGGCACCGGCGTAGGTCATCGCCAGGGCCATCGAGATGCTGTAGGGGGAGAAGAAGAGATTGCCGTCGGCCTCTCTGAGTGATTGATAAAGGTCGAAAGCGAAGGCGCTGTTTCCCTCAACCAGAGTTGTTATTTCGGCGTTACTCGCATCCGGCTGCGCCGCGTTGCCCGCTACTGTTGGGGATTGCCCAACTCCGAGAACGTGATATCCCGCACCAACGATAGCGATTACTACCATCAGACTGATGACTACCAACCAACCTTTCCTCATCGTCCTTTCTCCTTTCCTTTTTTGATTTTTCAGCGGAGTGAGCATCCTCAGATGCGAACAACCTGTCTCTCTTGCCGGCATCTGAGGATGCCGACTCCTCGGGATAATTCGCTTTGAGCGATTGCCCTTAACATAAGTATTTACGCCTCTCTATATATATTAGACGCTTGGAACGACGGGTTCTGCTCACCTGTTGGGGCCTTTAGGGTTCCCGAGCT
>JALPYG010000127.1 GCA_023271215.1 Dehalococcoidia bacterium
AAGAGGAAACTGAGAGAAGCCATCGCTAGGCGGAAGGAGGTGAACAGATGTGGTGACTTGACAAAAATCGGGGTCGGGTTGTATCATTTTGACACCATCGATTTGTCCGAAAACGACTGAAGCACTACAATCTTTCAAACTATGAATATCGCCGCTTAATCATATCGACAACATTTTGTCGATGTCGCGCTGATAAATTCTGATGTTAATGGAGCAGACAAAACACGAAGAGATTTCCTGAACTCTAAAGGTTATTTCTGCCCAAGCCCTAACAGAAGAAGGTACGGTATAATGCATGACATGGAAAGCTTCTTAACCTTAAACTACGTGAGGAAGATTTATCCCAATGGTAAGGTAGCGGTAAAGGGGATGGATCTCACGGTGGCTGCGGGGGAAATCTTTGGACTGCTGGGGCCAAACGGTGCCGGCAAGACCACAACGATTCGCATGATTATCGGTGCCTTGCGGCCCACTTCAGGAAGGGTATCCTTCAATGGACAGGATGTATGGACGGTATCTGGAAAGGCAGCACGGGCACTCAAGAGGAGCATAGGGTATCTGCCGGAACGGCCGGTGATGTTTCAGAAACTCACCCCGGTGGAATTCATGACCTTTATTGGGGAACTCTATGGTCTAGATGATTCGCGCATACAGTATACGATCGAGAAATATCTGGACTACTTCGGCCTGTTGGAGAGGCGAAACGAATTCCTGGAAAAATTTTCAGCGGGTATGCGTAAGAAGGTAGCTACAATTGCAGCCATCATAGGTAACCCGGCTATAGTCTTGCTTGATGAACCCTTCAGCGATCTTGACCCCGAATCTATCTTCCGGATGAAAAAATTAATCAGAGATCTTAAAAGAGAGGGGAAGGCAGTGGTGGTCTCAACCCATTTTCTCGGGCTGGCCTCAGAACTGACCGACCGGGTGGGCATTATTCATCAGGGTGAGCTTCTTTTCTCTGGAACCGAAGCTGAGTTACGCAATAGGCTGAGGCAGCCTGAAGGAGTCTCCCTGGAAACCCTATTCCTGCATCTTACCGGGAGTGAGGTAGTTTAGCCCGTTAGGAGGAAAGGGGAAATTGGAAATGATAAGAAAATTGAGGAGAAAGTACCGTCTCCTTCACCCCGTCAATACAGCTTATGAGTGGGAAGGCCTGAATGATTATCGCCTGGCAGTGATTACCAAGGACGGGAGGAATATCCTCTTCAGTAGAATAATACTCGTATTAGGAATTCTGGGGGGCATGCTGGGTCTTATATACTGGGGCGCTCTATGGTTCAGGGGTCTTGCAGAGGAAAGGGGGATCATTGATGTCATTGAGCCTTTATATTATGTTGCTGGTTTTTACCTTTTGGCAATAACTGGCCTAATAGTGGGTGCTACGTTACTCATATGGTCCATTTCGCAAGAAGAAGAGCTCGATGAGTTGATGCGCTCTTTGCTTACTCCCCGTGATCTGAGTTTTTATAAAGGTTTTCGCTGGCTGACCACAGCGATTATCGTTACCTTCTTGATAGGAGTTCTGGCCCTCTTTTTTGCCAAAATAGTTTGGAGGTTAGACCTTGCGGATTTTTTCTCAGGCGGTCTGGTTATTCTGTTTATGAGTGTGTCCTTCTGCATCCTGGGTAATCTTTTGATCAGTTTCGTGGCGATATGTATACCTCCTCGACTAAGGCAAAGGGTTGTGGTTGGGTTGGCAATATTTGTTGCTGTCTTACTAATCGCGGTAGCATTTTACTTTGCTTACGTCTGGGAGGGTGATATTGAACCTTCCCCTGACATACCAACGGCTTGGGATATAGAGTTTTTTTATCTTATGGAGGACGAAGCATGGTTGGCCAAAGAGTCGTTGATGCGACTGATGTGGCTAATAATCGGACTTGCTCTTGCCGGGGGAATCGGGCTGCGTCACGTGTGGCCCCTCGCCTACCGGACAGAGAAAGGCCCTATGAAAAGCTATGATGTGGACATATCCCTTTCGGGCAGGTGGGAGACCAGGTTTGTTGCCCTGCTAGGCCGACTGCCACTTGATGATTTTACTAAGGCTTTTCTGAAAAAGGATCTAATTCTATATTTTCGCAATCACTCCGCATTGGCTCAGACTATACTTTTGATAGGCGTGGTCTTAGCCGCGACTCTTGCCCCTGAGGAAGTGCCAGTAGGATTTCTTTTCATGTTGTATTTTGCGGGCATACATATTGTGCCCAACTTCTTGAACCCTTCCCTGAGGACTGAAGGTAGCAATATGGATTATACAAAAATACTGCTGGAAAAGGGCAAGTTCATTGCTGCTAAAGTAGTAACCACTTCCATTGTGGTCCTGCCCTTATGTTTGATCTTGCTTTTTTCGGGCTATGCCTTTTCCCCTGCTCTAGAATGGGACTATGGGTCTATTGTTATCCGTATGCTTATCGTGACCATGGCCGTGTTACAGGGTACGCTCCTGGCCATGGTTTGCGGGGAGCAAATCTTGATTTCCGGCAAACAAAGCGTGGATCAAGCGATAGCGTATTTCTGTTTTGGCCTATTCATGGCAGGAGGTTGGGCGGGTATCGATTTCTTCCTCATTAATCCTCAAGTGCTTCCCACTTGGGCGATTGCTTACTTTCCTCATGTTCCACTCATCATCTTTGGAGCTGTAATATTCTACTCCCTCTTTAGACTTAGAA
>JALPYG010000128.1 GCA_023271215.1 Dehalococcoidia bacterium
CAATCACTGATCAGTTTGTCTCTGTCGAAGTTATGCGTCGCGGGCATTATTTTTGACTCATGGTTTTGAGACCTTAAGAAGAACTGCATGTGCAAATTTAGGTCACGTATAAGCTTGTTTGTCTCAATGTATGCTCTAGCCCATTCCGATGAACTTGTTTGCCCTTCTATGTTGGTTCCTGCGGTTTCCTCTGTAAACGGCAGGAAAAAGGAAACAACTGTTCTTGCATTATGCAGCAGCTCGGCCGGCATCGCATGACTCTCACTGACAGCAGATTTCAATAGGTTGAACATGGGGTCTGATGCCGATGCAAAACCAACTATCGCAGAGCCCCACACTGTCACTGTGGAGTGCTGGTCATGATAGCTCAGGACGAAGTCCTCTATTTCTTCGCGTATGGATTCTTTCATCATTCGGACCACCTGGCGTGC
The DNA here is from genome assembly GCA_023271215.1 of Dehalococcoidia bacterium. Classification (GTDB taxonomy): domain Bacteria; phylum Chloroflexota; class Dehalococcoidia; order SZUA-161; family SpSt-899; genus BS503. The sequence continues at coordinate 432 of JALPYG010000128.1, forward strand.
AGCCGGAACCGGCGGAAGGAGGTGGCGCGAATCGACGCCTTTTTATGTCCAAGACGAGTTAATCCTCTTTATCGCCAGCGGCAACCTGGGCAGGAGATCGCCGGCAACCATGCCGGTATCGCCAATCTCCGCTCTTACCAGTTCTCCGGCCATAGCGTGAAGATAGACTCCGCAACTGGCAGCATCGAAGGGCCGAAGCCCCTGAGCCAGCAGTCCGGCGATAACTCCCGAGAGGACGTCCCCGGTACCCGCCGAAGCCAGTCCGGGGTTGGCTGCCCCGCTTATCCTGACCTGACCGTCGGATGAGGCTACCACAGTATGGGCTCCCTTGAGCACCACTGTCTGCTTCCACTCTACAGCGGCCTTCCTGGCTGCCTCCAGACGGTCCTTCTGTATCTCAGCTACCGGATTGCCAACGAGCCGCGACATCTCCCCCGGATGAGGGGTGAGCACGGCTTTCCCTGGAAGCATCTGCCACCACTGCGGGATTTGCGACAAGATATTCAAGCCATCGGCATCGACGACCATATCAGTCGATAGTCGATAGTCGATAGTCCCCCACCCCCCGGACTGCCGACTGCTGTGCTGACCGTCGAAGAGGAGTTCTCGAAGGAATTGCACCGTCGCGGGATGCTGTCCCAGCCCGCATCCGAGAAGCGTGGCATCGTAGCCGGCATGCTGTTCCCGGACAAGTGGCGCCGCTTCCTTGCCGATGATGCCCGGCTCGCTCTCCGGCAGAGGGATATAGGTTGCCTCGACGAGTTTGCCGGCCAGAACAGGCTGAAGACTCTTCGGCGTGGCCAGGGTGACCAGTCCCGTTCCCACTCGCATCGCCCCCTCGCAGGCGAGGTACGCCGCACCGATGTAGTTGATCGAGCCGGCCACCACCAGTAGCCGCCCGAAACTCCCCTTATTAGCATCGAGTGGCCGCGGGGGAAGCATGGCTCTGACAGCCTCGGTGGTGATCAGTTCGACATTGATTCCCTCAGCCAAGTAGGCTGGAATGCCAATGTCGGCGATCTCAAGTCGGCCTAGCCTGGCTGCACCGGGGAACTTGAAAAGTCCGACTTTAGGATAGCCCAGGGTGATCGTCAGATCAGCAGCAAGACAGGCGGGATCGGCGGCGCCGGTATTGGCATCCAGCCCCGAGGGGAGGTCGATGGCCAGGATATTGAGGCCGGGACGAGACTCTTTGGCTGCGCTCACCCGTTCGAGGATCTGTTTCACGGTGCCTTCCAGAGGGCGTATCTTACCGGTGCCAAACAGGGCATCGATGACCATGTCGGCCGAGGAGAGGACTTTATCGAAGATCGAGAGGCCTTTGTCACAAGCAGCATCCGTCCAGGCTATGCCTCGTTCCATATCGAGGGCAAAGTTCTTATCGGTCTGGGTTTTGCGTTTGATAAGATAGAGATGAACCTTTGCACCCCAGTCGTGCAGATGTCGAGCAGCGACGAGGCCGTCACCACCATTGTTCCCCGGCCCCACCAGAACCAGTATCGAACGACCGATGATATTGCCCAGGAACTCTCCGACACCTTTGGCCACCGCCAGCCCGGCGTTCTCCATAAGCACCTCCGGCGGCGAGCCGGCAGCGGCACTGCGGCGCTCCAGCTCCAGCATCTGCTCAACGGTGACTATCTTCACTCTTTCCTCCCACTACTGAGGCAATGGCATACTCTCTGGAATGCGAAAGGCTGATGGCAAGCTCGTCTATGCCCAGTTCATCCCCTCTGGATCGAGCCCTTCCATTGAGATAAACCAGGGGAGCCCCACGCCGATCGGGCAATATCTCGATATCGCGCCAGGAAACCCGGCGATTCCCTGTGCCCAGTGCCTTCATCACCGCCTCCTTGCCCGCAAAGCGGGCCGCCAATTGAGGCAGCCGCCCGCGACAGTATCTGATCTCCCCCTCGGTGTAAATACGCTTGAGGAAACGATCACCCCACGAATCTATCGCTGCTCCGATGCGGGATATCTCCACTATATCTATGCCGTGTGCGTGCATCACCTAACTACCCAGGATTGTATCTATTCATAGCTACCGCGGTTCCCTCGCTGAGAATGCAGTATATGGCATCGGTGACCCGGAGGTAAACCTCAGAGAGCACTGCCCTTTCGTCAGAGGTGAAATGCCCTAAGACGTATTCCCTGGAGCGCACTTTTTGAGAGGATCCACCTAGTTTGCCCCCTGATACCGGCCCGATGCCTACTCGAATGCGAGGGAA
>JALPYG010000129.1 GCA_023271215.1 Dehalococcoidia bacterium
AAAGTTCTCCTGCAGAAGGAAGCACTTGTCTTCAGAAATAGCTATCTTAAAACCAGAAGGCAGATACTGATCGCCCTCGCCTGGCTGGGCGTGGGCATTGTGGTTATCCGGTGGGCAACCGGGGAAATTGCGGAGGAGATCCGCCCGCTACTGGTCAACATCCCCCCAACACTAGCGGTGGTACTTATCACCTCCCTCTTCCACATCATTCTGCTCTGGCTTTTGTTTGCGACCTTCTCGTTAATGCTGCGAGAGGCTCGATCTAAGTTCTATCACTCACCTGAGCTTAGCCTTCTCATCTCAAGCCCCATACCAGCAAATACCCTCTTCATCTTCCGCTTCCTCCTGGCCACCTGCTTTTCCAAAGGGGCTTTAATGAATCTAGCCGTCTTTGTGCTGTTGCCCCTTATTGCCCTGGGTATAGCCGGCGCTGCCCCATGGTACTACTACCTGTTTATTCTGCCAGTGGTTTATCCACTACTGACGATATCTGCCTCCCTTGCTATCCTTCTGGTGATGATACTTAGTAGGGTGCTATCAACTAAAAGGATAATGCAAGCAGGAGCAGTCTTCGGTTTTCTGGCAACTGGCCTGTGGGTAGGCTTCTTCATTATAGGCCCTGAAAGGATACTGCCGCGGTTACCCAGTTGGATAGAGACAGCAGAACCGGTCCTGCGTATAGTTTTCCCCCTAAGCGATGCTGCCAATGCTCTAACCTATCTCACACAGGGTGATATATCTTTTGGACCGCTACTGCGTCTATTTTTCGCCGGTGGCATTATTCTTGCTGGGTCCATGCTGGCTGCAAAGAGGCTTTACTACTCAGGCTACGATAGGACTCAAACGATAGAGATCTCCACCAAGAAACAAGTTGAGCGACCAGCCAGAGAACCTCTTTCCCTGGGAAGAAGGGGCAATCTTATCTTGACCGAATGGATGAAGGCGGCGCGTAACTACGAGATGGCTCAAGCGGCGGTCGGCCTTTTGGTGATGTTGATTGTTTATCTTTTCATGGCGCCGGTATTTGTGCTACCGGAACCCTGGGGCGGTTTAGTCCCACTTGCCCATATTGCGGTGATCGGTTTTCTCGCTTCTGGTGTGGTAGCGGTATTCTTTATCCCTGCGGCCATCCGTGAAGATCCAAAAGCTCTCAAGCAACAGTACTCGGTGCTTAAGGCTGCGCCCTTTGGGGGAAGGGAGTTCATCTGGTGCTACTGCTTGGCCCCCTTCCTCCCCCAACTCCTGCTTGGTGGAGTAATATTGCTCGCACTCAATATCTTCATGGGAAGCAGTATCCTGACTATCCTTCTCTCGCTGGTAGTATTTGGCATGCTGGGCGGAACCGTTACTCTGTTAATGCTGGCGCTGGATATGGCAGGTTATGCCGGGCAGGGAGAGGCAGCCAGTGTAACTGGTGGTGTCGTACGCAATATCCTGCCCTGGGTTTATTATGTTGTGGCTCTGGGAATTCTGGCATTTGGACAGGTCTATACTGGGTTTGAGTTCCTGGGCTTTTTGCATCACTTACCACAGGCACTGACGATAGCCACAAGTGGGGCCGTCTTTCTGGCCTTAACCGGATTTACACTTTATCACTCCTTCCGCCTGGGAGCCCGATACTGGGAAGAGATGGAGATGTAGATCGGAGCGCTTTTCTGCTTATCCTGGTTTTTTCTGGGCGTAGAACTGGAACGAAACATCATTGTCATCTTTAGCCTGGTATTATTTATGATAAGCTTGAAGTTGATCTACCTCACTGCCAAGCTAAACCCAGAGAAATTGCTATATAGGCACAGTCCTTAGCAGTGGGGCGCTTTTTCTCATTCTTGCCCATCCCCTCAAATGCCGGCTACTCCCAGCGGAAGGTACGGCCGGCAATGACCAGGCCCAGACAGAGAATACCCAGCAGGATGAACACTTCCGTGGTGAGGTCGGGCAGTGGAATGCCCAACCACAATCCCTGCATGAGCTCAACGGCGTGGGTCACCGGTAGATATGGGGAAATGTAGCGCACGATCCAGTCAGGAAGCATATCCAGCGGGATAAACACCCCGGAGAAGAACATCACCGGGAAGTAGATGAACATTCCGATGGCGCTGGCCGCTCGGGGCGAGCGGGCTACGGCGGGGATAAAGAGGAAGATGGCGGCAAGGCTCAGGAAGGCGAGGACGAAGCCGGCGAGGAAGGAAAGGAGGCTCCCGGCAAGGCTGGCGTCGTAGACCAGCACCGCCACAACAGCAAGCAGAGCGATTCCGAGAACCGTGACGATGAAATCGGACAGGGCCAGGCTGGCCAGAATGGTAACCGGCGTAACCGGAGAGCCCTTCAGGCGCTTGAGGAACTTGATCTTGCGGTAGTGGACGATGGTCTGAGGCACGCCGTATATAGCCGTACTGGCGATAATGAGAACCATCAGGGGCGGCGCCACGTAGTTGATGACGATCTCCTTGGGGGCCTCGCCCGGGATGAAAACCTCCATCGTCAGGAAGAGGAAGAACACCGGAAAGATGAAGGTGAAAAACAGGGCTATCGGCTCGCGCCGGAACAGCTTCAGCTCGGTTGATCGGATATCAGAGATAGCAAATTATATAGCTCTGGACAGCCCGGAATCAGCCGAAAAATGAGTGGACTCAATCCTCAAGAA
>JALPYG010000013.1 GCA_023271215.1 Dehalococcoidia bacterium
TCATTAGAACCCTGGATCCGCCACTACACGAATTTCTGCCCCACTCCGAAGGGGAGATGCAAATCCTGGCGGGGAACTTGAATGTGCCGGTGGAGGATCTAAAGGCCAAAGTGGAATCGCTGCGTGAGGTCAACCCAATGCTCGGTCATCGCGGCTGCCGGTTGGGGATTGTATATCCGGAGATCACCGAAATGCAGGCGGAGGCAATCCTGGAGGCTGCTTGTGAGGTAACCAAAACCGGGGTGGATGTCAATCCAGAGATCATGATTCCTCTGGTCGGCCACGTAAACGAGCTTCGAGACCAAGATAGGCTGGTTCGTAGAATCGCCGCGGAGGTATTTGAAAGACATGGGGTGAAGGTGAATTACAAGGTAGGAACGATGATCGAATTGCCCCGCGCGGCTATCACCGCCGATCAGATTGCTGAAGTGGCTGAATTCTTTAGCTTCGGGACCAATGATCTCACTCAGACCGCCGGCGGTCTATCTCGCGACGATTCCGCAAGGTTTCTCCCAGTTTATAAGCAAATGGGAATCCTGCCGCAGGATCCGTTCGCCACGATTGACGAGGATGGTATCGGTCGCTTGATGGAGTGGTGTGTTGAGCGTGGTCGTGCTACCCGTCCGGATATGGAGATCGGTATCTGCGGCGAACATGGTGGCGATCCCAGCTCGATCAGGTTTTGCCACGGTATCGGGCTTGACTACGTTAGCTGCTCGCCATTTCGCTTGCCTATCGCTCGTCTAGCGGCGGCCCAGGCAGCGTTATCTGAGGAAAGATAGATATCGAGTTATTCATGGATCGTCATCACATACGCCTTCGACTAGAGGAGAGAGAAGAGCTTCTTTCCCCTTATGCAGCAAAGAGCAAGCTGGCTGAGCGGGACAGACCTGAAGAACCATCCCCGATGCGCACCGAGTTTCAGCGCGACCGGGACCGCATCGTTCACTCCAAGGCATTTCGCCGCCTGAAGCACAAGACTCAGGTGTTCATCGCTCCCTCAGGGGATCACTACGTAACCAGGCTCACGCATACTCTCGAGGTTTCTCAGATCGCTCGCACCATCGCCCGGGCGCTGAACCTCAACGAGGACCTCGCCGAGGCCATCTCTCTGGGGCACGACCTGGGGCATACCCCATTCGGGCACGTTGGAGAAGACGTTCTAAACGAGATATGTCCCCGAGGCTTTAGCCACAACGTACAGAGCGTTCGGGTGGTAGAGATCCTGGAAAAGGAAGGAGAGGGCCTCAACTTGACCCGGGAGGTCAGGGAAGGTATACTTAAACATTCCAAGTCCAGGGAAGGTATACTGAGGGAGAACTGGGAAACATCCGACACCCTTGAAGGGCAGATTTGCAAGATTGCAGATACCATCGCTTACATCAATCACGACATCGGCGATGCCTTGAGAGCCGGGCTCATCATCGCCGACGATCTGCCTCAGTCCGCAATTGCTGTGCTGGGTGATTCCCATTCGGCGAGAATAAACACCCTGGTGAGCGATGTCGTGGAGCACTCCTGGGCGGCGACTGGACTTAATAGTTTATTGGTTCGGGAGGGGAACTATCAACCAATGATTGCCCTGAGCCCCGCCGTTCTGGAGGCCATGAATGCCTTGCGAGATTTTCTCTTCGAACGGGTATACGAGGTCCGAGCAATGAAGGAGGAATCGGAAAGAGCCAGGGGGGTGGTACGCTCGCTGTACTATTACTTTCTCCAGAATCCTCATGAGCTTCCAGGGGAATTCATTGGTCCGGGGCAGGGAGTGGAGCGGGGGGTGGTGGACTACATCGCCGGTATGACCGACCTCTTTGCGTTGAGCAAATCAAAAGGGATATTGAAATGAACACTGCCGCAGATATAAAGCAGAGACTGGACATTGTGACCGTCATCTCCGAATACGTGCAGCTTAAGAAAGCGGGGCGAAATTTCAAGGCCCTGTGTCCCTTTCACACCGAGAAGACACCGTCATTTTTCGTCTTCCCGGAACGGCAGAGCTGGCGCTGCTTCGGTTGCGGGGTGGGTGGGGACCTTATTTCTTTCGTGATGAGAAAGGAAGGACTCGACTTTGGAGGGGCTCTCAAGACCATGGCTCAGAGGGCAGGGGTCCCGCTGGTCGAAAAGAAAACCAGGGCCGACGAAGGCAGGTCAGCGCTGCTCTACCGGATTAACGAAACCGCGGCGCAGTACTATCATCAACTGCTGCTGAGCTCATCTCTGGCCCAGGGAGCGAGAAAATATGTGCAACGGCGGGGGCTTGGGGAGGAAATCTTGAGGGAATTCCAGTTGGGTTTCAGTCTGGATGAATGGGAGGGCCTGAAGCAGGATTTGAGCAAGCAGGGCTACAGTGAATCTGACCTCGTGGCCGCCGGCCTGGCTGTAGAGAAAGGCGGCCGGACGTATGATAGGTTTCGGGGACGGATCATGTTCCCGATATGTGATGCTAAGGGACGAGTCGGGGGATTTGGAGCTCGCGCCCTGGACGACTCCGTCGTGCCTAAATACTTGAATTCCGCGGCGAGTCCGGTTTTCGACAAGAGCAGTATTCTCTATGGAATAGATCGAGCCCAGGGGGCTATCCGGGAACAAGGGAGAGTTGTCATAGTTGAGGGGTATATGGATGCTATTACCGCTCACCAGTGCGGCTTCCGTAACGTAGTTGCCTCGATGGGTACTGCTCTCACCGAAAAGCAGATCGCCGTGATCAAAGGACTCACGACGCACGTTTGCCTGTGTCTTGACCCCGACGCTGCTGGTGATGCTGCCACCCTGCGTGGAATCGAGGCCTGCCGGCGGACTCTGGACCGGGGAGTCCGCGAGATGCCGAACTGGCTTGCGGGGTCATCCGAGCTTCGCGGCATGATAAGTATCATCTCGCTCCCTGAGGGCAAAGATCCTGATCAAGTGATCAGAGAGAGTCCCGACGAATGGCGAAGCCTGGTTGACGGTGCTCAACCACTGATGGACTATCTGCTTGAGGCTGCAGCCGAGAGATTTGACGTGTCCAGGCCGGAAGGGAAGACACAGGTCAGTCAGCAACTCCTGCCCTTGATTGCAGAGATGAAGGACGGTGTGGAGCGTGAAGTGTACCTTGGTAAATTGTCCCGCCTGGTGGGACTGAATGAGAAAACGCTGGCGGGGATGGCGGCGCAACTGCACAAGACAAAGCCAGGGAAAGAAAGGAGATATCAGGTTGATCGTCCCTTCCAGCAGACTGGTGGCTTGGAAGAGTATTGCCTTTGCATTCTTCTCAAGTATCCATCGCTGAGGGCTTTGGCAGGGAATCTCACGCCGGACCACTTCGACCGCAGTGAGAATAGAGAGGCTTTTGTTGCCTGGCAGATCAGCCAATCACCCGATGACGTCCAGGGAAATCTCGATGCTGCGCTGCATCAATATCTTCAATCCCTGATTGACAGGCAATATCCCCCCCTCGACAAGAGACAACAGGAACAGGCCCTGGCTGAGTGCATCCGTCGCATGGATGAGCGCAGGTTGAGATCTCAACTGATTTTCGAAGCCGAATCGGCCCTGGAGACAGGCGAGGGCTTGGCGGAAAGCTCAGCACGATTGACAGAGCTTCAGCGACAGCATGCTACTCTGGGCCGGTAGATAGGGTAGATAGACTGAAGGCTAAAGGCTGAAGACTAAAGGCTGATCACAAAACAGGAGGAACAATGCAGGACCGTAATGGAATTCATGAAGAAGATGTGGTAAAGGGCATCGAAGAGAAGTCAGTCGAAGGGTGGAAGGGCGATTTCCCCTCTGAAATTGGAGAGCAGGAAGAGGAGGATTTTGGGGGAGACATCGAATTGGAGAAACCCTTGCTGGAGCTGGAGGAGATGATCGATGACCCGGTTCGCATGTATTTGCGGGAAATGGGGCAGGTCCCGCTCTTGAATGCCTCAGAGGAAAAGCGGTTGGCGCGCAAAATGGACGAGAGCCGGCATCTTGAAGAGATTGGGGAATCGTGGCGCGAAAGACGTGGAGTTCCTCCCAGTTCAGTCGACCTCGCTATGGACATATTGCAGGAGCTCGCCCAAGCCTTACCATTCCTTGATATCTTGACTGAGGAACTTGATCTGCCCCGGGAAGCCCCGGTGTCTCAGGTGCTTTACGATTCCAGATTGCACCAGGCGATTGAGGGGGAGATCGACCGCCACCTGGTGATGGCAATAGCCTACAAAACAAGCACCGTTCCAGATACGGTAGAGGAAATACTGACGCATCTTTCTCTGGATTGTCACCTCATACCTCAGCATCTGATGCGAGTCATTGAGGAGCAGGGATTGATCCCCGACATCTCGAAGCCTGTCCTGAGCGGAGTCGAAGGATCGGACTCTTCTCCCAGGTTGTTGGCCGCAATTAGCCCTCACGAGAGGGAGCTGGATCATCATCTAGAGAGGGTAAGAGAGGAGGGGGAAAAGGCAAAGAGTCACCTCACGGAAGCCAATCTGCGCCTCGTAGTAAGCATCGCCAAGAAGTACATTGGGCGAGGTATGGTTCTGCTGGACCTGATCCAGGAAGGCAACATCGGGCTCATCCGAGCGGTGGAGAAATTTGACTATCGAAGGGGATACAAATTCAGCACCTATGCCACCTGGTGGATTAGACAAGCCATAACCAGAGCGATAGCAGATCAGGCCCGCACCATTCGAATCCCGGTCCACATGGTCGAGACCATCAATAAGCTCATACGCGTGAGCCGTAGCTTGGCCCAGGAATACGGGCGGGAACCAACTAGCAGAGAAATAGCCCGGGAGATGGGGATCTCACCGGAGAAAGTCGAAGAGGCATTCAAGATGACTCAGGAGCCGATATCCCTGGAAACACCCATCGGCGAAGATCAGGATAGCCATCTGGGCGACTTCATTGAGGATCGCAAGGCGACACCATCGGAAATGGCCTCTCATCTATTGCTCAAAGAGCAGATTGAGGAAGTTCTAGAAGGCCTCACTGAGCGTGAAGGAAAGGTGCTAAGGCTAAGGTTCGGCCTCGAAGACGGACGCGGCCACACCCTCGAAGAGGTCGGACGCGAATTCGAGGTCACTCGCGAACGAATCCGCCAGATCGAGGCGAAGGCGCTGCGAAGGCTCCGCAGCCGTCCATTCTCCAAGAAGTTGAAAGATTTTCTGGATCAGTGATCAGCGAAGGCGATGAGGGTGCGCGGCACCACTCATGATCGGCTCATTTACGTAGATATCGCCGTTTCTGATTTTTATATTGAAACCGCAATCCGGATTGATGCAAACCCACGCTTTGTAGTGCACCGATGCTCCTTGCCCGCCGTAGTCAGACAGGGGAACAAGATCACCCTCTTTGCACTTCAGACACTTCGGAAAACCTGCTTGGTCCACGAATCCACCTCCACCAGAAAATAGGTTCACGGTTCACGGTTGGGGTGGGAGGGGAACCGCTGAACCACTGAACCGCTGAACTTTGAACCTACGAATACTATACACTATTGAGTTGCTGTTGGCAAGGTGTAGTTGACTTGTGAGACAATGCTATGCTACAATGGGAGTGAGATATTCGCGAGGTTAAGACTGTAGGGAAAGTTTTTGGAGATAGCCAGAGGGAAGGAAATGACGACGGTGAGAGAGAAGGTAGTTGAGTTAGCGATCAGCCAGGTTGAGAAGCAATTTGGCAAGGGAGCGATCATAAGACTGGGGGAATCCCAGGTCAAGGTGGCTGTGGAAGCCATATCTACCGGTTCGATATCCCTGGATATAGCCCTTGGTATAGGGGGAATCCCCCGAGGACGGGTGACTGAAATCTTCGGCAGTGAGGGAGCGGGCAAGTCGACCCTGGCTCAGCATATCATGGGTGAGGCCCAGAAGCGGGGCGGAATGGCAGCATATATCGATGTAGAGCATGCCCTGGATCCGCCGTATGCCACTGTCTGTGGTGTCAAGGTGGACGATCTCCTGCTCTCTCAGCCTGATACCGGAGAACAAGCATTGGAGATCACCGAGGCATTAGTCCGAAGCGGGGCACTGGATGTGGTAGTCGTAGATAGCGTAGCCGCTCTGGTTCCTCGAGCCGAGATCGAGGGAGAGATGGGGGATACCCACGTGGGACTCCAGGCCAGACTCATGTCTCAAGCGCTAAGGAAGCTGACCGCGACCATAAGTCGATCACGGACCGCAGTGATATTCATCAATCAACTCAGGGAGAAAATCGGTATCGTCTACGGCAATCCCGAGGTAACTCCGGGGGGGAGAGCGCTCAAGTTCTATAGCTCAGTGAGAATAGATCTCAGACGGGTAGAAAATATAAAGCAAGGAGCTGAGATTATCGGCACCAGGGTCAAAGCCAAGGTGGTGAAGAACAAGGTTGCCCCTCCCTTCGGAACAGCCGAATTTGACATAATGTTCAATGAAGGCATCAGCAGAGAGGGGGGCATCCTCGATCTGGGTGTAGTCAAAGGGATAATTAAGAAAAGCGGAGCCTTCTTCTCCTTTGAGGAGACCCGCCTGGGACAAGGGCGCGAGAATGCCAAGGAGTATCTGCGGCAGCACAAAGACCTGGCTGAAGAGATAGAGCGACGGATTAGATCCGGAGTATCCCCTGGGCCGGACTCCATTTCTTCTTCCCCTGGGCCTGGCCAGGCCTGCCCCTTGTCAGGCCAAGGGGGACAGGCCTCAGAAGCTGAAACTCCTCCCTCTCTCAATTAAGGCATCCCCACGAAATCAAGGATTTCGGGGGGTGCGAACTCTCCTTCCCGTCTAACCTTGGTGAGCAAGATCAGGGTAGGTCTGTCTTTCCAGGGAGTCCTCAATGGATAATTGTGAGCTGCAGAATCTCAAGAGAGATGACCTGGTTCAGCGCGCCGTCGATCGGGCACTACGGTATCTCAGTTACCGGCCAAGGAGTGAATCCGAGGTGAGGGCAAGACTGGCGCGTTATGGTTACGACGACCATATCATCGCCGGTGCCCTCGACCGGCTACGAGGCTCAGGGTTAATTGATGATGCCTCATTCGCGGCGTTCTGGAGGGAAAACCGGGCAAGTTTCAAGCCCCGCAGCAGTCGTCTCGTGGCGCAGGAGTTGCGACAAAAAGGGGTTAGTTCCGAGATAATCGCTGAGGCCATTGAAACCCTGGATAATGAGGCCGAGGCATATCGGGCAGGATACAGGAAGGCGCATTTCCTGGAGAGGGCAGATTACTATGGATTCCGCACCAAACTGGGTGCTTTCCTCCGCCGCCGCGGGTTCGATTACGAGGTGATCAGGTTGGTGGTGGAGAGACTATGGAGGGAACAGCAATGAACGAGGCTTGGATTGTCATTGCATTTGCTGCCCTAGTGGTGGGCTGGGTGGCGGGCTCGCTTTATCGAGACATGACAGGATCGAAAAAGAACCGACTCGCCAAAGAGAGAGCAGCCGAACTCGTCAAGGAAGCTGAAACCAGGCGAAAGGAGACGCTTCTCGAAGCTAAGGAGGAGGCGGTCAGGATCAGATCAGAGGCAGAGGCAGAGAATCGTCAGCGTCGGTCTGAGATCGGTCGGCAGGAGAAGAAACTCGCTCAGAAGGCGGAAAGCCTCGATCGCAAGATCGAGTCCTTTGAGCGGCGCGAACGCACTTTGGTCCAAAAGGAGAAGGAGATAGAAGCCAGCCTGAGTCAGGCGGAAAAGCTTAAACAGGAACAGAGAGACCAACTTGAGATTGTTTCCGGCATGTCCAGCGCCGAGGCCAGGGCTCAACTGCTCAGTGCGGTTGAAAGCGAGATGCGCGATGATCTGGCACAACGCATGCGGCAAGTGGAGACCCAGATTAAAGCCGAGGCAGACGAAAAAGCCAGGGTAATTATAGCTGAGGCGTTGCAGCGCTGCGCCAGCGAAGTTGCCACTGAGGCTACCGTCTCAGTAGTAGCCCTTCCCAGTGACGAGATGAAAGGCCGGCTTATCGGTCGGGAGGGACGCAACATAAGAGCGTTGGAGGCGGCTACCGGGGCTGACCTCATCGTCGATGATACCCCCGAAGCGGTGAGCATCTCTTGCTTCGACCCTGTCCGCCGCGAGATTGCCCGGGTTGCGTTGGAAAAGCTCATTCTAGATGGTAGAATCCACCCGGGCCGCATTGAGGAAATGGTAGAGAAGGCAAAGAGGGAGGTAGAGGCCGATATTCAGACTGAAGGGGAGAAGGTTGCGTTCAAGGCAGGGGTTGTTGGACTGCACCCGGAGATCATCGGACTGCTGGGGCGTCTCAAGTATCGTTTTAGCTACGGGCAAAATATGCTTGGTCACAGCCTGGAGGTCTCGCAACTGTCTGCGGCACTGGCCACCGACATCGGAGCCAACGTGAACATAGCCAGGACAGCCGGATTGCTGCACGACATTGGCAAGGCAGTGGACCAGGATACAGAGGGCCCCCACGCCCTGATTGGGGCCGGCATCCTGAAGCGCCTGGGGGTTGGTCTCGAAATTGTTAACGGGGTCGCCGGGCATCATGGGGAAGCGGATACCGTCGACGTCTATGGATTCATCGCCTCTGCGGCTGATGCTATCAGCAGTGCGCGGCCGGGGGCTAGAATGGAGTCCGTGGAACACTACCTGAAGCGCGTCGAGACCCTGGAGAATATAGCAAGTAGCTTCCCAGGCGTAGAGAAGTCATTTGCCATCCAGGCGGGACGAGAGGTTCGTATCCTGGTAAAGCCCAATGAGATCGATGACCTGGCGTCGCTGAGGCTGGCCCGAGACATCGCCAGGAAGGTCGAAGAGGGATTGCAGTACCCCGGCCAGATAAAGGTCACCGTTATAAGAGAGACCCGGTCGGTAGACTACGCCAAGTAACAGTCTATAGTCTATAGTCTATAGTCTGAAGTCTGAAGCCGTTAGGGGTTCAATTGAAAGTACTTTTCATAGGCGACGTAATAGGCAAGCCAGGTCGAAAGGCAGCAAATGCGTTAGTCCCTGGCTTGCGGCAGCGGCACGGGATCGATCTGGTCGTCGCTAACGGCGAGAACGCCGCTGGAGGTATCGGACTCACACCAGCTACCGCCGAGGAGCTTCTCGGGGCGGGAGTAAACGTTATCACCTCGGGAAACCATATCTGGAAACACAAGGAGATCGTGCCCTATCTCGATGGGCATCTTCCCATCTTGCGTCCCTTGAACTTCCCGCCGGCGGTTCCTGGAAGAGGTTATCTGCTCATGGACGGCACCCTTGTGGTTAATCTGATGGGGCGCACTTTCCTGAGCGAGCTCGATTGTCCCTTCCGGGCCATCGACCGCCTGCTCGATGAGATCCAGCCGAAGCCCCGGATTACCCTGGTTGATTTTCACGGCGAGGCGACCTCGGAGAAGAATGCCCTCGGGCTATATCTTGACGGCCGGGTCAGCGCCGTGGTAGGTACTCATACCCACGTGGGCACTATCGACGCTAGGGTCTTGCGCAAGGGCACCGCGTTCGTCACCGATATAGGGATGGTCGGGCCCAAGGATTCAGTCATTGGGGACAATGCCGAGGCAGTCATTGAGAGGTTCTTGACCCAGATGCCACACCGCCTGTCGGTGGGGAAGGGGCCGGTGATCTTCAACTCGGTGTTGGTCGAAATCGAGGACAACGGCCGGGCGAGGGCTATTACTCGCATAGATGTGGAGTTGACAGGGAAATGAAGATGAATTTGTGGTAATATAGGGTTGTGCTATCGCAGTTCGACATTCGCAGAGTGTCGTCCGGGAGGAGGATTGGCGCATGTCACCTAAAATAACAAGAAGGGAGTGGTATTTATGTCTCGTATGCTGTATCTCCGTCTTATCGGAGCAATCGTCTTTGGGCTTGGTGGGTGGAGGCTGGGATCATTCATTAGCGAGCAATATCCCCCGATGGAAGGATCATTATGGATCGGCCTGTTTGCCATCTGTGGTGCCGGCATTGGGATTGCACTCGCCCCCTATCCCCAGCGTTGGCTGCGGAGGAAGATTAAAGAGGTTCCCGGCCATACCTTTCTTGCGGCCACGGTCGGTCTGTTAATCGCTCTTCTCCTCTCAGCTATTCTGGCTCTGCCCCTTTCCTTGCTCCCCGGCATGTGGGGCAAGGTCTCACCGGCGATCGCCTTTCTGGTGTTGAGCTATCTGGGCATATCGATAATGGTGCTGCGTAGCCGCGATGTGGGTCCAATCCTTGGCACGACTCCCTCGGTGGCGACGATGATGAGTGACGGGAGGGATGGCAGGGTCATCCTGGATACCAATTCCATCATCGATGGGCGCATAGCCGATATTATCGAGACAGGGTTCGTGCACGGCACTTTGCTTATCCCTAAGTTCGTTCTCGACGAGCTGCACTATATTGCCGACTCGCCCGATCCACTGCGGCGAACCCGGGGGCGAAGAGGGTTGGACATACTGACCAGGCTGCAGCGGGAATCGGACGTCCCTGTCGAGATATCAGACGTGGATTTTGAAGGCGTCCGCGAGGTGGATGCCAAGCTGGTGGAGTTAGCCAAGGCTCTGCGATGCCCCATCGTTACCAATGATGTCAATCTGAATCGAGTGGCGTCGCTGCAGGGAATCAGGGTGCTCAACGTCAACGAGCTGGCCAATGCCTTAAAGCCAGTGGTCCTGCCGGGCGAGGAAATGAGACTTCGCATCGTCCAGGAAGGTAAGGAACTGGGGCAGGGGGTCGGTTTCCTCGACGACGGTACCATGGTGGTAGTTGAAGGGGGACGCCGCTATCTCAACAACGAGATCAACGTGGTGGTTAACCGGGTGCTGCAAACCGGAGCCGGCCGGATGATCTTTGCTCATCCCCAGCACTAGATAGCCATCCTGCGAGAGCCGTCTCCTGACAGCGATATATCGAGGTGGAATGAGGGATAAAGTCGGAGCTGTCATTGCAGCCGCCGGGCAAGGTCAGCGGATGAGTGGTGTGGATAAGGTCTTTGCCGAGCTTGGGGAAGGGCCATTGCTTGCAAGGGTGCTCGACACTTTCCAGGAATGCCTCGTTGTTGACGAAATAGTGCTTGTGTTGGGGGAGGAGAACCTGGAGCGGGGACGAGGACTGGTGGGCAGCCATCACTGGCCAAAAGTAACAACGACATGCCCCGGAGGAAGGAGGCGCCAGGACTCCGTCAAGAATGGTCTCCAGAGACTGCGGGATTGCCGGTGGGTTGTGATCCACGATGGGGCAAGACCGCTGGTTACCTCCGATCTCATTGAGAGAGGGCTGGCCGAAGCCAGGGAGAGCGGTGCAGCGGTTGCCGCGGTACCGGTCAAAGATACCATCAAGAGGGTCTCCCGGGACGGTTGGGTGAAAGAGACACCGGAGAGGGATTCCTTGTGGACTGTCCAGACCCCGCAGGTCTTTCTCTTTGATCTGATATTCCGAGCCCACCAGGAGATAACCGAAGATGTCAGTGATGATGCCACGATGGTTGAAAGGCTGGGACACAGGGTAAAAATCTACCGGGGATCATACCAGAATATCAAAGTGACCACCACGGAGGACCTGGCACTGGCGGAGGTCATTCTGAGGAGAAAAAAGGCTATGCGCGTTGGAATTGGCTACGATGTCCATAGACTGGAGGAAGGGCGGAGGCTGGTGTTGGGTGGGGTGGAGGTGCCCTTTGACAAGGGTCTCCTTGGCTGGAGCGATGCCGATGTGGCGATACACGCCGTAATCGATGCCTTGCTCGGCGCTGCCGCCCTGGGCGACATCGGGACTTATTTTCCCTCCGATGATCCTCAATACAGGGGCATCTCAAGCCTGGTTTTGCTTCGGCAGACGGGAAAATTGCTTCAGCAACGTGGCTGGCAGGCTGGCAACGTAGATGTCACGATCGTTGCTCAAGGGCCGCGGCTTGCGCCTTTTATCTCCGGGATGAAAACCCGGATTGCAGAGGCCTTATCAATAGATGAAACCCGGGTAGGGATCAAGGCGAAGACCGCCGATGGGCTGGGATTCGTGGGGATGGGGGAGGGGATGGCGGCATACGCGGTAGCTTTGCTGGACACCAATAAACGGGATGACTAAAGTCCGCCTGCAATTGTGGGACAATTATGATATAGTATTCGTAGATAGTTTGATATATTAAAAAGAGGCCATAACCACTGCCATAGAGACCTACCTCAACTCGAAGAGGAGGGAGAAGCTTATCTCGCTTGCCGGTAATTATGACTTCGGCTACACGCCGGAAGACCTGGAGAAAATGAGATCGGATGAATAAGGTCATAGTTGATACCTCCGCCTGGATAGAGTATTTCCGTCCCCAGGGTGATGCTGAACTCAAGGAAGCAATCAAACCACTGATATCCGAGGTAAGGGCCCTTCTCCCGGGGATCATAAGGACGGAAATACTGCGGGGGGCAAGATCATCGCTGTCCCCTTAACGGATACCTATATTGCTCTGGTCGCCATAGAGAACAATGCTCACCTTCTGCACCGTGATAAGCACTTCGACCTCATAGCTCAAGAAACGGGACTGGAGATATTGAAGGTCTAGCACCATGATGAAAATCTATAACCCCATTTCAGGTCAAAAAGAGGGGTTCGTCCCTGGTGGCGACGAGGTCAAGATGTACGTCTGCGGGGTGACGCCGTACGATTCCTGCCATATCGGCCACGCTATGAGCTACGTCATCTTCGATGTGGTGCGCCGCTATCTGGAGTTCCGGGGCTACAAGGTCAGACACGTGCAGAACTTCACCGATATCGACGATAAGATCATCGCCCGGGCAAACGAGCTTGGCATCCCGGCTGAGGAGCTGGCTGAGAGGTTCATTGAGGAGTACTTCGAGGACATGGATGCCCTGAATGTAAAGAGGGCCGATATTTATCCCAGAGCTACTGAGGAGATACCGGACATCGTCAGGACGGTGCAGGGACTGATTGAGAAAGGCCATGCCTATGAAGTCAGTGGCGACGTTTACTTCAGAGTTCGGAGCGCCGAGGGCTACGGGAAGCTCAGCCGCCGCGACCTGGATGAAATGTCAGTCGGAGCGCGGGTAGAAGTGGACCAGGCTAAAGAATACCCTCTTGATTTCGCCTTATGGAAGGCAGCCAAACCGGGAGAGCCGAGCTGGGAGAGTCCCTGGGGTGGGGGGAGGCCGGGGTGGCACATCGAATGCAGTGCAATGTCAATCAAGTACCTGGGGAAGACCCTCGACATCCACGGCGGAGGGCAGGACCTGATATTCCCCCATCACGAAAACGAGATCGCTCAATCGGAGGCTTTTACTGGGGCCGTGCCCTTCGTCAAGTACTGGATGCACAACGGTCTGCTGCAACTCGACCAGGACAAAATGAGCAAATCCCTGGGGAATCTTGTCACCGTAAGAGAGCTGCTTCAGAGATTCAGCGCCGATGCCTTCAGGCTTTTTGTGCTCAGCTCCTATTATCGCAGCCCGTTGAGCTATTCCAATGAGGGACTGGCGGCGATGGAAAAGGGGGTAGACAGACTGCGCCGGGCGGCAAAGGTAGCGGACGACGAAGCACAGGGACACCCTCTGGATGCCGAGTCCTACCGTCAGAGGTTTGTTGAGGCCATGGATGACGATTTCAACACCGCTCAGGCGGTGGCGACGCTCTTCGATCTGGCGAGGGAGATAAACCGGGCCAGGGAGGAAGGCGCTCCGATAAGGGATGCACGCAGGACTTTGCGGGAATTGGCAGACGTGTTGGGGCTGACTCTGGAGGAGGAGGTCCATCTTGATGCTGCACCCTACATTAAACTGGCAATGGAGTATGAGTTAGCTTCAGCAGGGGAAGAGCAACCGGCATCCTACTATATCGATCGCCTGATCGAAAAGCGGCACGAATTGCGAAGGGCAAGAGATTGGGCCAATGCAGATAAGATCCGTAACTCCCTTGCGGAAATGGGTACGATGCTTGAAGATACGCCTCAGGGAACAAAGTGGAGGCAAGAGAGGTAGAGTGGCGACTGGAATAGAAGTGCTAAGAAGTATTCTCCCGGATACCGCCGAGGTGAGCAAAGAGGGACATCTCGTCGTCGGCGGGTGCGATGTGGTGGACCTGGCGGGTGAATTCGGCACGCCGCTCTATGTTTTCGATGAAGCTACCCTGCGCCACAGGTGCCGGGAATACCGCCGGGAATTCGGTGAGCGCTATCCCGACACCCTGGTGATTTATGCCTGCAAAGCCTTCCTGAATCGTGCTCTGGCTCAAATCTTGATGCGGGAAGGACTCGGGCTGGACGTGGTGTCCGGAGGGGAGCTTTATATTGCCCAATCGGTGGGTTTCCCCACGGAGAAGGTCTATTTCCACGGCAATAATAAAACTCCGAGCGAGCTCCGCCTGGCTCTGGATCGGGGTGTCGGCTGCATTGTGGTGGACAATTTCCACGAGCTTGCATCGCTCGACGATGCCGCCCGGAAGGCGGGAGTTACCCAGAATATACTGCTTCGCCTCTCTCCAGGGATCGATCCCCATACTCACGAGCTAACCACTACGGGGATCATAGACAGCAAGTTCGGATTTCCGATCCTCACCGGGCAGGCAGAGGAGGCTCTCGTCCGGGCGATGTCCTCCCCCGGCCTTCATCCGGTAGGGCTGCATGTCCACCTTGGGTCGCCTATCTTTGAGATCGAGCCTTACGAGCAGGCGATCGAGGTCGTCCTCCGGTTTGCAGCCGGGATGAGGGACAAGCATGACTTCGATCTCCAGGAATTCAGCCCTGGTGGGGGCTTCGCCATCCCCTATACTGGCGAGAATTCCGCTCCATCCGTTACCCAATATGCCGAGGCGATATCCTGCCGGCTTCGCGGGCTTACCGAAGAGCTCGACTTGTGTCCGCCTCGACTGGTGATAGAGCCGGGCAGGTCAGTCGTGGGACGCGCCGGGATAGCCCTCTATAGTACCGGGGCGGTAAAGGAAATCCCTGGCCTGCGAAAGTATGTCTCCCTCGATGGGGGCATGGCGGACAACATCCGTTCCGCTCTCTATGGCGCAAGGTACGAGGCCCTTGTGGCCAACAAAATGGATGCCGAAGCGGCGGAGCGAGTTACGCTGGCGGGCAAGCTGTGTGAATCGGGAGACGTCTTGATCAAGGACGTCGTCCTCCCCCGGATTGACCCCGGAGACACCGTTGCCGTACTGGTTTCGGGTGCCTATTGCCTTTCTATGGCCTCCAACTACAATGCTGCGCTGAAGCCGGCGGTGGTGCTGGTGGGCGACGGGGAAGCACACCTCATTCAGCGCCGGGAGACCTATGAGGATTTAATAGGGCGAGATGTGGCAAGTGATTGGACAGGATAAAATCACGGATTCTCTAAAACGCAGCCTGGCAGACGGGCGTCTTGCTCATGCCTATCTTTTCGTCGGGCCCCCGCATGTGGGAAAGATGACCCTGGCGATCACTCTTGCGCAGGCACTCAATTGTCCCGCTGAGGATAAGCCCTGCGGGGAGTGCCGCTCATGCCGCCGTATAGCTTGGGGCAAGCATTCCGATGTACAGGTGATTGCAAGGGCAGAGACGGAAACCAGGCGTGGGTCGTCCGTCCGAAAAGAGATCAGCATCGACCAGATCAGAGAAATGCAGCATAACGTGAGTCTGAAGCCCTACGAGGGAGACCAGCGGCTCATCATCATCGATGGCGCTGAGCATATGAGCGCAGAAGCGGCCAACTCGCTGCTCAAGACGCTTGAAGAGCCACCCCCCAGCACCACCTTCACCCTGCTTGTGGTGGATGAGGGCTCACTCCTGCCAACCATCGTTTCCCGCTGTCAGCGGAACAGGCTGTCCCCACAGCCTGTTCCGGCGGTAAAGCAAGCATTGGTGGAGCGATGGGGAGTGCCTTCCGAACGGGCAGACCTCCTCGCCAGGATTTGCCATGGCTGCATCGGCTGGGCGATCTCGGCCATAGATAACGAGGAGGCGTTAGCGAAACGTTCGGCGCATCTGGACAGCCTGATATCGTTGTCCAGGGGCGACGTCAGCGAGCGCTTCGTGTTCGCAGCGCAGCTCGCAACACAGTTCGGCAAGGACAGAGCTTCGGTGGGGAAGCAGCTTGAACTATGGCTCACCTGGTGGCGAGATTTGCTCCTGATGAAAAATGGCTGTGTAGAGTTCATTACCAATACGGATCGGAGAGAGGCGCTTCAGGAAGCGGCGGCACAATACCCTTTGAGTGCTATCGGAAGGATGCTCAAATCGATCCGCGAAACCGTGCAACAACTGGAGCAAAACGCAAATCCGCAACTTGCCCTGGAGGTGCTGATGTTGAATCTTCCCTTTGAAAGAGAGGCAAACTATGCCTGAGGTAGTTGGCGTTCGTTTCAAGCAGGCCGGGCCAATTTATTTCTTTGAGCCGGGGGGCGTCGATTTCGAGGTCGGTGACTGGGTGGTGGTGGACACCGCCCACGGGCAATCGATGGGCAAGGCAATTATGGCGCGCAGGCAAGTTTCGCCCAGCGAGATTCAAGGTCCACTGAAGTCGGTGGTGCGCAGGGCAGATGCGGGCGAGATAAGCAAGGCGGCAGAGTTTAAGGCTTCGGAGAAGGAGACGCTGATCAAGTGTGCCGAACTCGTGGCCAAACACGACCTCCCGATGAAAGTCGTCGCCGCGGAATACAATTTCGACGGCAGCCGTCTGACGGTCTATTTCACCGCCGAGAGCAAGGTTGATTTCCGTGCCCTGCTGAAGGAAATGGGCTCCGTCTTCAAGACTCGGGTGGAGCTGCGGCAGATAGGGGCACGGGATGTGGCCAAACTGCTCGGTGGCATCGGGAGATGCGGACGGGTTCTGTGTTGCACCACCTCCCTTTGCAGGTTTGATCCCATCTCGATGAGGATGGCCCGCGATCAGGGCCTGCCGCTTAACCCGGCCATGATATCGGGCGTCTGCGGGAAATTGCTCTGCTGCCTCAAATACGAGCATGAACAGTATCTGGCTACGAAATCGAGAGGGGAATCATGACTATCGAGATGGAGTGAAATGGGTGAGAGAAATCTTTGCAACATCTTCCTGATCGGGTTCTCTTACAGCGGCAAATCGCAGGCCGGCCGGAAGGTTGCAGAGCGCCTCGGCTGGGACTTCACCGATACCGACGATGAGATCGTGGCCCAGGCCAAAAAACCAATTCCGGAGATATTCGCTGAGGATGGTGAGGAGCGCTTCCGAGAACTGGAGAGCCAGGTACTGGTGAGGGTCTGCCCGAAAAAGGAGATGGTCGTTGCCACCGGCGGGGGCATAATCCTGGCGGCCGAAAATCGAGAGCTGATGAAAAAGTCCGGCGTGGTGGTCTGCCTGCAAGCTGAGCCTGACACCATCTACAATCGCTTGCTCATCGATGATGAGAAAGGTGAAAGCAAAGTGGTTCGTCCGTTGCTTTCCGGGACTGACCCCGAGAGGCGCATCGCTCAACTGAAAGAGTTTCGTCAGCCTTACTATTCCGTAGCCGATTGGACGGTGCATACCGATAGCCTCACCCTGGAGGAGGTCGCCGTCGAGGTGATCCGCGGTTGGAATTACATCCGTAGGTCGTGTCCGGCCGCCGATCAGGAAACCGCCTGCGTGATAACGACCGCCACTGAGAGCTATCCCATACTCGTCGGCTGGGATCTGATGAGCAGCATTGGCCGGCGCATGAGAAAGGCCGGCCTGGCCGGGACTGTCTATATTATCAGCGATGACCAGGTTTTCCCCCTCTATGGACCGAAAGTTACGGAGTCCCTTAGAGAGGCAGGCTTTAGCGTCAATTCCTTCGTTGTGCCCCACGGCGAGAAAAGCAAGTCCATCGAGGTTGCAAGCCGGATCTATGACTTCCTGGTCAAGCACCGCGCCGAGCGCGGTGAAATCATCCTGGCCCTCGGTGGGGGAATGGTGGGAGACCTTGCCGGATTTGTGGCGGCTACCTACCTCCGGGGGATGCCCCTGCTTCAGGTTCCCACAAGTCTCATGGCTATGGTGGATTCCTCGATTGGCGGCAAGGTGGCGATTAACCATCCCGAAGGAAAGAACCTGATCGGAGCCTTCTATCAGCCCCGAATGGTTCTTGCTGATACCGAAACCCTCACTACGCTGACTGAGCGGGAACTTACCTCTGGATGGGCCGAGGTCGTAAAGCACGGACTCATCCGTGACGCCGATTACTTCCAGTTCCTGGAGCAGAACGTTGACAAGCTCAAGAGGCTGGAGAGAGAAGCCGCCACTGAAGCAATAAGGCGCAGCGCTGCCATTAAGGCCGCAGTGGTGAACGAGGATGAAAAGGAGACGGGATTGCGCGCTATCCTGAATTACGGACACACCGTAGCTCACGGCCTGGAGACGGCCACGGGATACAATCGCTTGCTCCACGGTGAGGCGGTTTCTGTGGGCATGATGGGCGAGGCCGAAATCGCCGAAAAGCTTGGTCTCCTCGATCGGGAAGCGGTGGAGCGGCAGAGGGCGCTTCTTCTGAGATTTGGCCTGCCGGTAACCTGCCCCGGCGTTGACACAGACGCCGTCCTGAAGGCCATTGAACTTGATAAGAAAGTCCAGGAAAAAGCAGTGCGCTGGGTGCTGCTGCGGGGCATCGGGGAAGCAGTGCTGGGACACGATGTGCTCCATGATGCGGTGCGAAGCGCCATCGAAGAGGTAGGGGCATGAATTCTTGCGTCTCCAGGTTGACAAATGAAAGGGGATAAACTCATAATCAAGGACGAGCATCGGCGGGCTGCTCTGGGCATAATGGATTTGCTTTGGCCGGAGCTAGAGACCCACCGGGGCAAATACATCCTCACCATCGCCGGGGAGTCCGGCAGCGGTAAGTCGGAGATCGCCGCCGTCCTTGCCGAGATGCTTGCTCAGCGTGGAATTGAAACCCTCGTCATTCAGCAGGATGACTACTTTATCTATCCGCCGCAGACAAATCTCAGGATGCGCCTGAAGGACATCGGCTGGGTAGGTGAGTCTGAGGTTCGTCTAGAGCTCCTCGACCAGAATCTGGGTGAAATTCTGGCCGGGAAGGATGAGATCGAGAAGCCTCTGGCAATGTTCGATGAGGATTGCATCACTACCGAGAGGATCAAGGTCTCCGGAGTGGGCGTGATTATCGTCGAAGGCACCTACACCACCCTGTTGCGAAATGCGCAATGTCGTGTCTTTCTTGATCGAGACTATCACCGTACCAGGTCGGCTCGTCTGGAGAGGGGCCGTGAGGCACAGGACGCTTTCCTGGAGCGGGTACTCCAGATCGAACACCAGATCATCTCCCGTCACAAATCCGCAGCCGGCATCATCGTCGGGCGCGATTACTCCGTCTCGAGGGGCGAAGAGAAATGATCAAGCGTATCGCCATGCTGAGCACGCACGGCTACTTCGATCCGGTTCCCACACTGGGCAGGACGGACACCGGTGGTCAGGTGGTCTACGTGCTGGAGCTGTCCAAGGGGCTCTCCCGGAAAGGAATCAAGGTTGATATTTTTACCCGCTGGTTCGACCGGTCCCGGTCGCAGGTCGATCCCCTGCCCGATTCCCCCGATGTCCGGGTTATTCGCATTCCTGCCGGCCCCTGGGAATTCATTCGCAAGGAGGATATCTACGAGGTTCTTCCCGAACTGGCAAAAAACATGACTGAATTCATCAAGAAGAATGCGCTCAACTATGACCTGTTTCACGGACATTATGTTGATGCTGGAATCGTCTCGCTGGATGTGGCCAAGGCACTGGGTAAACCGGCCTTCTTTACCGCTCACTCTCTTGGGGCATGGAA
Source organism: Dehalococcoidia bacterium (assembly GCA_023271215.1). Taxonomy (GTDB): domain Bacteria; phylum Chloroflexota; class Dehalococcoidia; order SZUA-161; family SpSt-899; genus BS503. Next base: position 19,656 of record JALPYG010000013.1, read on the forward strand.
ACGAGTCCAGATGGGCGGCGATCCGGAGGAGATGGAGAGAACCTTCCGCTTTGAGCACCGTATATCGGAGGAGCTGCGCATCTTCAATTCCGTCAGAGCACAAACGGTCACTACCGAGGTTCAGAAGGAAAGGTTAAGAACCCTCTATAGCTTTGCGGGGGAAAATGTCGTCGCCATACCGCCGGGTGTCGACACTGAGAGATTCCGTCCTTCCCACGACGGCGAAGCAGGGGCGAGCCATGCCTCGTCCCTGCTTCCGGACAAGTACGTCCTCTGCATCAGCCGGATCGATTCCAACAAGGGACATGATTTTCTACTGAACGCTTTTGACATCGTGAGGAAAGAAATCCCGGACGTGCATCTGGTGATCGGTGGAGGCTCCCCCACGCCAGGGCAGGTCGAGGCGGGGGTCTACGATATGATGAGAGCGATCATCGAGGAAAAGCAGATGCAGGACAGGGTGCATTTGCTGGGTTATGTGCCGGATGAACTGATGGCAACCTATTATCGGCAGTCGCAGATGTTTGTTGTGCCCTCCAAATTTGAGCCGTTTGGGATGACGGCGCTGGAGGCGATGGCGTGTGGTGCTCCGGTGGTCGCTTCGAGCTTGGGCGGAATCCGGGACGTCATAGTTGAAGGGGAGAACGGCCTCCTGGTTGACCCTTCCAACGCCGACGAACTTGCCGGGGCGATGCTCCGGCTCTTGAAGGATCGGCGATTGGCGGCGGGGATGGGTCGGGTGGGGTGCGACCTGGTAAGGGACAGATACAGTTGGAAATCGGTCGCCGAGAGATTCGTTGCATTCTACGAGGAGTACCTGCAACTTGAATCGCGGGAACAAAAGTAGTAATATTAGACTGTGCCCCTGTAGCTCAGAGGATAGAGCTCCGGCCTCCGGAGCCGGGTGCGAGGGTTCGATTCCCTCCAGGGGTGCCAGGGAGATGAGGCTCACTCCCCGATAGCTCAGCGGTAGAGCGGGCGGCTGTTAACCGCTAGGTCGTAGGTTCGAATCCTACTCGGGGAGCCATTCTGTATAAAAGGTAAAACTCCTGTCGTCTCCGTGGGCGGGTTATCGGGCAGCTTGGAATCTCGAGAATGCCTATGCACCAAAGCTACGATTCCCTTCCACAGCACTTCTTATACTTCTTGCCTGAGCCGCAGGGACAGGGATCATTGCGTCCCACCTTTTGTTTTGCCGGCGACCTGGGTTCGAGCAGAGAAGATGAGACAGGGAGGCTGCTCCCCCTTAATCTGGAGAGTTCTTCCCGATAGCGGCTTGTCTCGCTTTTGTTTCCTGTTCCTTCGGCTAAGTCCAGAAGCCGCTCGTAGGCAACCTCTAGATTCTCCAACGCTTCGTTCGAACCGGTTTGTGCCTTAGCAATTTCCAGGGCTTCTAAGTAATATTTCCTGGCTTGTTCTGGGTCTTTCCTCTGAGGGATGGAAAAAGCGTCCCCAGCATGGACGTGATACCAGAAATTCTCCGGATTTCGCTCCAGAATTTCCTGGTAGGTTCTCTCCCCTTCCTCTTCCCTGCCCACAGCCATGAAACTATCCGCTTTGTGCTGCAGGAAATCATCATCCCGGAAAACCTCGTAAAATACCTCGGCCCATTCTATCCTTTCCTCATGCCGTCTTTCGTTACGTAGATTAAAGAGCATATCTTTTGCTACTGAATCAAGCTCATAAAGCATATCGTCTTCCTGATACCTCTGGAAGAAGCCGTCCTTTAGCTCGTATCCTTCCGGCGTCTCGGAGATGAACCGCGACTTTATAAGACCGAGGACCTCCAGGCTGAGCTTGACAACCTCTTGGCCTCTTTCTTCATCTTTCGTCTCCAGCAGTTTCACCAATTTCTCATCAAGTTCAGCATCAAAGTGCTCCACCGTGGGTCTATCCGGAAGAAGCCTTTGCCACAGCACTCCGCAGGCCATCCAGGGAAAGTCCTCATCGTATCCCTCAGCAACCGAGAATGATTCATACTCCGCTTGGCATAAATCTATGTAAGAGAGATAATTCTCTGCCTTGTTCACGAATTTCTTCAGGTCGAAAACAGGAACCAGTTTCTTCATCTTCTTCTCAATCTCCCTGGTGGACATCTTTTCGATCTTTTCAAAGCTCCACAGCTTTTCTAACCCTTCCACAAACCGTTTCCTGGCTATGCCCATCAGGATCAACTCCTCTGGGGACGTTTCCTCCATTTTCTGGATATTTAATCTTGCAGACTCGTAGTCCGGATTTATCTCCAAAGCCTTCCGGAGATATTCCAGACCTTTTTCCTTTTGCCCCATCAAAGCATAGCAAGTTCCCAGGTTGCCAAGTAGTCGGAACGAATCCGGGTGCTCTTCGTATTGAGGGAGGATGGATTCATATATCTCGATCGCCTGAGTGAACTCACCTTTCCTTTGCTCCCCAAAAGCACGATGATACTCTTCGTGGATAGGGATCCGATATTCAATGGGAGTAAGCGAGATCTGGTAGGATATCTTGTCCGGGTGGGGGTGACCGAGCCTTCTCCTTTCCTCTCGGATTACTTCTCTGGGGGTTCTATCCGCAAGCTCTTCCTGAGGCGTGTTGAGACACTCTTCTTCAGCCTTATCAATCGCCTGTTGAAGCTGCTTTGGATCAGGATAGGAATCTGGATGTATCTTCAATTGAAGGTAATCATAAAGATCTTTCCTCAATACGATCTCCCAGGGGCCGGCGGCAATTTCCTTCTTCTTCCCTTTAACTAGACCGCGAAGTTTAGAAAGTAAGCCGACTTCCTTTTCCTCTTGAAGCAAAGGATGAAGCTTACAAAGCAGGTTTATCAATTCCTGGTTGACGTCCTCTGAGGAGATTCCGAGGTCGGTGAGGATTCTACCTATCGCTTGAGCGAGCTTTTCCGGTGAGGTCTTCTTAAGTCTCTTTTCCAGATTTTCAACGGTAAACTTATTGGCGATGTCCCACTCGGCCAGGATGTAAGAAATCCTTTCCCTTAAGCTGTCCAGGCTTTCTTCCACTTCCAGGGGTGGCTCTGAAAGGAGCTCAAAAACATCCCGATAACTCACCTCTATATCCCTTTCACGCCTGAACCGGCGCTCTATTAGATAGGCGGTCTGTTCAGAGAAGACTACCAGGTCACCAGTGAGAACCCAAAAGCCTTGAAATGGGAGGAGAGTACCAGCGATACATGCCCCTGGCTCCAACGGCGAAGCTTCCGATTCGTCAGCCACTTCCTCCCCCCGGCTTACTTTTTCCCATGTCCCCTGAGGTTGGGAAATCGAGTACTCGTTTCTGGTGCTCAGGTCCATCAATTTGATAAGAGGGTCTGTCTCCATGACTTTGAAAAAGCCCAGGATATTATCCCGGAAGCCCTTGTATATCTTGCGCTCCTTTTTGGGAAGGACGTCCCGGGTTTCAGAGATGAAAATATCCAGAGGGGTCATTCCTGAGGCATTGCAGGGCCTTCGAAGGATAAACCACAGTTCAAAAAGGGTTTGAGCGAGATCGTCGTGCTCATAGATCTCGGCCTCCTCATCACTTCCAAAGAATTCAGCCTTTGCCTCCTCTATCTCATCTTTAAGCTCAAAGGAGCTCCATTCTACCAGTTCCGCGATGTATTCCCGATAGTCTTTCGCCATTTTCAAACTATCCTTCGTTCACAGATTATCATATTGGCAATAGTCCGTCAATACGTCGTTTTGTGTCTTTTGCTCAGGTTCACCAGTTATGCCCCTTGTCATTTGAGGTCACAAACCCTATAATATCATATGTTCAATCACCTTCAAAGAGGGAGATAATCATGACACGAAAAGGGCCGCATTCCCTGGATAAGGGATACGTTCAAGTATACACCGGAAACTCGAAGGGCAAGACCACGGCTGCCCTTGGCCTGGCCTTTCGAGCCATGGGGAGGGGCCTCAAAACCTACGTCGGGCAATTTCTGAAAGGTCAGAAATATGGTGAACTTGAAGCGGCCAAGATGATGTTCCCCTATATTACCATCGAGCAGTATGGAAAGGATACCTTCGTGCACGTCCGCGGTCCTTCCGAGGAGGATATTAAGATGGCCCGTGATGGGCTGGCGAGGGCAAGAGAAGCCATGCTCTCCGGCGAGTACGATATCGTCGTCTTCGATGAGCTCGTAACCTGCCACTTTTTTCACCTGATCGCACTGGAGGAGATGCTGGAGATAATAAAAAGCAAGCCCGACGGCGTAGAGGTGATCCTCACGGGGCGACATGCACCACCAGAGCTTATTGCCGCCGCCGACCTGGTAACGGAGATGGTGGAGGTCAAACACTACTTCAAGCAAGGGGTTGCAGCCCGGGATGGAATCGAACGCTGAGTAATTAACCAACATTTAACCATCTCTTAACATAGCCTTAACCAAACCTTAAACATCGCCTGTTATGCTTAAAACAGGACGAGGAGTTTGGTTAAGGCTAATTTTATGGAGAAGGGGTGAAATATGGGTAGATTGGCTCTAGCACTGATTGCGCACAACGCCAAGAAGGACGACATGATCCGGCTGGTGAGGTCACATCAGAGGGAACTTGCCGGGCTTAACCTGGTGGCAACCAGGGGTACCGGGCAGTTGATTCAGTCGGAGGTCGGCCTGTCCGCAACCCTGATGGGGAGCGGGCCCCTCGGCGGCGACCAGCAGATTGGAGCCCTGGTAGCCAGTGGTGAGGTGAGGGCGGTGATATTCCTGCGTGATCCCTTAATGGCACAGCCCCACGAGCCGGATATATCGGCACTGCTGCGGATCTGTGACGTCTACAATGTGCCGCTGGCAACCAACATGGCTACCGCTGAAGCGATCCTGCACCATCTATTTGAATATTCCGAAGCAGTGGGAGGGCATCACCTTGCGGCGGAATTTACCGAGGAGATGGTGGCAGTCCACGAATAGAGCGAAACTCCAGCACTTCCCCTGGCGTGGCTCTGAAGCATAGGAATTTTTGAAATTCCTATGCCTCGTAAAGGGGCGAAGCTCCTTGGGGGTTTCATAGAGATACAGTGGAGATTCATAGGGATACAGTGGAGACTGATGGGGAAAAATCTCAATGTATCTCAACTAACCTGAGGTGGTTATTCTCAGGATCAGGGAGGGTGTTCAGGGTGAAGACTGAAGGCTGAGTGAAAGGTGACTAGTGACTGGTGACTGGTGAGCGCGAACCGTGAACGTAGAATCTGGAACCAAATAAAGGTCGCCGGTCTTACCATTGATCTTTCTCGTCGCCGCGTTTTTCGCAATGAATCCACTCATAACCTGACTCCCAAGGAATTGCAACTGCTCGTCTTTCTGGCAAGGAACCGGGGACACGTCTTCAGTCGAGACCATCTTCTGGACGAGGTATGGGGCGATGATTACGCCGGCAATCCTCGCGTAGTGGACTATCATATCCTCTCGCTAAGACGGAAGATCGAGGACGACCCCTCCTGCCCCGTCCACCTGGTGACGGTCCGCGGCACCGGCTACAAGTTCGAGGGATAGCAAAGGGGCAAAGCCCCTTCAAAAGCCGAGGACATGACCGCTTTTCTAACCAAACCTTAACAATCTCTTAACAATTCCTTAAAATCCCCTTAACATTCATCTGCTATAGTATAAGTGTGGGGGAAGTTGCTTCCAGAATAGGGCATCAAAGGAGTAAAAATGAGTTCAATCCTGAGCGTGGCAGGGTGTGAGACAAAAGGAAGACGAATTCGACCTGGAAGGCAGGACTGAGGACTCTTGGCCTATCCGAGGTCGCTGAGTGATAGATGCCTGCCAATTACCGAAGGAACACCATGGTTCTCCTGATAAGGACAATTGCCAGATTGACAGAAGTGAGGGCCGGAGATAGCGTCCATGAAGGGGATACCCTGGGGGTAAATCCCCGTACGCTGGAGGCGGTTGTCTCTCCGATCTCGGGAATAGTTGCCGACATTTTCATTACCGCCGATCGACGCTCGCTGATGTTGGTGATAGACTCATCCAGCCGCCTGGATGACCGGGAGGTGGCAGATGCTAAGAGGGAAGCAAGCCTATCGGCAGACGAAACCATCGGAGGTGCAGAATGGATATCGAAGGGAGTGGCAAATGGATCTTTTTAGCTATCCTCAGTGTGCTGGTAATTGTCGGACTGATCGCGAAGAAGAAACTGGGCGAGGCCAATAGAGGTTTATTGAGTAGCGAGTATTGAGTTCCGAGGATCTCAAAACCCATAACCCATAATTCTAGAAAGGAGGAGCAAAATGGGCATCACCTACAGGATTTCGATTATCGGGAACGGAGGGGTCGGAGGGGCGGTGGGGAAGGTATTCGCCAAATATGGCTATCAAGTGATATTCTACGACGTTGATCAGGAGAAACGGAAGGGACTGGCATCCCAGGGTTACGAGGTTGCGGGAGAATTGGCAGAGGCCGTTCTGGATACCGATATCTCGTTTATCTGCGTTCCGACACCGACTGAGAATGGCCGGCTCGATCAAAGCTATGTTGAGACCGCATTGGCCGGCGTTCTGGAGGCGGCATCTTCAAAGGACGGGTATCACACCATCGCTATCAAGAGCACGGTCCTGCCGGGAATCGTATCGGAATCCAATGGAGCCAGTTCCGGGGTGTGTATGAATCCAGAATTCTTGAGGAGTGAGACGGCAGAGGAAGATTTTGAGAATCAGCCCATTATAATCGGGCGTATCGACCAGAAGGCAACTGAGGTGCTGAAGGAGTTCTACGAAGATTTCAAGAGAAGAACGAGGAAGGATTTTGAAATCCTGGTGACGGATGCAACGACCGCCGCCATGATCAAGTACGCCTCAAACTGTCTCCTGGCAACCAAGATTTCTCTCTTCAATGAGATTGCCGGGATGTGTGGAAAACTGGGTGTCGATCCAGGCGTGGTGGTGAGAAATGTAATTGCCGACAGGCATTCAACCATCGAATTTTACCGCAGGGATTTTCTCTCCCTGGGATTTCAGGATGAATGCCTGCCCAAGGACCTCGAGGCGTTCATTTCCTTTTGTAGCGATTTCGATTATCAGCCGGAGTTATTGAGGGCCGTTAAAAAGGTAAACGAGGGGGTCGGGAAGCAATGAGAATAGCAGTCATCGCCAGGGGGATTTGGCCTCTGGTGATCGGAGGTGCGGAGAGAGTCACCAGAGAGGTCGTGGATGGTTTAAGCGGTCATGAACTGAAAGTGATCACCAAGTACAGAAAAGAGGAGAGGAGACCGGAGATAGGTGTAGAGATTGATGAAGAGTGGTCGAAAAGTGCCGCCCTCCAGGCGGTTAGATTCGATCCGGACGTGATCTACATCTGCCGGTACTGGGGGGAATCGGCGGCTCTCTACATCGAAGACATCCCCGTCGTCTCGATGCATCATGATATAGACCTCGACCTCTTGCCGCTACCCCCCGATAAATATTCCAGGCTGGAAGAGATCACCAGGCTTTGCTTAGAGAGAGATGGCAGGAGCGTGGTAGCATCTCAACTTACCAGGGATTACTATGTCGAGAATTTCTCGGCGGAGAAGGACAAATTTTCCGTCATCCCGCTCGGCCTGGATGAGGGAGAAGTCTGGGAGGGAGAAATATCCCGGGGAGAGGAATTCAGATTCCTTTATCTGGGCAGGATCGCCCCCAACAAGGGTATCCACATCTTGCTCCAGGCATTGAAAGAGTTGAATAAGAAGTTGCCGGTGGAGCTCACAATCTATGGTGGATTTACAGAAGATTACGCCACGTATTACGACTATCTATTGGATTTATCGCGCGGTTTGCCGGTCAGATTTGCCGGAAGAGCGAGAGAGGAAGACAAGACAAGGCTATATCGTTCGTTTGATGGAGTCATCTGTCCATCGGTTGCCCACGAGGGTTTTGGTTTGGTGGTCTTAGAAGCACTCAGATACAATGGCGTCGTCATCGCTTCGGATATATTCGTTAAGACCCCCTGTCTTAGGGGTGGTGAGAGAGGACGTTGGGTTCGTCTATCCCAGAGGTGACGCCCGTGCCCTTGCCTCGAGGATGATGAAAGCATTACTGCTGAGTGACAGCGAGAGATTGAGGCTGCAAGGAAAAGCCGGCAGATGGGCGGAGAGATTCAACTGGGAAAGCCACGTAAGCGAGCTGGAGAAGCTCCTGGCCGGCGCGTCAAATCTTCTTCCTAACCAAATCTTAACCAAACCTTAACAATCTCTTAACAATTCCTTAATATTCCCTTAACATTCACCTGCTATAGTATAAGTATGGCAGAAGTTGCTGCCAGAATAGGGCATCAAAGGAGAGAAAAGGAGAGAAAATGAGTTCAACCCTGAATGTGGCACGGTGGGAGAAAACCGGTGATTTGGACGAGAGGAGGGAGACTGCCTTGTTAGATAGCAGACATCTAACGGGGCAGTCTCCTTATTTGGGAACGCATATCCTGACCCTGCCGGCGGCTATCCGGGCGAGACAAGAAGGGCTTCATCGAGAGGAATTTCTCCACCACGAGATAGAGCAGACACTGGAGCTTGACGTAGACCAGTTGGAACTGCATTTTGACGCTGATTTGCTCTATCCCGGCATGATGGAAATGGCGGTCAAGAGGCTTCGGGAATATCGTCAAGAGGTGGCCTTCTCCCTGCACCTGCCATTTCGCTATCTTGATATATCGTGTCCCATGGAAAGAATCAGGTCAGCGAGTGTGGACACCATTCTCGATGCCATGGATCTGGCCTCGGAGTTGGAGCCCATTCACGCTGTAATTCATTTGACGGGGAATGTATTCTCTTCGTATAAATCCGGGCTTGACCCGCTGATTGGTGAGGTGATGGGATATGTCGAGGAAAGCCTGATGAAGGTTGCCACGTTGATGGCTCCACATCAGATACTGGTCGAGAATCTACCCCCGGTAGGCTTCCGTTATTTTATGCCGGTGGTTGAAAGACTGGGGCTTTCCGTTTGCCAGGACGTCGGCCATATCGTGTTGCAGGGTGGTGATTGTGGTAAATTCACCCGGTCACATGCTGCGCTTATCAGGGAAATTCATCTGCACGATATCGAGAGGCGCTACTATTCGGATTCTGTGCAGTCGCTCATTGACCATCAACCCATTGGCAGAGGAACGTTTGATTTTGCCTCTTTCTTTGCTACCCTGGGTGAGATCGGTTTTCAGGGGTCGATCATTCTTGAAATCGATGACCAGCGCCTTATGCCGATGTCGGTGCAACACGTACGGAACCTGATACAGAGACATCTGGGTTGGGATAGCCACGTTGTGGGCCGGTTCGTCAGTGACATGATACATGCATAAGCCCCTTTTTCACCTTTACCTCCTGCACTACCCCGTGGGATATTCTCAATATCCCACGGGGTACGTCCCCGCCGTTTGGAGGGGCAGGAATCTAGCAGCAGATCATGTCGAAGAATAGCCTTTTCTTAACAAAACCTTAACAAAACCTTAACAAAACCTTAAACATCGCCTGCTAGAATAAAGATAAAGGATGAGCGTTCAGGGGGTAGCAATCGCCTGTCAGTTGAACCCCTGACTTGATCAGGGGTGAAGGCTCATGGCGCAAGCGCATGCTTACGTCGTT
>JALPYG010000130.1 GCA_023271215.1 Dehalococcoidia bacterium
AGCCGTAAAGTTTACTTTTGAGCGCCACATGGAGACCGATCCCTTCGCGGTCGGTGTTGAAATAGAAAAAATAGAGGTGGTGGACGAATACAAGGTGAGACTTACCCTGAAAGAACCATTTGTTCCCCTTTTAAGTGAGTTGACCAGGACCCGGAGCTCGATTATCAGTCCGGCCTCGGTCGCCGGCGGAGAGTTCAAACCTATCGGTACCGGACCCTTTAAATTCGAAGAATGGGTCAAAGAAGAAAAGATTGTGCTCAGCCGAAACGAGAACTACTGGGACGGAGCTCCGCTACTTGCGAAAGTGATCTTCAAGATTATTCCGGATGCCCATACTCGAGTGATGGCCCTTGAAGCTGGCGAGGTGGACATCGTCGGTGTTGGACGTGGCCTACTCCCTCCCGAAGAAATTCAGCGCTTAAAGGGCGATCCTAAAGTCCAGCTCCTAAGCCGGTCTCCGGCCCATAATACGGTATGGCTGGCCATAAATCAAAAAAATGAGTTCTTGCAGGACTTGAGAGTGAGAAAAGCCGTTAACTACGCCACAGATGTAGAAAGTATCGTTGAACACGTAATAGAAGGAGCAGGATGTCTTGCGGTCGCCCCCTGGTCGCCGGCCAAGATCTTTGGTGTGAAGCCCGATTTACGGTTGCCCGGTTACGATCCGGAAAAGAGTAAAACGTTGCTGGCTGAAAGCGGCTGGGTGGATACTGACGGCGACGGCGTGCTGGATAAGGATGGAAAACCCTTCAAGGTCACATTAATTATTCAAAACATACCGCCTTGGCGGGCCATTGCTGAAGCGGTCCAAGAGCAACTGCGGATGGTGGGGATAGCTTTGGAAATAGACGAGCTGGAAAGGGGAGCCTATATGAAACTGTTGCGCACCGGTGATTTCGACCTGGCCGGAATAAGCGGAATAGGATTGCCAACTAACGATCCATACATGCATATATCTTTCTTTTACCACTCCAGATATGGCTTCAAGATAGGGGAGGAATCTCCTAACCCGAGTTTGATCAACAACCCGGAGCTTGACTCCCTGATCGAGGAGATGGTTGTTACTGGCGATCCTGAACAAAGGAGAGCGCTTTACCACCGGATTCAGGAGATCATCGTTGACGAAGCGGTCGGGGTCTATCTCTATCACAGTGCCATCTTTGTTGCCCTGCAGGAAAATGTTGCTGGATTCGAGATTTCCGGTGGATTTTGGAATCTGGATCTGCGAGATGTTAGTTTACGTTGAGGAGGGTTTAAATAGCATCACCACCACCTCATCTGTCAGAGGTGCGGCCGAGTTCTGGATGTGGATGAGGAGATACTCGATTCCCTCAGAGAGGCGCTCACTCGTGATCACCGGTTCGTCCCGGATATGAGGCATCTGGGCATTTTCGGGCACTGCTTGACATGCGAGTGATTTTTTGTTAAGATGTTATTGCAATGTGTTGCAGGTGCACCCAGTTGCGGGTAGGCTGGAGATGGTTAAGAAGGCGACCTTACTGATAGTCGGTGTCTTATTGCTAAGCAGCATGTTAGCGGGTTGCCCTGCTCCGCAGGCAGAGGTTATGCCACAAACCTTGGAGGTCGGGATAAGAAGCTTAGGTCATGCAGATGGGTTAGTTGATCCGGCGATAGGGTGGTCGAGTTGGTTTTCCAGGCGCGCGGGTATCTATGAAACGCTGACCAAACTTGACCATAATATGGAGTTACAGCCGTGGCTGGCTACATCGTGGGAGCCGCTGGATGAAACTACATGGGAATTTCAGCTCAGAAAAGGAGTTCTTTTTCACGACGGTACGCCCCTGGAGTCTCTGGCTGTGAAACAGTCATTGGAAAGACTTATTAATGAAGATAGCCCGGTGCATAACCCTCGGGCGCAGCCGCTTTTGAATATCAAGGAAATTGAAGTAGTGGATAAATATACCTTGCGGATAACTACTCATGAGCCCTTTGCACCGCTGATCTATCACTTGAGTGATCCGTTAATGGCTATTGTTAGCCAAGACATTGAGCAAGGAGAAATCCCAGCCGGTACGGGTCCGTTTAAATTTGTAGAGCAGCAACCGGGCGAATATGTAGTTGTGGAAAGGTTTGCTGACTATTGGGGTGGTGCAGCTAAATTGGAAAAAGTAACCTTTCGCTTAATACCGGATGCTATGACACGAGCCATGGCTTTGGAGGCTGGTGATATTGATGTAGCTGTGGCCATAACGGCTGTTGACGCCTTAAGGTTGAAAGAAACAGCGGGGGTTAAAGTAGCTACAGGGGAAATACACAGGACAGATTTTATAAAAATCAACTGTCAACAAGAACCGCTGAATGATGCCAGGGTAAGACGAGCTATAAGCTATGCTATTGATAGGGAAGGAATTATAGAGGCGGTTTTGGAAGGTATCGCCGGCACACCGGCAGCAACTATATTTCCGCCTACTTTGCCCTGGTCAAATAGAGACCTGCAAGCAGTTTACGATTTGGATAAAGCAAAAACACTTTTAGCAGAAGCTGGTCTTACCGATACTGATGGCGATGGATTCGTAGAGCATAACGGTGAGCCATTTAAGGTAAGGT
>JALPYG010000131.1 GCA_023271215.1 Dehalococcoidia bacterium
GTAACAAATCTCGTGAAGCCAGAGGGAGGGAGATATCGGGCCGGAACGCAAGTGAAGGTATTGAGCCCCGAAATTGCCATCGCTGCGGAGGCCGACGCGTTTCATTTCGTGGAAGGCAGAAGGGGTAATATCGTTAAAGGCGAGATAATATCCACTCCGTCGAGGTCTGAGTCCCCGGCACGGTATCAAAAGGAAAATGCGGGAACTCGGGAGACCCAGGGTGTTCCCCGGTCTGGGGTAGGTGATACCAAGCCTATGGACGGTGAGGTATTACAGATGATGCTCTGGGAGTCGGACCAGCTCATAGTACCGAAGAAGCAGGGTAATACCTGTGGAGGGAAGGGGCTGGCAGGAATGCGACGGGACGACAGGGACACATCCTCCACACTCAGAGGTGGGCAAAGGATGTCAACAAAACTGTCGTCCCTAACTCTACGAGCCAGAGAAAATCCGAGGTGTAAGTCTACATCCTTAGCTCACCTTCTCACGGAGGATTTTCTCAGGGGATGTTTTCGGGAGCTAAAGAGAGACAAAGCTCCTGGCATTGATGGGGTAACGGTCAAGGAGTACGAATCCCATCTGGAAGGGAACATCAAGGATTTAGCGGCAAGGTTAAAGGCGAAGGGCTATTGACCCCAGCCATTTTTTCAACGCTGTTAGCTTCAATTTCAGGGGCTCTCAGCTACAGTGCCAGCTAGGAGGCTGAATATCCAATAGGACTGGGAAAATGTGCCATCAGAAAATACCCCAGGGAAGCCGTGAGGGAATGTGAGATACAGAACAACTGGCCATTTTCATGCGAACAACTGTTCTGTCCCTGTTCGCAATCATTTGAGTGTACGGTTGAAGAAGTAGAAAGCCATTCCTCCCGCTATAAGCCCAATCACGACCAAAGGCAAAATACCACTGATGAGATCCACCGGGGAAAGCTGAGGCGCTAAGAGGACGTGTCGGATCGAGTCCACAGCCATTGTAATCGGGTTCATGGAAGCAATCAGCCTAATCCATGCCGGCGCATGATCCAGTGGATAGAAAGCAGTTGAGATCAGAGTAAGTGGTAACAGTATGACGTTAAGTAATAAATTGTAGGTGCTCTGCCGACGCACGGCACAGCACACAGCTGAAAAGATAAAGGTGCTAATGATGGTCAGAAGGCTAGCTATACCTATTGCAGCCAAAGCCCGATCAAAGCTCCAGGGGAAATCTGGAGAAATCGCTTTCCCCACCGCCAATAGGACAACTGAGTACAGTAGTCCGTGAATCGTTACCGCACTCACATTGGAGAGAAGGAGTAAGCTTCGTCGCACAGGTAGTCCAAACAGGGTCTCAAGTTCACCCGTCATGCGATCTACAAAAATTGGTGTGCCTCCATGGATGCCACGTGTAAACGCACCCATGGCCAGAATGCCCGGCACTATGAAGGTCAGGTAACTGTACGAAACACCCTCATAGATTACCTCCGGGAGAATAGTACCCATGATGGAGGCGAATATGACCAGATAAAGAAAAGGTTCCATCATCGGTGGTAGTAGCTCGTAGGCAGTGCTTACCATGAGTCTCCATTGTCGATAGGCTAGCGCAGTAATTCTGCTAGTTCTAGGTCGAGACATCATTTTTCTTCCTTTGGGTAACCAGTCGAAGATAGATTTCTTCCAGGGTAGGGGGGCTCAGACTCACGTTTTCGATACACCCACCGTTATCGGCAACAGTGGCCAAAAGTTGGGGGATTCCCCTATTTTCGCCTTCCCAATGGATAAGTATACGGCCATTTCCCAGGCATTCAGTCTTTGTTACCTGAGGAAGAGTAGCTAGTGATTCAACAATGCGACTCTCCTCTTTGTCCTCATTGCTATGCGCCAGCCTTAGCTCTACGCGAGTAGTCCCTTGAGTTGCTTTTAATTCTTCGATCCTTCCCAGGTGCTGCACCTCTCCATCCTGGATAAGGGCAACCTCTTCACACAATGCCTCAACCTCTTGCATTAAATGGGTAGTTAGAAATACAGTTATGTCTCGCTCCTTGAGAGACTCTCTTAACGATTTCCAAAAGAGGCGGCGCGCTACAACGTCCAACCCTACACTAGGTTCGTCTAGGAAGAGACATTTCACATCGAGCGCTAGTGCCCTCACTATCTGAACACGCCGGATCTCTCCCCCTGATAATTCCTCACAACGGCATTTGGAATACTTGGTCAAATCGAAACGTTCTAGACCCTCACGTGTGCGTCTCTGAGCCTCGCGAAAGGGAAGACCGTGCAGGAGCAGAAACACCATTACATTATCAAACACGGACAGATAATGATTCAACCACCTATTCTGAGGAACCACTGCCATCGATTGCCTGACCCGAAGAGCTTCTTTGCGAATGTCGTATCCACATATCTCTGCTGTGCCTCTAGTAGGACGAATAATGGTAGTGAGCATGCGGATGGTAGTGGTCTTTCCAGCACCGTTAGGCCCCAGAAATCCAAAGATGACACCCCCTCTAACATCAAACCATGCGTTTTTCACTACCGCTCGATTATTGTACTCTTTTGTCAACCCAAGGCTC
>JALPYG010000132.1 GCA_023271215.1 Dehalococcoidia bacterium
TGGTTTTCCCAAGTGCACTGGTTGCTATCGGGTGCTATATATTTATTGTTTTTATATCGTGGCGGTATATTGTGTATGAGCCGCCTGATGCTGTGCTCACTCTGTTCCTGCCGGCGGTAACTGTTTGCCTGCTTTCTTCTGCAGGAGCTATCTTCGCCCTCGGTATCACTATGAAATGCCCAGCTATCAGGGTTGCGGCTGGGGTTTTGGGGGTTTTAGGTGGAGTTATGAATGCTTTGACCGTGCCAATCCCATGGCTCGCTATAGAGTCAACCCTTGTATCCCTTATGGCAATCGGAGGAGGGATATTCGCCCTGAAAAGACCGGGAGTGGGGGGGATATTAATGCTTCTGGCCACCGCCATAGTCACCAAACCAGTGATGTGGTGGGGGTGGGGGCCTTTTGGCACTTTCATCCTTCCTCTCATGTTTCTAGGAGGTCTCTTGGCTTTAACCTCGGCTCTAACCTCTGACAAAAAACGGGCCGGCATATATGTAGCCATGACCCTCGGGATTATCGGTGGGCTCCTTGCTGTCTTTTGTACTCTTATGGCACATATGGCACCACCAGGCTGGGTAGAACCATTCATATTACTACGAGGACAAGAAGTACTTGCTTTTTGGATTTGGGTTTTTCTTTTTCCTGGTATGGGGCTTCTTGGAGGAATATTAGTCCTGGCAAAGCCAAAATTGGCTGGGATATTGATGCTCACAAGTGGTATAATTGGTCCTGTTGGTGTTGTTGCCCTTGGCATCCTGGAAGAACCGTCTCCCCTTATGATTGGTGGCCTTGCGGGTCTTTTCCTGATAATAGCAGGCACCATTGCATTTATTAAGAAGTGGCAGCAACAGTAGCTACTCACTGGTAATAGGTAAGTTGTAACCGTTCACCCAGTGAGTTCCAGAAGTTTGCTTTTCACCTAAAGGGTTGACATCTCTGTGAATTTGGTGTTTACTATCTACGGTATGAAGTTCATTTTGCCCGTGTTCACCAATGAGCCCCCACAAGAAGAAGTGATCTCTCTTAAGGGGGAGAATTACTTCAATCTCGTGAAGAGAGTGGAGAGGCTGGAGGCAGAGGTAGGAAGGCTGGAGGCAGGGATAGACAGGCTCGAGGCGGAGAATGCCAAGCTCAGGGAAGAAAATGCTGAGCATAAGAGATGTTTGGGCCTCAATTCCACTAACTCTTCCAAGCCTCCTTCCAGCGATCCTCCCTCGATGAAGTACCCTCCCCGAACCTCGACAGGGAGAAGACCTGGCAAGCAAGAAGGGGCCAAAGGGCATAGAAGGCTTTTCCTTGAGCCCACCGAAATTATAGACCGTCGACCCAAAATGTGTAGACATTGCGGGATAGATATCCCACCTGATATTCCCGTCAGTGGCAGTTATCAACGCCGGCAGCAAGTGGAGATACCTCCTATAAAGCCTATTGTAACAGAACGTCACTATCATTCATTCTATTCGTTGCCCCAAGTGCGGGAAGCTTATCAGGGAGGAGGTAAAGGAAGAGCATAAACCATGCTGTGGACCTCACCTTGCTTCCCTGATCGCCGTGCTTACCGCGGTGCATAATCTTCCACGACGCCGTATTGACCAACTTCTGAAAGACATTCTGGGAACGTCAGCCTGGGAACTGTCGACAACTGCGTTCATGAAGTAGGAGAGGCAGTGGAAGAACCGGTCAACGCACTCAAAGAGCAACTCCCTCAGCAGGATAAATTGAACATTGATGAGACTGGCTGGAAAAAGGCGGGGAAAAGGAGATGGCTTTGGACTTTTGTTGCTCTCAACTTCACCTTCTTCCAAATCGCCCAAAGTCGGGGCAAGAAGGTGCTTGAAGAGATTCTGGGGCAGTTCTTCCCTGGCATCATCACCGCGGACCGTCTTAGATCCTATCGCTCCTACCAGATGGCCGGTTGGCAAATCTGTCTGGCACACCTCATTCGGGAGGCGAAAGGTCTGAGTCAGTCCGATGACCCCGCCACATCTCGTTTCGGCTATTGGATTAGGCGTGAGTTGAAGCTGGCAAGCCTGTGGAAGAAGGGGAAAGCCAAATCCCTGGAAATGAATGCCTGTAAGGCTCGCTTGAGACGTGCCTGTCTTCTGAATCAGGATAGGGAAGACAAGCATGTGCGAAACCTTGCCCGGGCGATATTGAAGGACTGGGAGGCAGTGACTCTCTTCACCAGAGTGGAGGATATCTCCCCCACCAACAATGTTGCCGAACAGAGTCTGCGCAGTCTGGTGATTGCCAGGAAAATCTGCTTCGGCAACCACTCTGAAAAAGGGTTGGTAACCACAGCACGCCTCATTGTAGCCACTGCCAGGATGCGTGGAGTCGATGTATGGGATTATCTTGCTCATGCTCTGGTTCATTATCGGTCCGGCCAACCTGTGCCCCTTTTAGACCTCTCGAGCGGGTGAACCGTTACGGTAAGTTTTTCAAAGAACTGAAGGTACGGCCAGTGAGGATCATTCTTTGTTCCGAAAAT
>JALPYG010000133.1 GCA_023271215.1 Dehalococcoidia bacterium
TCTCGAAGGCAGCGGTCTTCTGCCCTTCGATGCGGTGCGGGTTCAGGGAGTTAACCAGCGTGATGGAGTGCCTCTGTGTCAGTGTGCGCACCATCTGGAGGCACTGATCGAAGTTGCCATCCATGCCGATGACCCGGGCTCCGCATACTAATGCCTGGGCGAGTTTTCCCAGGGCTATATTCCCTCTCGGCACGAGGATAAATATCTTCAGCCCACAGTGAGCCCCGTAGGCCGCTGCCGAGGCGCTGGTGTTTCCGGTTGAAGCACAGATGATAGCTTCGCTTCCGGCCTCCATTGCCCTGGCGACAGCGACAACCATTCCCCTGTCTTTGAATGAACCCGTAGGATTACAGCCCTCCAGCTTGAAATAGAGCTCACCACAGCAGAGTTCTTTCTCTAACTTTCGGGAGCGGACGAGCGGGGTATCTCCTTCACCTATGGTAATTGCCGGGGTGGCAGCCGTTATGGGGAGAAAGTCACGGTATCTCTCCAGGATACGGGTCATTTGGCCTAATCCTCAACTCGGACTAGATTGCTGATCTCCCTGACCGCCTCGAGCTTGCCCATTTCGCTGACTGCCTGCTGCATCGCTCGTTCCCGGGCGGGGTGGGTCATGATCACGATCTCAGCGCTTTGCGCTCTCTCGTCGACCTCCTTCTGAATCACGGAGGAAATGCTGATTAGAAGTTCCCCAAGCACCCTGGTGATCTGCGCTAACACGCCAGGCCGGTCGGCGACCGTCATGCGGAGGTAATAACGGGTTTCTATCTCTGAAATGGGCTTTGCGGCCATGGTCTGGTCCATCTGAACTCGGGGCATCGGGCTCGACCCTTGACTCATGTTTTGGGCCAGGCGGACGACATCAGCCAGGATGGCGCTTGAAGTTGGCAGCGCCCCGGCACCCTGCCCGTAGAAAAGGATTCGACCGGTCAAGTCACCATCAATTTGCACCGCATTGAACACGCCGTTTACCTTGGCAAGCAGCAGGTCATCGGGAATGAAGGTGGGATGAACTCGCACCTGAAAGGTGTTATCTTCTCTCTTGGCTATGGCCAGGAGCTTTACCGTATAGCCCAGTTCTTTGGCATAACAGAAATCACGCGCTGCCAGGCGGGAGATCCCCTCGTGGTAGACATCCCCGGGGAGGACTTGAGTCTGAAATGCCAGAGCAGCCAGGATGGCCAGCTTGTAGGCGGCGTCTATGCCCTCGACATCACTGGCAGGATCGGCTTCGGCATAGCCCAGCTCCTGAGCTTCCCTGAGCGCGGCGGTGAAATCTACATCCTCAAGAGCCATTTTGGTGAGGATATAATTTGTAGTGCCGTTGATGATGGCGTGGATCGCGGAAACCTTGTTCGCTAGGAGGTCGTGCCGCAGGGGACTGATCAGGGGTATGCCTCCCCCGGCGCTCGCCTCATAGAGTAGGGCAACGTTGTGTTCGGCGGCCAGACTCAGGAGTTCGAATCCGTGTTTTGCGATCACTTCCTTGTTGGCAGTGACAACGTGTTTTCCCCTGGAGAGGGCTTCCTTGATGTAGTCGTAGGCGGGGCTTTCGCCGCCGATAACCTCAACGACGATGTCTATTCCGGGATCGTCGAAGATATGCTGTGGGTTGGTGGTGAGCAGATGGGGCTGAACCTGGCAGGCTCTTTTCTTAGATGGATCGCGAACCAGAATCCTCTTCACGACCAGCGGAGCGCCTACCTGTTTGGCGAAATCCTCTACTTTTTCTCGCAGGGCATTCTCCACCCCAACGCCAACCACTCCAAGACCCATCAAGCCAATTTCAACCTTATCTTTCACGTTGAGTCATTTCCTGGGTCATTGCGTGCCGTGCGATCTTTAAAGGGGCTTCTCGCGCCTTTAGGACATCAAAGATCGCTCGGTGACGGCGGGAGTCAGGCTGGTCGGCCCCTTACCTTACCCGAATGCCACCACTCCAGCGAATATGTTCGGCAGTATAAGGCAGGAGAGCAAGATAGCGGGCTCTCTTCAGAGCGGTGCTGAGCAATCGTTGATGTTTAGCACAGACGCCGGTTCTATGCCGGGGCTCCATCTTGCCGCGATCGGAGATGAAGCGGCGCAACGTATTAGGCTCTTTGTAATCTATCTTCCGAGACCGGTCAACACAGAATGGACAGGCCTTGCGCCTGGAAACAAATCCTTTTCTATCCCGGCTTCTTGTATTGCTTGTTCGCTTTCCTCTCACTTCCGCTCCATTCTTCAGAGGTAGCCGTTCACCAAGGTTTAAGTTTTTGACTGGATAACAGGATAAACGAGATGGGAATTTAACACTTTACCATTCCCCGCATTCGCGGGGACAAGCTTAATCCTGTAATCCTGTCGAAAGAGCCTCTCGGATGGTTGAACGCTTACCTTCAGAGATTATTCCTGGCAGTTTAAAAGGGGAGTTCCTCCGGCTCTATCGTTTCCTGAGCCTCCTCAAATTCGGGGGCCTCTCCTTCGGGAAGTGCACTCA
>JALPYG010000134.1 GCA_023271215.1 Dehalococcoidia bacterium
AGCAGCCGATAAAGACCTCAGCGAGAATGCCCCCTTTCAGGCAGCCAGGGAGCAATGTGGGCAACTAGAGGGACGGATTAGAGAGCTGAAAGAAGTCCTGAGGTCAGCAACTGTCATTGATAAGAAACAAGGGGTAAAGGTAAGTATTGGTGATAGTGTTGTCCTGCGTGACCTAGTTTCCGGTGAAGAAATGCGCTATGTACTAGTCAGTCCCAAGGAGGTAGACCCGACTAGAGGCAAGATTTCTAGTGCTTCACCTATTAGGTAAAGCCATTATTGGTCGAGCTCAAGGGGAGGAGGTGGAGGTGAAAGCACCAGCCGGCAAATTGCGTTACCTGATTAAACAGGTTGAGCGTTAAAGCCCGCACTCTGCTTAAATCAGTTGTGGAGTGAATGCCCAGTCAATTAGCCAGCGGTCACCATTCCTCCCCAGGCAGACAACACCACCCATCCTGAATCTAATCACTTCCTTGTCAGCTTTACCCAGTATAAGCAGAGAAACTAGCTTACTCAGATGGGGGAGATGACCAACTACCAATAGTGATTCCTTAGCCAGCAAGAGTAACTCTTTCACTTTTCCTGGCTCATCTAGAGGTCCGAGACCCTCTTGCTGGCTAACCCCCTGAGGTGGCATAAGATGCTGTGCCCAGATATCCGCTGTTTGCTTTGCCCTCAGCTTACCCGAATGCCACACCTGAGAAACCTCCACCCCCAAGCGGGCAATATAACTTGCTACCCGTTCCACTTCACTTCTACCTTTATCCGTCAGCGGGCGATTGGGATCCTCCGTCTCTGCTTTAGCTTCTCCATGCTGGACTAAATAGATTTTCACTGGCATTCCCAAATAATTTATCCTCTTATGCTAATTCTTCTTACCTCTTTTCCTCTTTTGGGCAGGGTTACTTTTAGCACACCATCCTTGTATTCAGCATCTATTTTTTCCGGGTTGACTGGCTCATCAAATCTTACTTCGGTAGCGTATTTCCTGGTGTCAGCTGCTTTAATCTTTAGCCTATTTTCGCTGGCATCAAGGTCAATGTTCTCAGTTTTGACCCCAGGCAATTCAGCCTCAACCAGATACTCATTCGCTCTCTCTTCTATCTCTATCAGTGGCTCTCTTTCTCCCGCCTCAGTTAGCTCCAATCTCCTCCCGCCCAAAGTAGGATGGATGTTCCCGAATTCCCTTATTTCAGGGGGCTTTCCTGGCTCCTTTTTGTAACTCCAACCATAATAAATGGGTCCAACCGTGGTCACTTTTCCTCCAGGTATTTCCCTCTCTTTAATAAACTCAGGGGGAACCCTTTTCTTGAAGGCATCAAATTCCCGTTCAATAAGTCGGTCAAAAGCCTCAAAGGGGTCCTTCTCTGAAATCCAAGGGAAATCTGTCTCCCATCCTTCAAGCATTCTTCTAAAGAAATCTCCAAAAAATCCTCCACGCCAAAGCATTTTTTCCTCCTTTCTAGCAGATTTTGAATTCTTTTAAATTCCCTTCCTCAAGCTGAGCTTTAAGTTCCTTTTCAAAGACATTAAGGCTATCTTTTCCAAAAAGACAAAAGATAACCTTTTTGAGATTAGTTTCTCCTTTAAGGTAATTAATCGCTGTGTTTAGCATAATCCTAGCTGCTCTATCCATTGGAAAACCGAATATCCCGGTGCTGATTGCAGGAAAGGCAATACTAGTTAGATTATTTTCATCAGCTAATTTCAAAGAATTCAAGGTAGCATTTCTTAGTTTTTCATCTTCATCCCCTTCGCCCATTCTGGGACCTACAGCGTGAATTACATACTTTGCCTTTAAATTTCCTCCGCTGGTAATAACTGCTTGACCAACGGGACAATAACCAATCTTATCTGACTCCTCTTGAATTATTTTCCCTCCTTTTCTAACTATTGCTCCAGCCACTCCCCCACCATGTTTTAGATGGCTATTTGCGGCATTGACGATGGCGTTGGTTTCCATTTCAGTGATGTCTCCCTCAACCACTTGCAAAATTGACTTCTTGATTTCCCTTTGCATTTTTATCCCCTCAATGCGGTTACTATCCAAAAAATGACGGTCAAAATAAGGCTGATTAAAATGCAGGTAGTTATCGGGAAATAAAGATGAAGGTTTCCGCGATGAATAATGATATCCCCAGGAAGCTTACCAAGAAAGGGAATTTGCCCGCCCAAGGTGAAGAACAAGCCAAGTAGGAACAAAATTCCTCCCAAGATCAAAAGTAGTTTACCTATTTCCCCAAATAGCATACTCTATTTTAAGATATTTCCCTCAAGAAGAAAAGTGCTGATTATGAGGTTGTTTAGCAACCTCGACTATCGGGGTGAGAGGATTTGAACCTCCGACCACCTGAACCCCATTCAGGTGCGCTACCTGGCTGCGCTACACCCTGATTTATTTCTCCTTAAAATATAACATAATTTAGGGATTATTTAAACACCAAAAATTTCGCTTTTATTTCCATTTTATGTCTA
>JALPYG010000135.1 GCA_023271215.1 Dehalococcoidia bacterium
TTTTGATGGTGCTACTTCCAAAACTACTCCCTTTCTGTTAATGTAGAGCTTGATAAATCCAGCACATCTTGTATGCTGGGCAAATCTAAATCTACATTAAAGAAAGGAGATACGTCATGGGAAGATTATACCATGAGATGAAGATGGATTTGGAGTTGAAGAACTACAGCCCCAAAACCAGGTCCTGCTATCTGGCCTGCGTGAAGAACTTCGCCCTTCACTTTAGGCAAGCACCGGACAGAATGGGTGAAAGTGAGATCCGGGAGTACCTCCATTTTCTGATCAAAGAGAAGCGAGCCTCCCAGTCAGCCATCAACCAGACCTATAGCGCGCTGAAGTTTTTCTACCAGACCACGATTGAAAGGGATTGGAACGGTTTAAGGATTCCCCGGATTAGGACCGGAAAGAGGCTTCCGGTAGTTCTTTCTCAGCAGGAGATCCGGGCCATTTTTTCGGCCACCAGAAACTTGAAGCACAAGTCTTTGCTGATGACAATCTATTCGGCTGGTCTGAGACTGAGTGAAGCGGCCCATCTGAAGGTCTCTGACGTAGACAGCCAGAGGATGACAATCAGGATCCGCCACGGAAAAGGTGACAAGGACCGTTATAGCCTGCTGGCTGAGTGCACACTGGATATTCTGCGTAACTACTGGAGAGAGTATCGTCCTGTTGACTGGCTGTTCCCCGGCAATCCAAAGGATATGCCCATCTCCAGCCGAAGCATCCAGAAGGTGTTTGAAAAGGCTCTCCATGAAGCCGGGATTAAGAAGAAGGCTACGGTTCATACCCTGCGTCACAGCTTTGCTACCCATCTTCTGGAGGCAGGAACTGATCTTTACCATATCCAACATCTTTTGGGACACACCACTATCAAGACCACGGCCATCTACCTTCACCTGAGCCGAAGGGATGTGGCCAGGGTCAAAAGTCCCATAGACCTTTTCCAGGAACCGGGGAAGCCGATCCCCTAGAAAGGCTGCCTTTTTCCCATGAAAAGGTCTTTGGAGGTGGCCGATATTTTTCGCGCCTTTGGGCCGGCTTATCGTAAGGCCCATGGTCACGAAATGCCTCTTCGTCACTTGAGGGCGATGCGGGCGATAGAGATTTGCCGCACCGCGGAACTGGGCGGTCATGTGGATGGATGCGACTGCTGCGGGGCATTACGCATCTCCTATAACTCCTGCCGGAACCGCCACTGCCCCAAATGTCAATCTCTGCAAAAGGAGAGGTGGCTTGAGGCCAGGAAAAAGGATCTGCTGCGTACTTGCTATTTTCACCTGGCATTTACGCTTCCAGGGAGACTCAGACCCCTGGTCTTAAGAAATCAAAGGGTTATCTATAACCTCCTTTTCAAGGCGGTCTCGGAAACCCTAACTGAGCTCGCAAAAGACCCCAAACATCTCGGAGCAGAGATAGGTTTCATCGCCATTTTGCACACCTGGTCACAAATGTTGCTCGATCATCCTCATATCCACTGCATAGTCACCGGAGGCGGTTTATCTCCGGATGGTAAGCGATGGATCTCCTGTAGAAAGGGCTTTTTCATGCCGGTGAAGATACTCTCTCGATTGTTTCGAGGCAAATTCCTCGATTACTTAAGAAAGGCCTACGATTCCGGGGAACTCAATTTTCCAGGGGAGATCAGGCCATTGAAAGAAGAGTCGGTCTTTAAGAAATTGTTGACCGATCTATATCATCAGGAGTGGGTGGTTTACTGTAAGCCCCCATTTAAGAGGGCTGAAAATGTGATTGACTACCTGGGTCGTTATACCCACAGGGTGGCCTTATCCAACGATCGGATTATGAAGATAGAAGGGGAGGAGGTAACCATCCGCTTCAAGGACCGGGCGGATAACAACAAGATCAAGATCAAGTTTATGACCCTGGATGCCTTTGAGTTCATTCGCCGTTTTCTGTTACATATTCTACCGGATCAGTTGATTAAGATCAGGCATTATGGGATTCTAAGTAACCGGGGCCGTAAGGGCAAGCTTGAGCGATGCAAGGAGATCCTCGGCGTTTTGGCCGATGAGAACCAGGAGCAGGTTAGCCAAGAAACCTGGCAAGACCTGCTTACTCGCCTAACCGGGATTGATCCCAGAGTTTGCCCCTCCTGTGGAAAGGGCAGAATGATACTGAGGGAAGTCCTGCCGCCACAATATGGCAGGTCGCCCCCATGAAGATGAAATCTCTGCAGGAACCTATGAAAATCCGGCATTGCTTCTCAAAAAGAAAGGGGGAGGTTTGCCCCTTTCGGTAGAAATTATGCTATTATTATTCTGGGTAGGGCTGGAGTGTCGTTCTTTCTCAAAATCCTTGCTATGCTATTGCCAAGATGCTACTGATATTTCCAACAATGACAATGGTTAGGAGATACTAAGAGATCTCGGAGAGCAAAGGCGCTTTTT
>JALPYG010000136.1 GCA_023271215.1 Dehalococcoidia bacterium
ACCGCAAATGGATCGATGAACGATGGTGTGATCGCATCCAGGATCGGTTACAAAGGGATACCCGCTGCCGCTGAAGAAGGTACGATAGCGCGCGATATAGAATTGGCAGGATTAACCGGCGGCCGGCTTCACATCGCCCATGTAAGCACCGCCGGTGCGGTAGACCTGATCCGCAAGGCCAAGGCCCGGGGCATCAACGTTACCACGGAGGTCACCCCGCACCACCTGACTCTAACCGAGAACATGGTCGTTACCCGCGGAACACACGCCAAGGTCAGTCCACCTCTGCGGACCGAGAGAGATAGAAGCGCTCTGGTCGAGGCGCTCCGTGAGGGCGTCATCGACGTCATCGCCACCGACCACGCACCCCACACGGAGGCAGATAAGGCGCAGAGCTTCGATCGGGCCGCCTTCGGCATCAGTGGGTTGGAGACATCTCTGGGAAGCCTGATGTCCCTGGTACACCGGAGGGAGATCGATCTGGTAACATTGATCTCGAGATTGACCTGTCAGCCGGCGCAAATCATAGGAGTCTCAGGAATCTCGGGAAGCCTGAAGATAGGCTCGGCAGCAGACGTCACCATCTTCGATCCAAACGCCAGATGGACCGTCGATCCCGACAGGTTCGCCTCCCGCGGCAAGAATACGCCGCTGGCGGGAATGACGCTGAGGGGCAAGGTGATGATGACCGTTGTGGCCGGGGGGATAGCCGCAGTGTGAGTCGTGTGTTTCACGGTTCACGGTTCGAAGTTGAAGGTTAGACCGATCAAGATTGAGCGGTTAGGGGAACAATCAGGAACCTGCGCGAGGACAACAATCTCAGTGTGATCCGTGGCTAATAGGAAATGCGGACAGGCCGGCATATCGGGCCCTATCCCCTAGTTCCCCCTCGATGCGCAGGAGTCGATTGTACTTGGCGACTCGCTCGGAGCGACAGGGCGCACCGGCCTTAATCTGCCCCGTGCCCAGACCGACACAGAGGTCGCTAATGGTCGTGTCTTCAGTCTCGCCGGAGCGGTGACTTATCACCGCGGTCCATCCCGCTTTCCTTGCCATCTCGATAGCAGCCCTGGTCTCGCTCAGGGTCCCGATCTGATTCAGCTTTATCAGTACCGAGTTGCTTGACCTCAAGGAGATACCTTTGGCGATCCTCTCTATGCTGGTGACATAGAGGTCATCGCCCACCAGTTGCACTCTCCGACCTATCTTTTCGTTGAGCAATTGCCACCCTTGCCAGTCGTCCTCGGCAAGGCCGTCTTCGATGCTGATGATGGGATAGCCGGAGGCCAGTGCGGCATAATAATCGACGAGATCGGCGCTGGTAAGTTTTCGTCCTTCCCTGAGGAGATCGTATTGGCCATCGTCGTAGAACTCGCTGGATGCCGGGTCGAGGGCGATCCAGCACTGATCGCCAGGCTTATAGCCGGCCGCCTCGATGGCATCGAGAACCACCTCCACCGCGGCTTTATTCGAAGGTAATGCCGGGGCGAAGCCCCCCTCATCCCCCACCGCCGTGGCCAGCCCTTTGTCCTTCAGGATTTTCTTCAGCGAGTGGTAGATTTCCGTGCCCATTCGAAGGGCCTCCGAGAAGCTTGCCGCCCCTGCCGGCACGACCATAAACTCCTGGAAGTCAACGGAATCGAAGGCATGCTTCCCCCCGTTAAGGATATTCATCAGGGGCACGGGCAGAAGATTAGCGTTTTCACCGCCGAGATAACGATACAGGGGAACCCTTTGGAACCTCGCTGCCGCGTGGGCCACCGCCAGCGAAACGCCCAGGATGGAGTTAGCTCCCAGATTTGACTTAGCTGGTGTGCCGTCGAGCTCGATCATTTTCCGGTCGATAGCCTCTTGCTCCAGGGCAGACATCCCGGACAATTCGGGGGCGATCCTCTGGTTGACATTCTCTACCGCCTTCAAGACGCCTTTACCCCCGAACCGGCTCTTATCGCCATCTCGAAGTTCCATGGCCTCGTGGGTTCCGGTGCTCGCCCCGGAGGGCACCGCCGCCTGTCCCACGGTTCCGTCACCGAGCAGGACTTCTACCTCCACGGTTGGGTTGCCACGCGAGTCCAGAATCTCTATTGCTTTGATTTTCTCGATCTTCATGGTGTCCTCCCTGGTTTTACTTCGGATTGCGGCAAGGGCCTTTTCCACCGCATCTATGGCGTTCTCAGCGAGAATTATCGAATCCACCCTCTTGTCGTCTCTCGACAAAGACCAGGTGTTCAGTCCGATCACCGGAATGCCTCTCCGCAAGGCATGCCCGATCTCCGAGAGGGTTCCAAACTCACCGTCAATGGCGATTACGGCCTGCACCGATTTTATAATGATGACATTGCGCGCCTCCCCCATTCCGGTGACGATCGGGATATCTACATAGGGATTAGCGGATGCGGCATCG
>JALPYG010000137.1 GCA_023271215.1 Dehalococcoidia bacterium
TTGGGGATACTGGAGACAGAGCTGATCGAGGGAGATGAGATATTGCTTGAGTGGACCAGGGCAAAGACCGTCCGCGGGAAGCAGATTGTCATCGGCGAGGGGTGTGAGATCGAACGGGTCGAGTATTCTGAATCGTTAGAAGTGGACGAATCAGCCAGGGTCGGGGAGCGGGTCAAACTATAATGGGCCTAATCAGAGCGTTCTTCGGATTCATCGGGAGCCTGATCGGGCTGGTCTTCAGTCTCATTGGGACCGTCTTGGGGCTCTTGCTCGGTCTGACGGGAATCCTCGTGGCCATACCCATCGTCGTCTTCCTGGTGATCATCGGCCTCTTCTTCGGTCTGTTGGGAAGCCTGGTGGGCATATCAACTGCCATCTTCTTTGGGATCATTGGCCTTTTCTTGGCACTCTGTGTCGGTGTGCTGGTGGGAGGGCATCTGCTCTACCGGCTCGCTCGCCGCCGGGGATATATCGAGATTCGCCGCATTAGGCCACGGGATCGTTAAAGAACGGCTGCACGTGTAAACGTGTACACGTTGGCATGTTGAGGAAGTGTAGGGGTAGAAGGCCCGTTTGGCTGCCCTAATTCAAGGCTAGATCATAGGAAGTAAGAGAAGGGAGCCCAGCAACTGTTGGGTGCCATCATATTAGGAGGAGCGATGACGAAGTATCCTGAAAGCCCACGCACGGACAGAGACGATATAATCCACGGAGTTCAGGTTCCCGATCCCTACCGCCCTTTGGAGGAGATCGAGTCTGAGCAGACAGCAAAATGAATCGAGGCCGAGAACGAGGTTACGTTCGATTATCTGAGGCAGATCCCACTCCGCGACAAGATACGCCAGCGGATCAGCGAGCTGTGGGACTATGAGAAGTACGATCTCCCTTTCAAGCGGGGTGGACGCTACTTCTTCAGGCGCAACGATGGCCTCCAGAACCAGAGCGTCCTCTATTGGGCAGAGTCCCTGGAGGCCGAGCCCAAGGTCCTTCTTGATCCCAATACACTCTCGGAAGATGGGACGGTGGCCCTCACCGGTGGTGCGGTCAGTGAAGATGGAAAGCTGCTCGCCTATGGGCTCTCTGCCTCCGGATCGGACTGGCAAGAGTGGCGGGTTCGTGAAGTAGAGAGCGGAGCCGACCTCGAAGACCACCTGAAGTGGGTCAAGTTCTCCAGCGCCTCCTGGACCCACGACGGTCAGGGGTTCTTCTATAGCCGCTACCCTGAGCCCCAGGAGGGGCTGGCCTACAAGGGAGCGAACTACTATCATAAGCTCTACTATCACTGTATCGGAACGCCCCAGTCTGCCGATGACCTGGTCTACGAACGACCCGACCACAAGCAGTGGGGCTTCGACACTCGCGTCACCGAGGACGGACGCTATCTGGTCATCTCGGTCTGGAAGGGAACGCACCGGGAAAACGGCATCTTCTACAAGGACCTCGCCGAGGAGGGAGAGGTCATCGAGTTGCTCAACGAATTTGATGCCAATTATACCTTTATCGGCAACGACGGGCCTCTCTTGTACTTCACCACCGATCTCGACGCGCCGCTGGGCAGGGTCATCGCCATTGACATTACCGATCCAGATCGCTCAAGGTGGAAGGAGATCATCTCTGAGTCGTCCGATGTTCTGCAGAGCGTCAGCCTGTTCTACGACATGTTCGTCGCCTCTTATCTGCACGACGCCTCCAGTTGCCTGAAGATTCTGGACAAGCTGGGAAGGGTTGTGCGTCAAGTCCCACTCCCCGGCATAGGGACCGTAATGGAGTTCGAGGGTCGCCAGAAAGATCGCGAGACTTTTTACCTCTTTACCGGATTTACAAGGCCGGGCACCATCTATCG
Organism: Dehalococcoidia bacterium; assembly: GCA_023271215.1. Taxonomy (GTDB): domain Bacteria; phylum Chloroflexota; class Dehalococcoidia; order SZUA-161; family SpSt-899; genus BS503. Next base: position 1,844 of record JALPYG010000137.1, read on the forward strand.
CTATGATATGGAGACGGGAGAGACCGCCGTCTTTCGGGAACCGCAGGTTGGCTATTCCCCGGATGAATACGTGACGGAGCAGGTTTTTTACCGGAGCAAGGACGGGACGCGGGTACCGATGTTTATTAGTTACAGAAGGGGATTGAAGCGGGATAGGCACTCCCCGACCTTTCTCTATGGCTACGGGGGGTTCAATGCCGCGCTCACCCCCGCCTTCTCCGTAGGCAATCTCGTCTGGATGGAGATGGGAGGGATATATGCTCAAACGAATCTCCGCGGTGGCGGCGAGTACGGCAAGCCCTGGCACGAGGCAGGAGTGAAACTGAAGAAACAAAATGTTTTTGATGACTTCATTGCCGCTGCGGAGTGGCTGATCGAGAATAACTACACCTCTACGCCTAGACTGGCGATCGGCGGTGGGAGCAATGGGGGGTTGCTTATAGGTGCTTGTATGACTCAGCGGCCCGATCTCTTCGGAGGCTGTGTTCTTGTTAATGGCGTCCTCGACATGCTTCGCTTC
>JALPYG010000138.1 GCA_023271215.1 Dehalococcoidia bacterium
TCACAGTTCAAGGGTTCCCCTGAGGGGTCACTCCGAAGGGTTAGAAAACGATGAAGATAATGCAACCATCAACCGTAAACCATCAACCGTGAACCCCTGGGCCTGCGGCCGGGGGCAGGCCTGACAACCTGAGTAGTTATGATTAAACAAGTATTGTCCAACGTCGAGATGTGACCCCCTAATTCAATTTGACACAAACAGAAATTATTGGTATTCTATAAGAAGAACACAATAGGCACACGTTCATGAAATATTTTGATTGGGATGATGAGAAGAACGAGCTTCTTAAGAAAGCGCGAGGAGTGTCATTTGAACAGGTTGAACTGGCAATAGCATTGGGGGATCTGGTTGATCGAATTAAACATCCGAATCCGGTGAACTATCCGAATCAGAAAGTCTTTTTGGTAAAAATAGAGGATTATATCTTAAAAATAGAGGATTATATCTATTCTGTACCATATGGGGAGGATGACGATAAGATATTTTTGAAAACAATAATACCAAACAGCAAGGCAACAAGGAAATATTTTGGAGGGCAAAAAATGAAAAAGGCAGCGTATTTGGATAGAGACGAGATGGAATTGGCAAAATCGCTTGAAAAGGAAGAATGGGTTTCAGACCTCACAAAAAAAGAAAAAAAGCAATACGAGGAATATGCCCGCCATAGCCTCAACAAACAAAGGCGAATCAACATACGAATGACTGAGCGAGATTTAGAGAAAATTCGGGCGAGAGCTATTGAAGAGGGCATTCCGTATCAATCCCTTATCTCAATGCTGATTCATAAATACAATGAAGGAAAAGTATCAATTGATCGATGAGTTTTGACAGCGTTTTCAGAGGCAGCATAGAATTTCTTAATTCCAAGGTGTTGCTTAATCCATTTGCGGGTTCAAGGTTCCAGGTTGCCCGTTCAAGGTTAGACCGATCAAGATTGAACGGTCAGGCGAGCAACCGTGAACCTGATAACCTGAGAAATTACCGTAATAGTTGCAAAAAAGAATTTGAGAGGAGTGAAGAAATGGACTTTAGGTTCACCGAAGAACAGGTGATGCTGCAGAACCTGGCGCGAGACTTTGCCCAGGGCGAGATCGCTCCCACAGTCGAAGAGGACGAGAGGAACCACGTTTACAACCAGGCAATCGTTAAGAAGATGGCCGAACTCGGATTCTTCGGTTGTATTGCACCGGAGAAATACGGCGGCAACGAGATGGGATATCTCGCTGCTACCCTTACGACCATGGAGATAGGCAAGGAAAGCCCCTCCTATGGAGTGACCTTCAACCTGCAGATGAATGCCATCCAGAGTGTGCTGCTGGCATTTGGGAGTGAAGAGCAATGCGAGAGATATATTCCCCCGCTTATTAAGGCTGAGGATTCCGGATGCTTCGCCCTGACCGAGGCGGATACCGGCTCGGATGTAGCCTCGATGAAGACCACGGCTAAAGAAGTGGATGACGGATATGTCCTGAACGGAAGCAAGATGTGGATATCCGGCATCCCCAACGCGACTGTTGGTATAATTTATGCGATGACCGACCGGGAGAAAAGGCACCGGGGAATGTCGGCATTCATGGTTGACATGAACTCCCCTGGAATCGAACAGCGGGCGATCCCGGACAAATTAGGTCTCCACAGCTCTCCTACCGGGGAAATCGCCTTCGAGGACGTCAAGGTTCCCAAGAATGCCCTGGTGGGCAAGACTGGTGATGGCTTCAAGATCGCTATGTTCATGCTCGACCGAACGCGTCTTTCGTGTGCAGCGCGAGCCGCCGGCGTGGCTGAAAAGTGTTTTGACCTTTCCCGGCAGTATGCCAATGAAAGGACTCAATTCGGTCAGCCGATCATCCAGTTTCAGATGATCCAGGATCAGTTGGCCAGAATGTGGTGTGAGCATGAGGCGGCCAAGCTTCTGGTATTCAAGGCTGCCTGGATGATGGATAACCTGGAGAAGATGGGAGGGAGAGCAACCCTCGATATCTCTACCGCAAAATATTACGCCGCCGAAGCCGCTGTTATGGCAGCCAACGAGGCGACTAAGATATATGCCTCCTACGGTTTCTCCGCAGAGTATCCCATAGAGCGATACTACCGAGATGCCAAGTCCTATCAGATCGTTGAGGGAACGTCGAATATCCAGAAGCTTATCATTGCCCGAAATTTCATCGAAAAGCGGGACTAACACCACAACGAAACTTCAAACCTAACTATTCAGGTTCAAAGTTCCAGGGTTCACGGTTCAAGGTTAGAGAGCGATTAAGATTGAAGTATGAAGAGTGCAAAATAGCCAACCGTGAACCCCTGG
>JALPYG010000139.1 GCA_023271215.1 Dehalococcoidia bacterium
CACGGCAATCCGCATCGGCAATCCGGCAAGCTGGCAAGGCGCTGTTGCTGCCCGAGACGAATCCGGCGGGATCATCGACTGTGTTAGCGATGATGAGATTCTGAAAGCTTATCGTATGCTTGCGGCCAAAGAGGGCATCTTCGGAGAGCCTGCATCTGCCGCTTCCCTGGCCGGGCTCATCAAGTCGGTGCGAAACGGGCTCAGCCTCACGAACAGGAAGGTTGTTTGCGTGATAACAGGCAATGGGCTCAAGGATACCGATACCGCTCTGAAACAGGCCCCGTCGCTTATCGAGGTCCCTGCTGACCTCGCGGCTATCGAGCAAGTCGTGCTTTGAGACGAGAGGGAGGTTTTAGTGTGATAGACCGGGCTAAGATCAGAGACGCAATAACCTCGATAATCGAAGCCATCGGTGAAGACCCAACGCGGGAGGGATTGGTTGATACCCCTGGACGCATTGCGGAGATGTACGCCGATATCTTCAGTGGGCTTCACCACGACCCCGCAGAACACCTTCAAGTGGGCTTTGACGAGGGGCACGATGAGATGGTGATCGCTAAAGCCATCCCTTTCTATTCCATGTGCGAGCATCACTTCCTGCCTTTCTATGGCCTGGCTCACGTAGGATACCTGCCCAGGGGCCGCGTTGTTGGTGCCAGCAAGTTAGCCCGCACGGTTGACATACTGGCTCGACGCTGTCAATTGCAGGAGCGGCTGACCACTCAGATCGCCGATACTATCGTCAAGGCTCTGGAGCCAAAGGGAGTGGCGGTAATCCTGGAGGCGGAGCACCTCTGCATGACCATGCGTGGAATCAAGAAGCCGGGCAGCAGCATCGTCACCTCCGCCATGCGCGGACTCTTCCGGCAGCGTGCCGCCACCCGCGCCGAGTTCCTCACCTTAATAAGGCCGAACGCAGCCGTCCACCAAGCCTAAGTTTCTGACTGGATAACAGGATAAACGAGTACGGCCCAAAAAGTTCATTTGCCCTCAGAAACCAGCGTTTTCAATGGAGCCCGGCCGATGACGATAACGCCGTGTCACATTGCAAGACCTGACCCCAATGGTGCTTGACAGAACTTGAGGAATGATGCTATCCTAACCTGGACAAGCCAGAACCAAGAAAGGGATTTGGATGGTGAAGACAGTAATCGTCGTCAGAGATCTTATCAAGAGATATGGTGACCTGGTGGCCGTTGATGGTGTCAGCTTCGAGGTCTACGAGAACGAGATCTTCGGTATCGTCGGGCCAAACGGCGCCGGCAAGACCACCACGGTGGAGTGCCTCGAGGGACTGCGGATCCCCTCCGGGGGGTTCATCCGCGTCCTGGACCTGGAACCAAAGGCAGACGGCTACAAACTGAGGCAACTGATAGGCATACAGCTCCAGGAGGGCAAATTCCCGGACCGGATCAAGGCGAGAGAAGCCCTGGAGCTCTTCGCCGCCCTTTACTCCCGCTCCCTGCCGGCCGGGCCTCTCCTGGAGAAGGTGGGGCTGCTGGACAAGGCCGATGACTACTTCGACAACCTGTCCGGAGGCCAGAAACAGCGGCTCTCGATTGCTCTGGCCCTGGTCAACGACCCGCAGGTGGTTTTCTTCGACGAGCTGACGACGGGGCTCGATCCCCAGGCCCGAAGGGCGACGTGGGGGATGGTCAGCAGCACCCGCGAGGCCGGCAAGACGGTTATCCTGGTCACTCACTTCATGGAGGAAGCGGAGCGGCTCTGTGACCGGGTCGCCATCGTCGATCGAGGCAGGATAGTCGCCCTGGACACCCCGGCCAACCTCATCAGGAGCATCGACGGGGGTTTGAGGATCAGCTTCTCGGTAGATGACTCAAGTGTAGTGGCGCAGTTGGAGAACATCGACAGGTGCCGGCTTGCAGTCAGCAACCGGGACATCACCATCCAGTGCGCCGACGGCCGGGTTGTCGACGAGGTCACCCGCATCCTGGGAGACAATGACTGCAATTTCCACGACTTCACGGTTTCAAAGCCGACTCTTGAGGACGTCTTCCTCTCCATTACCGGCAAGGAGATGAGGGAATGATGGTTCTGCGGCAGTTCGTGAAGCTCACTTCAACCGAGCTGAGGCTGTTCCAGCGCGAGCCGATAGCCGTGCTCTTCACCTTCATCGTTCCGGTGTTCTTCCTCTTCCTGACGATGGAGGTTTTCATCCCTGGTGATGCCCCCAGGGAGATCGTCATCAACTATGTAACGCCGTCCCTGATGGTTCTCATTATCGCCAGT
>JALPYG010000014.1 GCA_023271215.1 Dehalococcoidia bacterium
CTTGCCGATAAGTTCACTCCGCGGTTCATTTCGGATCATGCAGGTGTATCTTACCGGTAGCCGGCGTCATCATATCCCGGCCAAGCTCATCGCCGAAACACCTCATCCACTGAAACCTCAAACCCGGAAAGCAGCTGGGAACAGGCAATCTCGCCAGGCTTGAACCTTTCTGTAAGTTCGTAAACACTTCCGCGCACGATATAGACTTCGATTCTCTCTTGATCCGGATCAGCCAGCCAGTATTCTGTCACTCCGGATCGAGCATACTCAAAGAACTTCTCACCGCGATCTGTCGCAAGCGTACTGGGTGAGAGGACTTCTATCACCAGGTCCGGGACCCCGCAACTTTGCTCTCCGATTCTGTCGGAATGCTCGGTGGCGATGAAGAAGATATCAGGCTCACGAATCTTGTCGGGCCATAGCCGCACCGGTAGAGGAGCAAACCGCACGATACCCAACTGGTGCTCCTCCACGAAGGCGTGAAGCTTTACGAACAGATTCTGCAACGCTGTCTGGTGACTGTAAGTGGGGTGTGGTGGCACGATTAGCCTCCCTTCTGAAAGCTCCACGTACAGGTTGGTATCGGGGAGGGCAAAATAGTCCTCTTCAGTCCATTCTCCCTGAGGTGGGTAAAGTTGGGCAACCGGAGCAATTTCTGCGACCATGTCCGTCATGTTCCAGCTCCTCCTACGTTTGAGTAGCCGTTCACCCTTATTATAACACAACTATGGTGACCCCATCCCCACCCTCTCCCCACTCCCCGGGCCGGAAGGAACTCACCAGGGGGTGAGAAGCCAGCATCTCTCGCACGATCTGTCGCGCCGTTCCGGTTCCGAAGCCGTGAATGATACGCACCTCGCTGAGGTGGGCAAGGGAGGCATCGTTGAGGTAGCTATCCAGATCACGTTCTATCTCCGCGGCTCGCTTTCCCCGCAGATCAAGCTCAAGCAGCCTTGCCCTTCCCCCCGGCGGTTTTTTCATGGTGAAGGATTGAGGGAACAACTTCCCCGGGGACGGCTTTGCCTTCTCGACGTCCTCTATGCTCAATCTGACCTTGCTGCGCCCGGCATGCACCTCGATCTGACTGCCCCTCAATGAGAGGACGGTTCCCTGCAGGTTTGTGCCTCTCAGCCGCACCTCGTCACCCACGGCAATGCTCCCTGACTCTGTTAACCCTCCGTCCGTATCACGGCTCCGGGTTTGCCATGCCTGGATCTGCCTCCGCACGGCATTCAAGGCCTCCTGAGCTCGCTTCACGCTTTCCTTCGACCTGGCCTTCCTTATCTCCGACGAGGCCTGGCGAATCTGCTTGTGCAGTCTAGCCGCCTCTTCGGCGAGCCTGTCTCTGGTTTCTCGGAGCATGCTTTGCTCTCGCTCTCGCAAACTTTGAAGCTCATCTTCCAGGCGACTTCTCAGATCTGCTGTCCTGACTTTTTCTTCCTCCAGGTCACTATTCAGAGCTCGGGTTCTTTGCTTCTCGCCTGTGAGATCTGCCAATAGTTCCTCTATCTCCGCGGTGTCCCCTGTCAGCATTTCTCTGGCGGAAGCAATAATCTCAGAGGATAACCCCAACTGCGAGGCTACGGCCAGGGCATTGCTTCCTCCAGAGATACCCATCGTAAGACGATAGGTTGGCGCCAGGGTAACGGGATCGAACTCCAGTGAAGCATTTTGCATCCCGGGGGTCGTATGCGCGAAAACCTTGAGATCGCTATAGTGGGTGGTAGCCACGACTGAAGTTCGCTTGGATTGGAAATGAAGCAGGATCGCCCGTGCCAGGGCGGCTCCCTCGTTAGGATCGGTGCTGGTCCCCAGTTCATCCAGGAGCACCAGGCTCCTCCGGGTAGAGGTTTCAATGATGCGCACCATATTGCCGATGTGCCAACTGAAAGTGGAGAGGGTCTGCTCGATACTCTGTTCGTCACCGATATCGGCGAACACATTGTCGAAGATGGGGATGCAGCTCTCCTCGGAAGCGGGAATGGGCATGCCCGACTGAGCCATCAGGGTTAGAAGTCCAATCGTCTTGAGGGCGACGGTCTTGCCCCCGGTATTTGGTCCGGTGATAATCAGTGTGGAGAAGTCGTTCCCTATTTCCACCGATAAAGGCACCGCTTTCGCCTTGAGCAGGGGGTGCCTGGCAGCAACGAGCCGGAGTGCGCCCGGCTGACTGCTGCTTCCGTCTCCGGTAATGTCCGCGACAATGAGGGGCTCGGTGGCCCTCGCCATCTCGGCATACCTCGCCTTCGCCAGTGCCAGGTCCAGCTCGGCGATCAGCGCAACGTCCCCCGATATGGCAGCCTGGTTCGCCCCCACATCGGCGCTGAGGGCCGCCAGTATCCGCTCCACCTCCCGCTGTTCCTCGATGGCCAGTTGACGCTGCTCATTGCCCAGGTCTACCGTCATCCAGGGTTCGACAAATACCGTGGCCCCGCTGTTGGAGACATCGTGGACGATGCCCTTCATTTCCTTTTGAAGTTCCACCCTGACAGGGATGACATACCGTCCTTCCCTCTCGGTAACCAGTGGCTCCTGCACCAATCTCTGGCCCTTCGCTGACTTGATGATGCCGTCCAGGCGATCCAGCAATTGCCGGCGCTTCTCTCTCAACCGGCGCCTCAGATCGGCCAACTGGGCCGAGGCCGTGTCCAGCAGGTCACCCGCTGGATCAATACACCGGGCGATATCCTCCTCTAGGCGAGGCAGGACAACGATCCGCTCCGCGATACCCCAAAGTGAGGGGAACTCGCTTGCCAGCTTTGCGAGGCTCGAGCGCAGACGGCGCGCCGCGGCCAGGGTGGTTTGCACATCCACCAGGGTTTGGGGTTCGAGGATTTTCCCCCTGGCGGCCATTTCGGCAGCCTCTCGAACATCGCCGGCCGCGCCGATGGAAAAGCCCGGATTGGTAGCGAGGAGCCGGCGCGCCTCAGTTGACTGGGTCAGCAAGAGGGTGACCAGCTCGGGATCTGATGATGGCTGCAGACTCACGGCCAGATCACGGCTCGCCGAAAAGGAGGTGAAGCCGGCGAGGATCTCCCTGACCCTGGGGAACTCCAGCATCTCCAGGCTTTTTGCATCCATGACTGGCCCTCTTTATGCCTGCCCGTGTTGCTCGCGAAGAATCTTCCGCTGCACCTTGCCGGTGGAGGTGCGGGGGAGCTCATCGATGAAGACCACGCTGCGCGGCCGCTTGAATCCCGAAAGCTTGTCGCGACAGAAATCGATGATCTCCCCGGCGGTCGCCGTTTCGCCCTCCTTAAGGACGATTATCGCCCGGGGCTGAGATCCCCATTCCGGGTCGGGGACTCCGATCAGGGCGGCGTCGGCCACCTTGGGATGCGCATGGAGCACGTTCTCCACCTCCTCGGGGGAGATGTTCTCCCCGCCGCGGATGATCATGTCGTCGCCCCGCCCCGCAAGGTAGATATAGCCCTCCTCATCTATGTAGCCCTTGTCACCGGTGTGCAGCCAGCCATCGGGGGTCAGCGTCCGGGACGTTTTATCGGCGTCCTTCCAGTAACCGCTCATCACCCTTGGCCCGCGGGCCATGATCTCTCCGACCTCGCCCGGGGGCAGTGATTTGCCCTCATCATCCCAGATCTGTATCTCTATATCCGCCATGGGGCGACCGATGGAATTAGCCAATCTATTGAGCTTCTTCTCCCTCTCGGCCTCCGTTTCCCGGCCGGTAAAGACGTGATCCTCTGGTCCCAGCATAGTTATGGTGGAGGCGGTTTCCGTTTGCCCGAAGGCGTTGATGAACATTACCCCGGGGAAGACCTCGATGGCCTTCTTGATCACCTCAAAGGGCATGGATGCGGCGCCATAGGTGATCACCTTTAGACTCGACAGGTCGCGCTTGGCGAAATCCGGGTCGTCAATGACTCGCTTGAGCATCGTGGGCACCAGCATGGCCCGGTTAGCCTTCTCCCGTTCGACCGTCTCCATCCACTCCTTGACCTCAAACTGGCGCATCATGGCCAGGGTCCGGCCGCCGTAGATGGCCGCCAGCATGGCCTGAATTCCCGCCACGTGATATAGGGGGACGGTGAGGATATTGGTTTCCTCAATATCGGGGTCAACCGGAGTGACATTCTCCAGGACATAGATGGCAAAGTTGTTGTGGGTTAGGGGGACTCCCTTGGGAAGTCCGGTAGTCCCGGCGGTATACATCAACATGGTGGTGTCATCATCCCCGATCTCGGAAAAGACCTCCTCCGGGGAGGATGAGGCGATAAGCTCATCGTAAGAGAGCATCCCCTCCCGCCTGGTATCCAGAGATACGAAATGTTTCGCCGCCGGGAGATCGGGACGCATGGAGGTCACCATGTCGAGGTAGCGCTCGCCCGCAAAGAGGATACTGGCCTCGGAGTTATTGAGCATGTGAGTCAGTTCATCCTGCCTGGCCCGGAAGTTCAGCGGCACGAAGATGGCCCCGATTCTGGCGGCGGCGAAGTAGGCCTCTACGTATTGGTTACAGTTGACCTGGAGGATAGCGACCCGGTCTTCCTTCCGAACTCCCATGTTCAGCAGGGCGTTGGACAACCGGTTGACGCGGTCGCTGAGCTCGGCGAAGCTGTACTTCCGGCCCTCAAAGACAATAGCCACCCGGTCGGGACAGATGGCGCTGGTGATGGTCAGAAAATCGGTGGTATTCATTTGTTACCCCCTAGCAGATTTTTTCTCGTACTATCGCCATGATAGCGGACATTGTCTTACCGGCCCCTTCATGGATACAAACATCGGCGGAGGGGTCCAAATCCGTAGGTTCCCGGTTGATGATGGCCAGCCTCGCTCCCCCCTGCAGCGCATACTGAGGCATGAGTGCCGCTGGATAGACCACCAGCGAGGAGCCGATGACGATGCAGAGGTCGCAGTTTTCGGAGCGACGCTGCGCCTCGGCCGTCTCCCAGGCCGGCATGGCCTCGCCAAAGAAGACGACCTGCGGCTTGAGCAGGCCACTGCATTCCGGGCAGTCGGGGACTTCTATTCCCCCGGCAATCCACCGGTACACCTCATCCATCGAATACTGCCTTCCACATTGGAGACACTTCACCTTTTCCATGGTTCCGTGCAGATGGATCACCTTGTCCGGAGAATTCCCCGCCTTCTCGTGGAGCCCGTCCACATTCTGGGTGATGACGCAATCCAGTTTGCCTATCTTCTCCAGTTCGGCCACGGCGTAGTGGGCCGGATTCGGCTGGACGTCCGAGTGCACGAATTCCCCGCTGCCACGGAGTTTCCAGTATGTTTTTCTGGCCTCGGGATCGTGGAGGAACCGCTGGACGGTGAAAATCTCGGGATCGTATTTGGTCCAGAGTCCGCCCGGGCCCCGGAAATCGGGAATCCCTGACTCGGTGCTGATCCCGGCCCCGGTGAAGACCACGACCTTGCTTGAGGTAACGATTAAGTCAGCCACCTTTTGAATGAGAAACTGTTCGTTTGACGTCATCCATCTCTCCTTTTATCGTAACTAGCCAGGTTGTTAGGCCTGCCCCCGGCCGCAGGCCCAGGGGTTCACGGTTCATGGTTCACGGTTTAAGGTTTTGGGTTTCCTCTAAGCCGGCAAATGACCCCTCCAAAGCCGGGCGGCGAGCCGTCTCTCCAGCTCCAGGCCCTGTTCCAAGGGCATATCGAGTCCGCTGGTTATCGCTTCTTTAGCATATCTTACTGCATTTTGATCGAGAGACATTATTCTTCGGGCAAGCTCCTCGGCCGTGGGCAGGAGCTGGGGGCGGGGAACCACTCGGTTCACCAGACCGATGCGTAAGGCTTCCTCCGCGCCGATGCGGTCTCCGGTGAGGATGATCTCCGATGCCCTTCCCAGCAGTACCAGCCGGGGCATCGTCTGACTGCCCCCCGCAGTGGGAATCATCCCCAGGTTCACCTCGGGAAGTCCCAACTGGGCGTCCTCGGAGGCAAGTCGAATGTCGCAGCACATGGCCATTTCGATTCCCGCACCGAGGGCAAAGCCATGGATAGCCGCGATGACCGGCTTAGGAACGCTGAGGAACATCCCCCACAGGTCCCTCTCCCAGCGCACCTGCCGGGCGACGGCCGGCGAAGGGGTGGTGCCAAATTCGGAGATATCCGCCCCGGCCGAAAACGCCCTCTCCCCAGCGCCCTTGATTATGGCTACCATCACCTCAGGATCGTCCTTTATTGCGGGAAGGATCTCGTAAAGCTCATCCCGCATCTTGATATTGACCGCGTTCAGAGCCCGAGGCCGATTGAGGGTGATACAGGCTATGCCGTCATTCTTCTCGTAAATAATCGTCTCGAAGCCATTCATTGATTTATTTCCCCCTGAATTGTGCCCCTCTTTTCTCCAGAAAGGCCCGAATTCCTTCCTCTCGGTCTGCCGTGCTCTGCAGGATTATCGAGAGATCAGCCTCCAGCCCCAGCCCTTGCTGCAGGGAGACGTCCAGCCCTTTGTTGATGGCCTCCTTGGCGTACTGCAGTGCAATGGGCCCTTTGGCAGCCAGTTTACTCGCCAGGCTCTCCGCTTCGTGGCGAAGTTCACCGGATGAAAAAACCCTGTTGACCAGCCCGATTCGATACGCTTCCTGAGCATCGACGACGGCGGCGGTGAGGATCATCTCCAGTGCCTTACCGCGACCTACGATCCGGGGCAATCGCTGCGTTCCCCCACCAGCGGGTAAGGCCCCGTAAGCGACCTGAGGAAGACCGAAGCGCGCTCCCTCAGCGGCAAGCCTGATGTCTCCAGCCAGTGCTAACTCCAGTCCCGCCCCCAGAGCGTCCCCGTTTATAGCCGCAACAACCGGGGTCTTCAGTCCGGCTACCGCTGTTGAAGCTACACTTGACACCAGGAAGTCTCCCGGCTCGATAGCCTGATTCCCTGAGGAAAAGACCTCGTCCGATCCGGTGATGACCACCACCCTGATCTCCTCCTCCTCGTTTATCTGTGCACACGCCTCAGCCAGTTCATCGGCGAGCGCCCGATCTATGGCATTGCCCTCCTGCGGGCGATTGAGGGTTATGTATCCGATGTGATCCTTCTTCTCCAGAATCAGGTTTCGATATGCCATGCGACCCCCTTATCGCCGATCCTCGTCTTGCCGTATCGTAAGTGTCCATCGTAGAGCACGCAAAGAACACACCCCTCAAATTCCGATTCATCTCAGCAGTCTCTGCGCTCTCCGTGGTGAACGGTCTTGCCGTATCTTTCCCATTCGCTGTAAAGACAGCCACAATATCTCTGGTGGTAGAGGCCGAGTTCTCTGGACACCTGTTGACTCCACCGAAAGCCATCGCTGAAATCCTGATGGTAGAACTCTACCCCATTCTCCCTCCCGGCCCGCTCGCCCATCTCTCTTATCAGGCCCTGATCCTGATAGGGGCTGATGAGAAGGGTGGTAGAAAAGGTGTGGAAGCCCTTCTCCACGGCAGCCCGGGCCGTCCTGTCCAGCCGCAGGCAATAGCACTCGGGACAGCGGTCTCCCTCGCGACCGACAACGGCCCGGAAGTAATCCACCATCTCGTAGCCCTCATCAATGATCAGCGGAAGGCTCATCCCTCTTGCCAGCGCCTGCATCGATTCCAGACGTTTCTGATGCTCCGTGAAGGGATGGATATTAGGATTATACCAGAAAGCGGTGACTTCATGGTCGTGCTCCCGCAGCCATCCAACTACATAAGCCGTGCATGGTCCACAGCAGCAGTGCAGCAGAATAGATATCATCCCAGAGCCTCCTCAACCAGTCGAACCCCCTCAGCCAGAAGCACTTCCGCCCTCGATTCCCGGGCCGACTCGGTTATGATCCGAATCACGGGCTCCGTCCCGCTGGCCCGGATGAGAATCCAGGCGTCCTCGAAGTCAAGCCTTATGCCATCGAGGAGGTTTATCTCATCTGCCCCGAAGATAACGGCCCTCTCTTTGATTCTCGCCATGGTCGCTTCTTTGAGTTCGTTTGGGCAGCGTACCTTTTTCCTTCGCAGGAAGAATCGCGGCAGGTGTCTCAGGAACTCCCTGATCTCGCCGGTGGAAGTTATCCGGCTGAGCAGGGTCAGGGCAGTGAGGATGGACTCGGGGTATGAACCCATCTCGGGCATGATATAGACCCCGACGTCCTCCACGCCGATGGCGGCATCGAGTTCACGGACGAGGTGGGCGAGGTGGACGTCGCCGATTCTTCCCCTCACCACCTCTATGCCCAGGTCCTCGAGTGCCAGGTCGAGCAACTTCCCCACCTCGATGGTAGCGGCAACCTTCGCCTTGCCGCTCTCCTTCGCCACGAGCCTTGCCATAAAGGCAGCCATCTCGTTAAAGCCGAGGAAACCCTCTTGATCGCAGAAGACCACCCGGTCGGCGTCGCCGTCAAAGCATATAGCGATGTCGGCGCCCTTCTCCCTCAGGAACTTCACCGTACTCCCGAGGGTCTCTGCTGTAGGCTCGGGGCCCCTTCCCGGGAATAGCCCGTCCGGCTCATCGTTTAGAGGAATAACGTCGAGACCGAGCGCCGAGAAAAGGTCTGTGACGAATCCGGAGGCGGCCCCGTTTCCGGGATCGACAACTACTTTCAATCCCCGGCCAAAGTCCCTGCCTGAAAACCTCTCCAGTAGATGATCGAAATACCTCCCCTTTGTCTTTTCATCGTGATGGAGGGTTCCCCAAATGCCCGTCCGGAAACCCCGCTGCTTGTATATCTGCTCTATCTCGTCCTCTTGAGAGATGCTGTAGCCAAGGGTGTCTGCGTTGAATATCTTTATCCCGTTGAACTCCGGCGGATTGTGAGAGGCGGTAATCATCAATCCGGACTGGAAGCCCATCTCCCGGGTGAGATATGCCAGCACCGGGGTGGGAAGGATTCCGAGATCGGTTACATCTATCCCAGAAGAGAGCAGGCCAGCACTGACAGCGCCTTTAACCAGCTCCCGGCTGAGCCTGGTATCGGTGGCAACGCAGAGTCGAGAACGCGGCGGCAAAACCGCGCCCATCGCCCGGCCGACATCCCGGAGGAAATCCGGGGTCAGTTCCTCTCCGACCAGTCCCCTTATCCCGCTCGTCCCGAATAAACGCACGATACCCTAATATTAAATCATCCAACGGAGATTATCAAATTGTAACTATTCAAGTTGCCAGGTTCACGGTTCAAGGTTCACGGTTGTCCACCCTGCGCTCTTCATATTTCTTGAGATAGTTGATGAATCCACGAACGGCAGCACGTGCTACCCAGGTTGTCAGGTTCACCGTTCACAGTTGGTTGCCTCATCTTCATACTGGTTTACGTTCATCGTTTTCTAACCCTTCGGGGTGACCCCTCAGAGGAACCCTTGAACCTTGAACCCCGGAACTTTGAACCCCTGGGCCTGCGGCCGGGGGGCAGGCCCGAGTAGCTACATTGTTTGCCGGTTGCACCAGACGGCGTCATGGTTTATAATTTCAATATAGTGGGTTTATTTATACTGTTCGAGGGTGTAGAAGGAAGCGGCAAGAGCACGCAGGCGAGAGCGCTGAGGCGACGTCTTTCCGGCTCAGGGTTCCCGGTGCTCCTGGTGAAGGAACCCGGGGGCACCGCCGTCGGAGATAAGGTCGGAAGGCTTCTGAAGCACGGATTGGAGATAGGGATTTATTCCCTAACCGAGCTGCTCCTGTTTAACGCCTCCCGGGCGCAATTGGTGGCAGAGGTCATTCGTCCTGCTCTCGATCAGAATTACATCGTTATCAGCGATCGCTACACCGAGTCTACGCTGGCATACCAGGGTTATGGGCGAGGGTTGGATCTCGAGACCATCGAAACGATCAACAACATCGCTACCGGAGGGCTTCGCCCGGATCTAATTGTCCTGCTGGATATGGAGGTAAAGGGGGGGCTTCGGCGTAAAGGCAGAGCGGCGGCGAGGGACCGCTTCGAGCGGGAGGATATCGCCTTTCACCAGCGGGTACGGCAGGGCTACCTTGAGATGGCCAATGCCTATCCGGAGCGTTGGTTACTGATCGATGCCGCTCAGCCAGGGAAGAAGATGGGCGAGTTGATCTGGGAAAGGGTGCAGCAGTCTCTACCGGCCTTGACAGATGCACGCCAAAATAGTTATAATTCTCATGGTTAGGAAAACTTCAGGGGGAGGCGATGCTGGTTGACTGATGTTAGAATAGACGGAAATGAGTCGCTGGAAAGTGCGCTCAGGCGCTTCAACAGGAAGGTGCAGCAAGAGGGCATTCTCTCCGAGTATCGCAGGCGGCAGTACTTCGAGAAGCCTTCGGTCGTGCGCAAGAAGAAAAGAGCAACCAAGAAGCGCAAGAGCACCAGAAGTTCGCGAGGCGCTTACACTGGCAGATAGGTGGGAGGAGACCCTCATCCCCTCCCATCCCAGGCAAAGGGCTAAGGGCAAAGGGCCCCGTACTCCCTTTTGCCTTTCGCCCTTAGCCTTTCGCCTTCGTCCTTCAGCCTTTAGCCTTTGGGCTTCGACGATCCTTGATTATGAGATTTGGGGTGATCATCTTCCCCGGCACCTGGAGCGACATGGACTTCCACCATGTGCTGCTTAATGTCTTCCGGCAGGAAGTCGAATATGTCTGGCACAAAGAGACCGACCTTTCCCCTTACGACTGTGTGATCCTCCCCGGTGGCTTTTCATACGGCGACTATCTTCGCGTAGGAGCCATCGCCCGTTTTTCCCCCGTGATGGGGGCAGTGGAACGCTTTGCCGCCGGCGGCGGACTGGTTCTGGGGAGCTGCAACGGATTTCAGATACTCTGTGAGGCCGGACTCCTCCCCGGTGTGCTGCTTCGCAGCGTCCACCTGCAATACAGGTGCCAGTGGGTTCACCTGCGAGTGGAGGATACCTCCCCTCCCTTCCTTTCCTCTTGTCAGACAGGGCAGGTGCTGCGCATGCCCATTTCTCACTACGAGGGATGTTACTTCGCCGATGAGGCCACGCTGGCCGAGCTTGAAGCCAATGGCCGGATCGTGCTGCGCTACTCAACCCCCTCGGGAGAGGTCGTCGAGGCGGCCAACCCCAATGGCTCTCTCTCCAACATCGCCGGGATAACTAATGCAGATGGGAACGTGCTGGGGATGATGCCCCATCCTGAGCGCTGCTGCGAGGAGATTCTCGGCGGAACTGACGGCCGGGCGTTCTTTGATTCCATTCTAACCCACAATCAGACCAACAACGTCCATCACGTTAGTTCCGGTGGGGCCAGTTACTAGTAGGTCCCCGAGCTCCTTGAAGAAACTATAGGAATCGTTGTTTTCAAGATAAAGGGCAGGGTCCAGGCCGAGTTGCTCCGCCCTCCGGATGGTGAAACCATCGGCCACTGCCCCAGCGGCGTTCGTAGGGCCGTCTACTCCATCCGTGCTGAAGGACACAATAGCCACGGTGTCTAACCCCGCGATCCCAGGTGCTGTGCTGAGCACGAGTTCCTGATTCCGGCCGCCAAATCCAGCGCCCTTCACAGTTACTGTGGCTTCCCCTCCAAGAAGCAGCAGGGCGGGCCTTGGGATCGGCCTTCCCGTCTCACACACCTCTCTGGCGACACGCGAGAGATACTCACCGACCTGGCGCGCCTCACCCTGCATCGTGGTTGTCAGGATACGAACGTTAAAACCATGAGCCCTTCCGACCTCTTCCGCCGCGGCCAGAGCATCGGCATTGCTGGCTATAATCTTGTAATAGGCCTTTCGGAAACACTCTTCCCCGGCCTTGGGTGTCTCCGGTATCGCGCCTCTCGCCCCATTTGTTAGATGGGCAGGAATACCCGGCGGCACCTTTTCCTTGAGTTCATACTTCTCAAGCACTGCCAGAGCATCCGAGTAGGTAGTTGAATCGGGATAGGTCGGCCCGCTGGCGATGGTATCCAGTCTGTCCCCGACGACGTCCGAGATGATCAGGCTGACTGTCCGTGCTGGAGAGGCCGCTCTGGCCAGTTGTCCGCCCTTTATTGCTGACAGGTGTTTCCTGACCGCATTTAGCTCCTGAATTGCGGCGCCGCTCCTCAGCAAGAGGTGTGTGACTTCCTGCAACTCGCTAAGCGTGACGCCCTCCGCGGGAAGGGGCATGAGCGCCGAACCGCCGCCGCTTATCAAGCATATCACCAGATCGTGTTGGCCAAGTCCGCTAACAAGCTCCAGCATCCGCCGGGCACCTTCCATACCGGACTCGTCAGGGATGGGGTGGCTCGCCTCCACCAATTCGATTGTTGCCGGGGGTATCTGCGGCATGGTGCCCCGGGGAATATTCACTATCCCATGAGTTAGTTTATCCCCCAGGGTCTGCTCCAATGTCATTGCCATTGCCACGCCGGCTTTCCCGCCGCCAACCACCACCACCTTCCGACAACCCTCGATCTCAAATTCTTCTTCCGTTAGCCACCTCCGCACGGCCAGTGAAGGCTCTACGGATTCGATAGCAGTATTCATCAGCCCGATCAAGATTTCCCGGGCTTTTCTGAGTTCGGGAGTCGGCCAATTCTGGATGCTCATCCGCATGATCGTGCGTAGCCCCATCGAGAGTGATCTCTATTATAAAGGAGACCCCAGCGGCTTCGCAACTGGGGTCTCCTTCGAACCCGTGTAATCACTCGTCCATTCGGTCAAAAATCAGCCACGTGCCGGCTTTCGCTTGCCAGCCGCTCCTAAACGGGTTATCGCCAGGTAGACCAGGACGATGGCCAGGGCAAAAAGCGCTACAACAATGATCGTGTGCGCGATGATGCCGGCGTCTAATGCTTTGAAGAACATAAATACCAGCGCCGTCATGGTAACGGCCAGCATGAAGACCATGGGATAAAGAACAAACTTGTTGTCCCTACCCATTCTGGTCAGCCAGACGGCGACAGCTAGCAGGGCCAGAGTGGCCATGAGCTGGTTAGCTGAACCGAACAGAGGCCAGAGTACCCTCCACCCACCACCCAATGCCAGCCAGCCACCTAGAACCACGCAAATTAGGCCGGCCACGTAGCGATTGGTCACAAAGGTAACCACGGCTGAGGGCTTTCCCTCCTCCTTTTCGGTCAGCTCCTGGAGCATAAACCGGCACAATCGGGTGGCGGTATCGAGGGTGGTCAGGGCAAAGGCAGCCAGAACCAGGCCGGCGAAAGCCTCGCCAAGCTGCAGTGGAACACCGATGCCCGTTAAGAAACTACCGATCCCGGTCGAAAAGACACCTCCCCATCCCTTTTCTGCCAGCAGGGCGGTGTAGTCACCCATAAGCAGGTAAGCCGCAGTGGTGAGCGCAATCACCGCCAGCAAGCACTCCAGCAGCATACCACCGTAACCGATCGGCCTGATATGGGTTTCACGGCTCACCTGCTTGGCAGTGGTCCCTGAAGAGACCAGGGAGTGGAAGCCGGAAATGGCTCCACAGGCGACAGTGACAAACAGCATGGGGAAGAGATAGCCGAGGTTGACCTGAAAACCGGTGAACGCGGTCAGTTTGATTGCCGGGTTGGTGGCAAGAATACCGATCAGCGCGGCAGCCAGGAAACCGTAGAGGAGGAACGATTCGAGGTAGTCACGGGGCTGCAGGATGAGCCACACCGGCAGGCTGGCGGCAACCAGGGCATATGCCAGCAGAAGGACTATCCACACATTGACCGGTAGGCTGATGGGAAACAAGGTGCCTAGCCATACGCACAGGGCCAAGAGCGCGACACCGACTACACTGGACACTAGCAGGGGAGCACCCCTCCGGTGGACAGCGTAACCAAAGAAAATCGCCAGCACAATAAACAGTATCGCAGCGGTGGCTACCGATGGGGTGCCGGCGAAGGTCCTGGCGAGAACCACCGCAAAGACGGCCAGAACGAGGATCACGGTGAGCCAGGCAAAGGCTGCAAAAAGCTTCTTACCGCTGATGCCGATATTCTCCCCCAGGATCTCAGCGATGGACTTCGCCCGGTGCCGCACGGAAGTATATAGGGCTCCGGCATCGTGCACGGCGCCGATAAAGATACCGCCCAGGACAATCCACAGAAATACCGGTATCCAGCCGAACACCGCGGCCACTATTGGTCCCACAATCGGGCCGGCGCCGGCGATGGAAGCGAAGTGGTGACCCATCAGAACCGGCCCCCGTGCTGGAACATAATCCACCTCATCGCGCATAGCATGGGCCGGGGTTTTAGCCGTCGGATCGGCTCCCCCCAGCTTCTTGATTACATACGAGCCGTAGAAGGTGTAGCCGACGACAAAGGCAGCAATAGCAACAACCAACAACCATATAGCACTCATAATCCTTTATCTCCTTTCTTAAATATTTGGCCTGCGAAACACTCTAAACCACCTGCTTTGGTAGATAGCTTTTCATCACCTCCTTTCCCTTAGGGCTGGCGTAGACTTGACCGGACGAAAGGTCGACCAGCAGCAGACGAACCGAATACCATCCGCGTATTCCAAACCAGAAGCTTCGGTCGTGTTTGAATCTCGTCCCGATACGGATGGCTTCGGGATCAACCCCCTGCTCAGAAACCAGTATTCCTGATATCACACTGGACATGTGTTCCTCATGGGGCTTGACCAGCTCGTTTGCGGCATTCACCAGGAAGGCAGTAAAATCCTGGACTTTGGCTGCACCGAGACCAGCCTGGTGACCCTCTACCAGGCAATACTCGTTGGTTTCCCAGGCACCGAGGGTTGCTTTCCTGGAGAGGAAGAACTTCTCGCTCCTGACGTGGCACCGAGCATAGAGGTCTACCGTGCGTCCCAGGATAGAATAATCCGGGGAAGTATCAAAGTAGGCCTCGTATCTTGCCTGTAGCATTTTCAGATATTCTTCCAGTTTCACTTCTCCTCCCGATGACTGAAACGCCTCTTCAGCCTTCGGTGGCGTTACTACCGCTCAGATACCTGATGCATGATTGCAGATTATATCTCATGAGCACGAGTTTGTCAAGGTTGGCTCGCTCAAGCCATCGCCCTCTCTAATCCATGGTGCCAGGCATCGGCCAGTTCTTCCAGTGGCACCTCTATGATCCCCTTGATGACAAAGCGCTCGCCTCTGGCAATGCCTATCTGTTGCAAGGGGACTCCGTGGTCGGTGGCAATCTGCCGAAGTCGATCCAGATTCACCGGTTCCACCGAGACTACCGCCCTCGACTGCCCTTCACCGAAGAGAGCGCCGTCCAGTCTCCCAGCGATCTCCAGTTCACCCTCAAAGCCAATGCCTCCAACGATGCAGGATTCGGCAATCGCTACTAGCAGGCCGCCATCGGAGCAGTCGTGTGCCGATTTCAAAATCCCCTCTCCGATGGTCGCCAGCAGGCATTCCTGCAACCTTTTCTCAAGCTCCAGGTCTATCGACGGCCTTCCGGCGACCTTGCCGTGGAGGACCTCCAGGTACTCGCTGCCGGCGAGATTATCTCCCCTCTCTCCCAGAACCAGCACCAGATCGCCTTCGCTCTTAAAGGACATGGTGCAGCGCTTAGCGATATCCTCGATCAATCCCACCATCCCCACCACCGGCGTGGGATAGATCGCCTCGTCCCTGGTTTCATTGTAGAGACTGACATTCCCGCTGATGACGGGTATGCTCAGTACATCGCAGGCGTCTGCCATCCCCCGAACGCACTGCTCCAGTTGCCAGTAGATCTCAAGCTTTTCCGGATTGCCGAAGTTGAGGCAGTCGGTAACGGCCAGGGGGCTGGCGCCGGAACAGGCAAGATTCCGCGCCGCTTCCGCCACTGCTATAGCCCCACCGGCACGGGGATCGAGATAGCAATAGCGCCCGTTACCATCGGTGGTCAGGGCAATGCCTTTGCCGGTTCCTTTTATCCGCAGCACCGCGGCGTCACTTCCCGGGGGCACCACGGTGTTAATCTGGACGTGATGATCGTACTGGCGATAGACCGGCTCCTTGCTGGCGATATTCGGCGAGGCAAGGAGCTTCAACAGAACGGACGGAATATCCTCGCGGCGAAGATCAGGAATAGAGCTGAAATCAAAATCCTGAATGTCGGCCAGCCAGGCTGGCGCCGCGCCGTCGAGACGGTAGAGTGGGGGCTGGGTGAGAAACTCGATTGGCACCTCGGCTACTATTTCTGAGCCTTCCTTTATGCGCGCCATGCCATCGTCGGTGACCTCCCCGATGATGTCGCAGCGCAGATCGTAGCGGTCAAAGATCGCTCTTACCCTGTCCTCACAGCCCCTCTTGACGATGAGAAGCATCCGTTCCTGGGATTCAGAGAGCATGACCTCATACGGAGTCATTCCCTCAGCTCTGCGAGGAACCTTTAGGACATCTATTTCCAGTCCACTGCCACTTCGGGAGGCACTCTCCACAGCGGCGCTGGTGAGCCCCGCCGCCCCCAGGTCCTGCATCCCCACAATCCAGTCTGTTTCCTTGATATCCAGACATGCCTCGATAAGCAATTTTTCCAAAAAGGGGTTGCCCACCTGTACCGTGGGGCGCAGTTCACGCTCATCCTCGAAGGTTCGCGAGGCAAGGCCTGAGGCACCGTGGAGTCCGTCCCGGCCGGTGTCGGCGCCGACCAGCATCAGCAGATTGCCTGCGCCGCCGGCCTCGGACTTGACCAGTTTTGAGGTTTCCAGAAGGCCGACGCACATGGCGTTGACCAGCGGATTGGACGAATAAGTCTCGCAGAAATAAATCTCGCCGCCGACATCGGGAATGCCGAGGCAATTCCCGTATCCAGCGATGCCGGCTACTACCCCATTGAAAAGATAGCGGTTGCGGGAGTCGCTCAAGGGACCGAACCGGAGTGAATTGAGCAGAGCAATGGGCCGGGCACCCATGGTGAAAATGTCCCGCACGATTCCGCCGACACCGGTAGCCGCTCCCTCGTAGGGCTCGATGGCCGAGGGGTGGTTGTGGGACTCGATCTTCATCACGATGGCGAGACCATCTCCGATGTCCACCGCCCCGGCGTTCTCCTGGCCGATCTCGGTGATGACGCGCTCGCCCCGGGTGGGAAGAAGCTTGAGCAGGGGCTTGGAGTGCTTGTATCCGCAGTGCTCGCTCCAGAGCGAGCCGAACAGCCCCAGTTCGACGATGGTCGGCTCCCGTCCCAACTGCTTCACAATCAGTCGGTATTCCTCTTCGGAGAGGGCGACGTCATCCAGGTCTTGCTTGGTGATGGACACTGAGAGCTCCTTTAGGCGATCAAGCAACAGCTAGTTTCTTTTCGTTTTGAACAGAAATCCTGGGATCTGGATTGACCGGAGGAACTGGAAGCCCTTGTTCTTTGAGCAGATCAATATGCTCCTTCATGCCCCACTTGGCCTTATACAAACAATCTTCCACGGAGTGACCTATTCCCGAAAAGCCTTCCAGGTCAGGAGAGTAGAAGCCGAAGTAATCTGCTTCGTCAGTAGCTTCCACTACTAAGGAATACGGTAATTCAATCATGTCAATGTCCTCCTCTGGGGTATTTTATTCGCTTCTCCATTGCCAGCGGGGAATGCCGGCCCAAGTGCCCCCGCCGCACGGCATTTGCAGGAATACATCTGATCAGATCCAAATGCTTTCACCTCTTCTTGAGGAGCACAACCCCCGATTGCAGTATTTCTTCGAGAAAGCTGTCCTCTTCGTTTTCTCTCACTTCCTCGGGAGTTACCCCCTCGGCTTGAATAGGCGACAATATCCTTGCCGCTGCCACTCCAAGGAGTTCACTTCGCTCCCTGATATTCATTCCTTGGAAATCTTCCGAGACGATTAGTAAATCTATATCGCTCCCCTCTTCAGCCGTTCCCCTGGCAAATGAGCCATAGAGGATCATTCTCTCTGGTTTTATCCCTAATCCTTCGAGTTGCTGCGAATATCTTTTTATGATTCCCTCAATCTGAAGTCCTGTCTTACCCATCGCACTACCCCTTTCGTTCTTTCCAGATAGTCATTAGCTACCTCCCTGGGATAGCTTGAAACCAACCGAGAGAAGTCTCTCGGATACCGAGTAGCGATACTGGCATTATTTATCATCCCCACAAAGTCAAGCATTTCCGGAGTAAACCGGATAACAGTTTTCTGAGTCAAATAGAGGAGGTCGTGAGTCTTAGGAGGAATTGTACTTGTTTCCTCAGTAAGTATGCCCTTCAGGGTTTTTTCGATGGAGAGGTGACACATGAAAATCACATAGACATATCTGCCTGACTGCAACATATGCTCCGCTGTTTGGAGATCATACTCCGCCATCTCAAGCCAATTCTTAGTATCTTTGCGCATGATGATAAACCGTTCAGCAACTCACCCTTGCCGATTTGGAGGCCAAGAGCGCTTGACTAAAGAATACCATAAAGGGCAGTGACTGTCCAGATGTCCTGTGGCATGGTTGACAATCCTCCCCTCAGAGGTTATCCTGTTCGTGGTGTCTCCTTGTTCAGCGAATACCGATCTCCGGTGGAACATCGTGACTACACAAGCGATAAGGATGGAACCGCTGATGCACGCTGATGAACACCGATTAGCATTGGGCAGAATCACAAGGTGAAGATAAAAGGTGTGCTCCGTGATTTTTGAATCTGCGTGAATCGGCGGTTTTTATCGCAGTAGGAGAATGGATTGAATCTAAACCACCTTACCATCCACGAAGCAAGCCGACTGCTGAGAAGCCGGCAGATTTCTTCGGTTGAGCTTGCCCGGACGGCGCTCGATTGCGCCCGGCGCCTCGAGGACAAGCTCCACGCCCTGGTCACCCTCACTGAGGAGCTTGCTCTAAATCAGGCACGGAAAGCAGATTTCCGGCTCAGAAATGGCGACGCCACCCCCCTTACCGGAGTACCGGCAGTTCTCAAGGATAACATCTGCACCAGAGGAATTCTCACCACTTGCTCTTCGAGGATGCTCCAGAATTTTGTCCCCCCTTACGATGCCACGGTGATGGAAAGACTAAATTCGCATGGCATGGTGCTGATAGGCAAAGGGAACATGGACGAATTCGCCATGGGTTCATCCAACGAACACTCGGCCTTTGGCCCTACCCGAAACCCGTGGGACCTGGACCGCGTTCCCGGGGGATCGAGTGGGGGGCCGGCGGCAAGTGTGGCCGCGGGAGAAGCCCTCTATGCCCTTGGCTCCGATACCGGGGGCAGTATCCGCCAGCCGGCGGGCTTCTGCAGCGTCGTCGGTCTCAAGCCGACCTACGGCCGGGTTAGCCGCTATGGGCTCGTTGCCTTTGCCAGCTCTCTGGATCAGATTGGGCCCCTGGCCAGGGATGTCACTGATGCCGCCCTGATCATGAACGCCATTGCCTGCCACGACCCCAGGGATTCAACCTCTGTCCGCCGGCCCACCCCCGACTACACCCAATCGCTCATCCCCGAGATCAGGGGCCTGCGCCTGGGTGTTCCCCGGGAGTACTTTGTCGAAGGGATGGAGGAAGGGGTAAAGCAAGCGATCCAGGCCGCCATCTCCAGGCTCGAGGAACTGGGAGCCATAGTAGAGGAAGTATCACTGCCCAGTACGAAGTATGGTCTGTCGGCCTATTACATTATCGCCCCCTCGGAGGCCTCGGCGAACCTTGCCCGTTACGATGGCGTAAAATACGGCTTTTCTGTGCAGGACGCCGAGAATATGTGGGATGCCCTGGAGAAGACCCGGCAATACGGCTTTGGAATGGAGGTAAAGCGGCGCATCATGCTGGGGACTTACGCCCTTTCAGCCGGCTACTACGATGCCTATTATCTCAAGGCACAGAAGGTTCGCACACTGATAAGGCGGGAATTCAACCAGGCATTCGAGCGTTTCGATGCCCTCATCACCCCCACCTCCCCCACCGTCCCGTTCAAGATCGGAGAGAAGATGGAAGACCCTATGCAGATGTACTTAAGCGATGTCTGCACCCTTCCCGTAAACATCGCCGGCATTCCGGGAATCTCCATCCCCGCCGGCTTCGTGAACGAGCTTCCTGTGGGAATGCAGATCCTGGCGAAGCCATTTGCGGAGGAGATGCTCCTCAGAATCGCCTTTGCCTTCGAGCAGGCTACTCCCTGGCACAAGCGGAAGCCCCCGATCTAAAATCCTCCACCTCGGACAGGAGGGCATTCAAGAAGTCCGCTTCCTCCACAGTGCGGATTTTTTCACCCTTTTTGAAGATCACCCCCCGTCCCTTGCCACAGGCCAGGCCCACGTCGGCATCCCTGGCCTCGCCGGGGCCGTTGACCACACACCCCATCACCGCCACCGCGATCGGCTCCTCCAGTCGCAAGAGGCGCTCTTCCACCGCACGGGCGAGATCATAAAAACCCTCCACCTCACACCTGCCGCAGGTGGGGCAACTGATCAGCTTGGGCCCTCGCTGTCGCAACTCCAGCGACTTCAGAATCTCGTAGGCGGTGAAGACCTCCTCACACGGGTCGGGGGTGGTGAGTGAGACGCGGAGGCTATCTCCAATCCCGAGATGCAAAAGCACGCCCAGTCCGACGGCGCTGCGGATAGCCCCCCATTTGGGGAGTCCAGCCTCGGTGATCCCCAGATGTATCGGATAGGGCATCATTTCGGCAATGGCCTTGTTTGCCTCGATGGTGGCAAGTACGCTCGAGGCCTTGAGTGAGACCTCGATGAGGTCGAAGTCCAGATTTTCGATGAAGCGAATCTGCTCTAGAGCGGTCTCGACCATTCGAGCGGCGAGTTCCTTTTCAGTCGAGTGCCTGGGCAGGCTTCCGGCATTGATTCCAATGCGAAGGGGAATCGACCGTTCTTTAGCCATGCAGACTATCGCCGCGATATTTACCGGCTCGCGGATGTTCCCCGGGTTGAATCTCACCTGGTCGATGTTTCTCTCCATCGCAGCCAGCGCCAGACGATGGTCGAAGTGGATGTCGGCAATAAGGGGAACCCGGGTACGGCGCCTTATCTCGCCCAGCGCCGCGGCGGCCTCCTTATCGGGCAACGCCAGCCTCACGATCTCGCATCCAGAATCGGCCAGCCGCTCGATCTGAGCGATGGTTGCCCGAGCATCGCGGGTGTCCGTCCTGGTCATCGACTGCACGATTATCCTGGCAGCACCCCCGACGGTGATGCTGCCGACCTGGATGGTCCGGGAAGCTCGGCGTCGGATCACGGAAACAAACCCTCACCTCGTATGAGGCGGAGGACGTCGTGATAGCTGATTATTAGGATCAAAGCGATCAGAAGGGCAAAACCGACCAGGTGAGCCATGCTCTCAACCCTGGGAGAGAGGCGCTTCCCGCGCCGCAATACCTCCAGAAGAACGAAAACAATCCGGCCGCCATCGAGCGCTGGAATCGGCAGGAGGTTGACAATCCCCAGATTTATGCTCAGAAAAGCTGCCCAGGCCAGGAGATTTAATATGCCCGCTCGGGCTACCTCGGTAGTTGCCTGACCGATGCCGATTATACCCACCGGGGCAAAGGGCATCTCCCCCGCAATGGCAGCGGCGATACCTTCCCCCAGCATAATCACTATACCCGCGCTTTGCCTGGCCCCTAAGTAGGTGGCTTTCCAGGGTGGATACGACCGGCGTTCGACAATGGTACGAACCCAGCCTATCCTCACTCCCAGAGGCCCTTGCCCCGGCGGCGGATCCTCTCTGGGGATCATCCTGAGAACGATTTCATCAAGGTCGCGCTCCACCACCATGGCGATCTCAGAGCCCAGTCGGGTACCGACGATCTCCCTCAGGCCCTCGATGCTTCTAACTTCTTCCCCGTTGATGCTTAGAATCTCGTCACCAGGCTTGACCCCGGCGGCATACGCCGGCGAATCTACAGCCACCCGCACGACCTGGACACCCTCACCCCCAACAACAACGTCGTGCGGCACCATGTAGACTACGGTGAAGAGGATAACGGGGAACAGGAACATCATCAACGACCCGGCGCTGAGAACCAGGAGCCTCGTCCCGACCCCCTTACTGGCCAGACTTCCCGGCTCCGAAGGGTCATCCTCTCCCAGCATCCTGCAGAACCCTCCCAGCGGGATCGCATTGAGCGAGTATTCGGTCTCCCCGCGCCGGAAGCCGATGATGCGGGGCGGGAACCCCAGGCCGAACTCCAGCACCCTGACGCCTCGCATCTTGGCCGTGGCGAGATGCCCTAGCTCATGGATGAATATCAAGAAGCCCAGGATGATGAAAAAGGCCAGTATCGCCCACGGGGTGCTCATTGCCCAATCCACTCCTTCGCCGTTGCCCTGGCCCAGTCATCGGCCGCGAGAATGTCCTCAAGCGCAGGATTTGCGACCCGGCCGTGGAGATCCAGGGTATCTCGTATTAGCCTGGGGATATCGAGGAAGCCGATCTTTCCCCAAAGGAAAAAATCCACCGCCATCTCGTCGGCGGCGCACAGGACCGCCGGATAGGTATCGCCCGCGGTGCCAGCCTCAACGGCAAGCTTAAGACAGGGGAACCTCTCCATGTCGACCGGCTCAAGCTCGAGCGAATCTATCTTGTCGAAATCGAGCCCGGGCAGCCGGGGATTTGCCCACCGCTCCGGGTGGGACAGGGCGTACTGGATCGGCAGGCGCATATCCGGCACTCCGAGCTGCGCCTTGACTGACCCGTCCACAAACTCGACCATGGAATGAATAATGCTGCCAGGGTGTATCATCACCTTTATTCTATCGTAAGGGAGTCCAAAAAGCCAGTGTGCCTCGATGACTTCCATCCCCTTGTTCATCAAGGTCGCCGAATCGATGGTCACCTTGCGCCCCATATGCCAGGTGGGATGTTGCAATGCCTGCTCCGCGGTTATGCCGCCCAGCTCTTCAGGTGAGCGATCGCGGAAGGGCCCTCCGGAGGCGGTGAGAATGATCTGCGCTATCTGATTGGACTCCTCGCCCTGCAGGCACTGCCATATAGCACTGTGCTCGCTGTCAACCGGCCTGATTTCGACCCGGCACCTGCGGGCTTCGGCCATTACTATTTCCCCCGCCATCACCAGCGCTTCTTTGTTGGCCAGGGCAACGACTCTCCCCGACCGGATCGCCGCCAGAGTAGGCAGGAGGCCGGCTTTGCCGGAGGTAGCCACAACCACGAGATCGACATCCGGGTGGCTGGCGAGTTCCTCCAGGGATGGCCCTTGTCCCCCCACCAAAACCAGCTCTGGGTGAAATTCCTGAATCTGCTGTCTCATGAGGGCAGTGTTGCGCCTCGCGGCCAGGGCCACCACCTCCAGCTTCTCCGGGAATGCCCGCACCACCTCCAGCGTCTGTCGGCCTATCGAGCCGGTGGAGCCAAGGACGGCGATTCTCTTCATCCCACGATCCATACTACGTAGTAGTATACCAGAACCACCGTGAAGATGAGGCTATCCAGACGATCGAGCAGGCCGCCATGCCCCGGCACGAGCTTCCCCGCTTCCTTGACACCAGCAGTCCTCTTGAGCATCGATCCGGCGAGGTCGCCTAGCTGAGCAAAGATACTGATGAGGAATCCCAGGATAATCAACCCGCCATAGCCGATCTTATCGAGGCCCAGTATGGGATGCAAAATCGCCAGGGCTATCATCGCACCTATTATCCCCCCGATCACCCCTTCCCAGGTCTTGCCCGGGCTGATGGCCGGCAGCATGCGCTTTCTTCCCCAGGCTCGGCCAACGAAGAAAGCGCAGGTATCGGAGGCGAAGGTGACCAGCAATACGACCAGGACCCAGCTTCGGCCATCCTCAAGTCCTCTCAAGAGCACAAAATGGCTCATCGTCCAGCCGATATAGAAGATGGCGGCCATGGTCCAGGCCCAGTTGGTGAAGGCCCTCTCTTTATCGGCACACCAGAGGAGTCTAATGAGAGACAGGATCACAACTCCACTGATGAGAAACGGGGTTGTCCGCACATCTCCGGAATGAGCATTCAATATGAACAGCAGAACGAAAAGCAGGCCGAGGAAGGTGAAGGGCTGCCACCCGGCAAGGCTTGATAACCTGTAGAACTCGAAGGTTCCCAGAAGCGCCGCGAAGGCTACCACGATGGACAGCCACGGATTGCCAAACCAGACAGCCGCCAGGAGAACGGGGACGAAAGCCAGTGAGGTAATGACCCTCCGTCGGAGCATACTGGGGTCAGGAGACATTGAGGCGGGGCCTCGTCATTCTCCTCTCCTTCTCTTATTCGGCACCAGCCCCCCCGAACCGCCTCTCTCGCCGGCTGTAGGCCGCTAGCGCCAGCTCGACCTCTTTTTCGTCGAAGTCGGGCCAGAGCGTTG
Organism: Dehalococcoidia bacterium; assembly: GCA_023271215.1. Lineage (GTDB taxonomy): Bacteria > Chloroflexota > Dehalococcoidia > SZUA-161 > SpSt-899 > BS503. Next base: position 24,077 of record JALPYG010000014.1, read on the forward strand.
GCGTAGAGTAGTACTCACTGTAGGCCGCCTGCCAGATGAGGAAATTGCTGAGACGCATCTCTCCGGCGGTGCGGATGATAAGATCAGGATCGGGCAATCCGGCGGTAGAAAGATATCGTGCAAATGCAGCCTCATCGATATCTTCGGCCGCTATGCCATCCTGTACGATCCGCCGCACGGCATTCAGGATGTCGGCGCGCCCGCCATAATTGAATGCCAGACCGAGTGTCATCCGGGTGTTATCTTTGGTTAGCTCGACGGACTCTCTCACCTTTGCCTGTAAGCTCTCGGGCAGCCCGTCGAGACTCCCCAAATGCACAATCTTGACGCCCTCGTGGTGGAGTTTTCCCGTCTCGCGATCGATCACCTGGGATAGTATACGGAACAGTCCCTGCACTTCCTTTCGGGGACGGCCCCAGTTCTCGGTGGAGAAGGCAAAGAGGGTCAAATACCTTACACCGTGATTGGCGAAGGTCCGGATGATGCGGCGGATGTTCTCGGTGCCGGTGCGATGGCCCTGGAGGCGGGTAAGGCCCCTGTTCTTGGCCCATCTCCCATTGCCATCCATGATGATCGCCACGTGAGCAGGGGTGGGTACAATCAAGTCTCCAGAACCTCGGTCTCTTTGTCCTTGCCTATTCGGTCAACTTTTTCAATGAAGCGGTCAGTCAGCGCCTGAAGCTGGTTCAGGGCTCGTTTCTCCTCATCCTGGGATATCTCCTTTTCCCTCTCCATCGCCCGCAGTTTCTCCAGGGCTTCCCGCCTTACGTTGCGAACGGCGATACGCCTCTCTTCAACCTTCTTGCGCACTACTCTTACCAGCTCTTTGCGGCGCTCCTCGCTGAGTTGCGGGATCACCAGCCGGATTGCATTGCCGTCGCTGGAGGGGTTGAGTCCGAGGTCCGATTTGATGATGGCCTTCTCGATGGCAGGCACAATCGCTCTATCCCAGGGCTGTATGATGAGCATCCGGGCCTCCGGGGCGGAGATGCCGGCTAGCTGGTTCAAGGGAGTAGGGGTGCCATAGTAGTCGACGCGGATGTGTTCCAGAAGGCTGGGGCTGGCACGTCCGGTGCGCAGAACGGCGAATTCCCTTCCCAACACCTCAACGGCTTTGGTCATCTTGGCCTCAGCGGCAACGAGGACATCACTTATCATCTCTCCTCCTTAATCGGAGACCAATGTGCCGATATCCTTCCCCATCACTGCCTGTTCGATACTGTGGGGGGCTTGAAGGTTAAAGACGAGAACTGGAAGGTGATTCTCCATACAGAGGGCGAAGGCAGTTGAGTCCATCACCTCCAACCGCTTATTGAGGGCTTCCATGTAGCTCAACTGCTTGAACTTCTTCGCTGATATGTTGCTCAGCGGGTTGGAATCATAAATGCCATCGACCCTGTTCTTGGCCATCAACAGAATATCGGCCGCGATGTCCACTGCTCGGAGAGCGGCTGCAGTGTCGGTAGTCATGTAGGGATTCCCTGTCCCAGCGGCGAAGATAACCACCCTTCCCTTCTCCAGGTGCCGGATGGCCCGCCGCCTGATATATGGTTCGGCCATCGACTGCATGACGATGGCGCTCTGCGTCCTGACAGTGATCTCCCTCTTCTCCAGTGCATCCTGGAGGGCCAGGGCATTGATTACTGTAGCTAACATGCCGGCGTAGTCGGCCGTGGAGCGGTCCATTCCCTTTGCTTCCGCCACGACTCCTCTCCAGATATTCCCTCCACCGACAACGATAGCCACCTCCACTCCCATCCCCAGCACCTGCTTGACCTGCCCAGAGATACCGTCCAGAACATCAGAGTCAATGCCGAACTGATTGTTACCAAGAAGAGCCTCTCCGCTTAGCTTGAGCAAAATGCGCTTGAATTTGGGTTGATTCATTCAGTCACCCAGCTCGAAGCGGGCAAATCTATTCACCCGAATATTCTCCCCAACTCTGGCGATTACCTCACAAATGACATCCTCTACAGTTCTCTGGGGATCTTTGATGAAAGGTTGGAGCAAGAGGCAAGCACTGTCGGACGCTGCGCTATCATTCCCGGCGGGGACTTCGTCCGGGGAAATGGCTTCCGGAGCACAAGCGGCTATTTGCATTGCCAGATCGTGGGATAATTCCCTGAAATCTGGAGTGCGCGCAACAAAGTCACTTTCGCAGTTCACCTCAACCAACACCCCGATGCGCCCCCCACCATGTACATAGGATTCAATTAACCCTGATTTCAGGGTGCGGCCCTTCTTCTTCTCGGCAATGGAGAATCCCCGGTCCCGCAGCCTGGCTAAGGCGATATCGAGATCGCCCTCACAATCCAGAAGGGCCTTCTTGCAATCCATGATTCCGACACCGGTCCTCTCACGTAACTCCTTTATCTTCTCAACGGTAACCTGCATTACTCCCCCTGGGGTGCCCACC